>JASHPY010000066.1 GCA_030037855.1 Thermoplasmata archaeon | reverse complement strand
ACCTTCTACCAGATGGACGCCTCGCTCTCGATCGCGACCTGGGACGCGACGTCCCGCGCCTACGTCCCCGTGACGAGCGCGATGGACGCGGGCTCGGAGACCGGCGAGACCAGCGACGGCGTCTCGGTCTCCTTCACCGGCGCGACACCGGTCGCCGAGATGCAGCTCGGACCGTCCTTCCTCTACGGCCTCTGGGGGATGTCGAACGATTCCGGCGCCCAGACGATCGTCCAGACGCTCGACCCCGCACCGATCTTCGTCTTCGTGAACCCGGGCTCGGCCCTGAACGCGAGCGCATCGCAGTGGGTACCATCGTCGTCGACCGGCGTCACGACGTTCTTCCTCCCGAACGGCGGACCGTACTGGGTCGAGTACCTGCTCGCGGACCACACGAGCGGCGGCCAGTTGCTGCCCGTGGCGTACAATTCGACGACCGCCCTCGCCTTCGCCGCCCCGGTCGACACGGCGCTCGGCGTCTACACGCCGCTCATCGCGTTCGGCAACGGCGAGCTCGCGGCCCTCTCCAGCGCGGGGACAGGCACCGCGGCGCAGCCGTACGTCCTCGACGACAACCAGTTCGGCTCGCTCGCGCCCGAGTTCGCCGCCTTCAACGACTTCCAGTGGCCCGTGTTTCCGGGCCTTCTCCTGATCGGCACGACCGCGAACGTCTCGGTCACGCCTCCGTCGTTCGAGATCGACTATCCGGGCTGGATGCTGCCGACGCTCGACGCGCTCGGCCTCCCGTCCACGAACAACCTCCAGATCCAGCTCTGGAACGCGACGAACGTCCGGATCGTGGGCGGAACGATCTCGGGCTGGCTCTCGTTCGAGCTCGCCGGCTTCCCCGAGGGGTCGGTCATCGTCTGGAACTCGTCGAACAACCTGATCGCCGGCGCGACGTTCCTCGACCAGGGGGACGGGATCGTGCTCTACGGCGGGACGAACAACACGATCTGGGGGAACCTGTTCCTCACCGCGCCGGTCGGGGCGACCGACCCGAGCGACGTCCTCAACTCCGGGCCGTACACCCAGGCCGTCAACGAGTCCGAGTCGGGGGACCGCATCTACAACAACTACTTCGACGTGCCGCTCCCCGCGATCACCCCGACCTTCGACCCGCTCTCCTGCCAGATCAACTGCACGCCCGCCGTCTACACGGACGCGTGGAACGTCTCGATCGAGCCCGCGAGCGCGACCATGACCGTACTGGGCGAGACGCTGACCGGGAGCATCCTCAACACCTGGTATCAGGGCGGGAACTACTGGGCGAACTACGGTTCGCAGTCGAACCCGTACGGCGTGCTTCCGTACAACGACTCCGGGGCGATCGTGTCGGGCGGCGACTACGTGCCGCTCGTCCCGTACACGCTCTATCCCGTGACGTTCACGGAACACGGTCTCCGTCCCGGCACCGTCTGGGGCGTCTCGCTCCTGGTCACGACCACGACGAACGCGACGAGCCTGTCGGTCGCCGCGCCCAACGGCACCTACGAGTACTCGGTCGTGGACCCCGTCGGCTACGCCGCCGCTGGCGGCAACGTGACGGTGAACGGGAGCGCCGTGTCGGTCTCGCTCACGTTCGTCGCCGCGGTCAACCTCACGTTCGTCGAGGACGGTATCGCCACGGGGGTCAACTGGTCGATCGAGCTGAACGGAACGGCCCTCGGGGGCATCCCGGTGAACGTGAGCGCGCCGGCAGGCGTCCCGATCGTATTCGCGGTCGCGCCGGGGCTCTACTTCTACACCGGTTGGGCCCCCCAGTACTATCTCGAGACCCCGGCGCCGCTGGCCTGCTGCTACATGAGCCTGGTCGTGGACAACGTTACCGTCGGAAACGAGCCCGTCTCCGTGCTGCTCGACGCGTACGCGATCACCGCGTTGACGTTCAACGAGTCGGGCCTCCCCGTCAGCACGCCGTGGACCGTGGAGCTGTCCTCGGCGGGCCAGTCGTTCGGCCTTTCTTCGACCCAGACTGAGCTCCTCGTGCCCCAGACTCTCGTCGCGTCCGGACCGTATACGTTCGACGTCTCCGCCGCCGGGTACACCGCGCTTCCCGCCTCCGGGGGTGGCACCTTACCCGAGGACAATCAGCAGAACATCTCGTTCTCGGCCGAGACCGGGATCCTGAGTGGCGTGGTGCAACCGATCTCCGCGACCTTGAGCGTCGACGGCACGGTCAGCCCGGTCGGTGGCGACGGATCGTTCTCGCTGACGCTCCCGATCGGGGTCCACTCCGTTGAGGTCAGCGCCACCGGCTACCGGACGTACTTCAACAACGTCACCGTGAGCGCGGGCGGAACGACCGCCCTCTCGATCGACCTCACCGCGAACGCCGGTCCGGCCGGGACGTCCGCCGGCATCAGCGACCTCGGCTGGGCGCTGATCGGCGTGCTCGCGCTGCTCGCCGCGATCTTCCTCGGGATGTCGCTCGTCTTCGCGGGTCGTCGGCGCCAACCGCCGCAGGGGATGACGCCCTACGAGTCCACGCCCGCGGCGGCCCCGGCCGCGGGGTCCGAGGGCGGGGGTCCGAGCCCGCCCACGTCCGAACCGAGTCCGTCGGAGCCTCCGGCGCCGTCCGAGCGGCCGGACCTTCCGGCGGGCCGTTCCCCGTAGTTTCCCCCCGGCGCTCGGGGCCGAGCGACGGTCGCGCACGGCGGGGGCGAACCTCTTAAGGAGCCCTCCGCTGAGTGGGTCGATACCGGAACCCCCCGTTTGCCCAGGCCGATTGGGGCGCCCGAGATTGACATGAGCGACCCCCAACCGTCCTCTACAGCGACGCCACCGGCGAATTCGACGTTCGACGACCTGCCCCTCGATGCCACGCTCCAGCGCGGCGTCCGGGAGATGGGCTACTCGGAACCGACCCCGATCCAGCGCGGGACGATCCCGCCCGCGGTCGCGGGCCGGGACCTGATCGGCACGGCCCAGACCGGGACCGGCAAGACCGCCGCGTTCCTGCTGCCGATCCTCGAGCGGCTCCTGACGCGGCCTCGGGGCCGGACGTACGCGCTCGTCCTCACCCCCACGCGGGAGCTGGCGCTCCAGGCCGAGGGATTCCTCCGCCGACTCGGTCGACACACCCGCCTCCGCGGCGCCGCGGTGTACGGCGGCGTCGGGATGGCCGACCAGGAGCGGGCGCTCCGAGGCGGCGCCGAGATCATCGTCGCGACGCCCGGGCGGCTCCTCGACCACATGGACCGGGGCTACGTCGACTTCCGCGCGCTCGAGGTCCTCGTGCTTGACGAGGGGGATCGGATGCTCGACATGGGATTCCTGCCCGACGTGCGCCGCATCCTCCAGCGCCTGCCCCGGAACCGCCAAACGATGCTGTTCTCCGCCACGATGCCGCCCGAGGTCGTGCGCCTCGCGCACGAGTTCCTGCACGATCCCCACATCATCCGGGCGGATGCCCCGACGGTCGCGGCGGTCGGCGTCGCCCACCACGCGATCTCCGTGTCGTCGGAGCGCAAGACCGACGTGCTGGTCGCGCTGCTGCGGGCGCCGGCCCGCGCGTCGGTGCTGGTCTTCGTACGGACCAAGCATCGCGCCGACCGGGTCGCGCGGCAGCTCGAGCACGCGGGGATCCGCGTCGCGACGATCCACGGCAACCGGAGCCAGACGCAGCGCATCCGGGCCCTCGAGGGCTTCCGGTCCGGCCGGTTCCGCGTTCTCGTCGCGACCGACATCGCCGCCCGGGGGGTCGACGTCGAGGGCGTCAGCGATGTCGTGAACTACGACGTCCCCCACGAGCCCGAGACCTACGTCCACCGGGTCGGGCGGACCGCTCGCGCCCAGCGACGCGGGGACGCGCTCACGCTGGTCGCCCCGGACGAAGCGCGCGACTTCGCGCGGATCGAGCAGCTCCTCGGCTACTCCGTCCCCCGCGACCTTTCCGGCGAACTACCGGAGGGGCTCACCCGGTTCCTCGTCCCCGAGCCGACTCGGGCGGCCCGGCCCTGGTCCCGCGCCCCGAACTCGAACCACTCGGGCCCCTCGGCGTCGCCGGGCGGCCTCCCGCCCCGGCGTCCGATGCGCCGCCGCTGGTAGAGCGATCTCCGAGCCGCTCCGGCGCGCGCCGGCGGCGTCGAGCTGGCGCGCGCAGGCGGAAACTTGACTACCGCCCGTCGTTACGCGCGAGGACCGATGACGGCGGACCGATCCGTTCCCCGAGTCCGGAGGAAGTGGGGGGAGCCCTCGATCGTGCGACCGCACGACCTCCTCCGCCGGTACCTTCCCGACATGGTCGCTCCGCGACGCTGCGTGGTCGTCTGGAACTCTCGGGTCGTGGAGAGCGTTCGGCGACGCGTCCGCGCACGGCGCATCCTGGGGACCCGCGAGATCTACGCCGTGCCGCCACGCGCGCGCTCGGTCGGGATCGCCTCTCCGGGCGGCATCGGCGCGCCCGGGACCATCAGCCATTGCGAGGAGCTCGTCGCGTCCGGCACGCGGGATCTCGTGGGGGTCGGCTACGCGGGCGGGCTCTCGCCGGACCTTCGACCCGGAGACGTCGTGGTCTGCGACGGCGCCGTCCGGGACGAGGGAACGTCGCATCACTACGCGCCGCCGGGCGTCCGTGCCTCGCCCTCCGCGTCGCTGAGCCGGTGGCTCCGCTCCGAGCTCCGCGCCGCGGGGATCCCGTTCCGGGTCGGCGCGAGCTGGACGACGGACGCGCCCTACCGGGAGACGGCGGTCGAGCTCCGCCACTTTCGCGCGCGCGGCGTCCTCACGGTCGACATGGAGGCGTCGGCGCTGTTCGTCTTCGGACGGGTCCGACGCTGTCGCACCGCGGCGGCGTTCGTCGTCAGCGACGTGCTCTCCGAGGACGGATGGGAGCCGAAGTTCCACGACATCCGACCGCGCCTCGTCGAGGTCGCGACCGCGGTGGTCCGAGCGCTGACTACGACGGATTGAGCCCGAGGCGTTCCGGCCGGAACGGTTCGAGCGGGATCGACGGCGGGCGGCCGTCCACGATCTCCGCGAGCAGCCGGCCGGTCGCGAGGCAGGTCGTGATCCCGATCCCCTCGTGCGCGACCGCGAGGAGGAGGTTCGGTCGGCCCGGCATCGGTCCGAGGATCGGGACCGCGTCGGGTCCCGCCGGGCGGAGTCCGGCCCACGTCCGCTCGATCGTGAGCTCCCCGATCCCCGGGAGGAACTCCTTCGCGCGCGCGTAGAGCCGCCCGATCACGTTCGGGTCGACGTCGAGCGAGTCGCCGACGTACTGTCGCGAGGCGCCGAGCAGGTACCGACCGCTCGACCTCGGTTGGAAGCTGAACGTGATCGACTCCGAGCGTCCCGGTTCGGCCCCGCGGACGTAGCCGACCTCCGAGACCTGGTGACGCACGTACCCGGGTCGGGGCGCGAACAGCGCGATGTGACCCTTCCGGGGCCGGATCGGAAGAGACGGAAGCAGGCGGGGCGACTGCCAGCCGGCCGCGAGCACGATCCGGTCCGCGAGGACGCGGGCTCCGTCGGCGAGCACGACGTGGTCCCCTCCGAGCTCGCGGACCCGGCTCTTCGTGCGGAGCTCCACCCCCCGATCGACCGCCTGGCGGGCGAGGAACTTCGTCGCCTCGGCCGCGTCGAGCACGAGGTCGCCCGGGACCCAGAGCGCACCCGGTAGACCCGGCCGCAGGTTCGGCTCCATCCGGTGCAGTTCGTCGGCGTCCACCGCCCGCGCCTCGACCCCGGCGCGCGCGTAGACCCCGACCTTCGAGTCGACCTCGGCCATCTCCGCGTCGCCGCTCGCGATCCAGAGCGCGCCGCGTCGAACGAAGTCGACCTCCGCGGGGAGCTCGGGGCCGAGCTCGTCCCAGAGCCCGCGGGCGAACTTCGTGAGCCCGACCTGCGCGGGGTCGTCGTCGTAGACGCCGACGTGGCCCATCGCGCGGCAGCTGGTGTCGCTCGCGACGTCGACCGCCTCGAGAAGGACGACGGAGTGGCCCCGCTGGGCGAGCTCCCTCGCGGTCGCCGCCCCGATGATCCCGGCCCCCACCACTGCGACGTCGAAACGCTTCGAGCTCATTGGTCGCCCCCAGCCAGGTCCGCTTCAAGAAGCTCTCGGCGTCCTCGCGGTTTATCTCCCGCGACGGCGTGTACCGACCGACGCCGACCGATGTTCGAGCGGATCTTCGTCGCGTTCGATAGCAGCCCGGGGTCGCGACGGGCGTGCCAGGTGGCGATCGAGCTTGCGTCGCGCTTCGGCTCGAGTCTCACGATCGGCACCGTCCACGAAGGCACGTCGGAGTACTCCGACGGACGCGTGGAGAGCCTCGCCCCGTTCGACCGGGATGGCAAATCGCTGGCCGTCCTGATCGAGGAGCTCCGGGCCCAGGCGCTGACCGCGGGCGCGAAGGGACTCGACCACGCGTTCCTCACGGGCGAGGTCGTCCCGGCGGTGCTCGACTACCTCGCGACGCATCCGCACGACCTCGTGGTCACCGGTTCCCGCGGGCTCACTCGCGGCCAGCGGCTGATCCGCGGCAGCGTCTCGGCCGCGCTCGTCGGCGAGGCGCCCTGCCCGGTGCTGGTCGTGCGCGACGCGAAGGGGCGCCGATCGGCGAAGTGAAAGCGGGGGAAAGCTAGCCGGCGGCGGCCGGGGCGCGGAACGGCCGCAGGGGCCAGCGGGAGGCGAAGTCCTCGGGCCCGAGCAGCTCGTCGATCACATCGAGCGCGGAGCGCAGGGCGCCCACGCGTGCCTCGAACCCCGGTCGACGGGTGTACGGGGTGACCCACACGACCCGGCGCACTCGACGCCGGATCCGGCCGAGCTCCTCACCGACCTCACTCACGTCCCCCAGATCCCACCCGTCGCTCAACACGACCACGGTCGTCTCGGGCCCGAGCAGCGAGCCGAACCGCTCCCGGAATTCGGCGAGCGATTCCCCGATCCGGGTTCCGCCGTCCGCGCGATCGATGCGGTCGGCGACGCGCGATACGGCGCGCCGGTAGCCGTGGCGGCGCACTTCGGACGAGATCTCCCGGAGCCGCGTGCTGAACGCGAAGACGCGGCAGCGCCGCGAGGTCGACTCGATCGCGTGCACGAGCGCGAAGAGGCGGCTCTCGTGCTCCCGCATCGACCCCGAGACGTCCCAGAGTAGGACGAACTCCGCGCGGGTCAGTCGGGGCGCCCGCCGACCGAGCTCGACCCACTCCCCCGCGTTCCGGAGGCTTCGCCGCACGGTGTCCCGCAGGTCGATCACCCCTCGGTGCGCGCGGCTCTGGCGGCGACCCGGTCGTGCGGCGACCTGCCGGCGGAACCGGCGCGCCCCGCGCCGTAGCGCCCGGACCTCCCGGTCCTCGAGCGGCACGAGCGGGTGCGGAGAGCTCGGCGCGCTCGCACTGTAGGTCCCGATCGGCATCACCACGGTGGGAGGGGGGTCCCTCGTCGCGTCGGAGGTCGCGCCCGCTCGATGGGTCGGGCGCCGCTTCGATGGGCCGAGAACGGACGGCGGGTCCCGCGGCCAGGGGACCGGAGCGCGGGCGGCGGGCCCGACCCAGTATCGGTCGAACGCGGCGAGTACGGCCGCGAGCGCCTCGGGGCTCTTCGCGAGCGTGATCCCCGCGGCCGCGCGGACGCCGTCCCGGTCGAGGAGATCGATTGCATCGACCGCCTCGGCGAAGTCGACCGCCTCGCCGGTCCCGACCGGGAGGCCCTCGGAGCGAAGGTAGTCGACGAAGCGGGCGAGACGATCACGAAGGAATCGGGTCGACGGGTCGGGTCCGTCCGGCATCCCGGTATCCTAGGCCACCGTCGGGGGCCTCTCGCGGAGGGCGCGCAGGTCGTCCGCGTCCTTCACGAGGAAGCCGAGCGTCGCGGCGATCGTTTCCGGGTCCAGCGAGCTCCGATCGAGGGCGAGGAGCGCGGCCGCCCAGTCGAGGGTCTCGGCGACGCCGGGCCGCTTCGCGAGCTCGGGCTCGCGGCGGACGCGCTGGACGAACGCCGCGATCTCCCGGGCGAAACCGGCGCCCAGCCCGGGCACGCGGTGCTCGAGGATCGCGGCCTCCTTCTCGAGGTCGGGGTACTCAAGGTAGGCGTACAGGCACCGCCGCTTGAGCGCGTCGCTCAAGTCGCGCGTGCGGTTCGAGGTGATCACCACGAGCGGGATCTGACGCGCGCGGATCGTGCCGAGCTCGGGCACGGTGACCTGGAAGTCCGAGAGCAGCTCGAGGAGGAGCCCTTCGAACTCCTCGTCCGCCCGGTCGATCTCGTCGATCAGGAGCACGGGGCGGTGGCGGCCGTCGCCGTCGAGCGCGCGAAGCAGCGGCCGCTTGAGCAGGTACCGCTCGCTGAAGATCTCGCGCTCGACCTTCTCGACCGACTCCGACCGCTCGTGGAGGCGGATCGCGAGCAGTTGCCGGGGGTAGTCCCAGTCGTAGAGCGCCGAGCGCGCGTCGAGGCCTTCGAAGCACTGGAGCCGGAGTAGTTCCGCGCCGGTCGCAGCGGCGAGGGCCTTCGCGATCTCGGTCTTACCACAACCGGGCTCCCCCTCCACCAAGAGCGGCTTGCCGAGGCGGGAGGCGAGATAGATCGCTAGGGAGAGCCCCGCTTCGGGGAGGTAGTTCTGCTCGAGTAGGGCACGTTCGACCTCCGCCGGCGACGACCACGGCGCACCCGCGTTCATGGCCCGAAGCTGCGGCTACTCCCCTCCACGCGCCTCGCCCAGCCCGGCTCCGACCATGAGCGTTTCTCCCGAATCACCGGCCTCCGAATTCGAGGTCCGTGCCGCACCGCTCGAGCCGGAGCCGCTCGGGGGCGGGGGTCACGCCGAGCTTCTCGAAGGTCGACGCGGTCCGATCGATCGACTACCGCGTGGCCGGCACTTCCCCCGCGATGCGCTCGGCTCCGCGATTCGAGCGCGAGACGGTTCGGAAATGCGCGGTACTGGAGCGACCGACGCGGCGTCCGGCTCCGACGAGCTTCGCCCAACGACGCGCCGCATCCGATTGCGCGACCCCCCACACCGAAGTAATGATAGGAATTATTATCTTATTGAATACATTACAATATTCCATGTTCGTCGACCGCGAGTCCGAGACGCGGGCCCTGCGGACTCTGTTGAGGAGCCGAACGCCCCAGTTGATCCGACTCTTCGGGCGTCGGCGCGTCGGCAAGACGGAGCTACTTCGCCGCCTGACTCGGTCCGAGGGAGGTTTGTTCTTCACAGCGGACGACGCCGATCGGCGCCGGCAGTTGGCTTCGATGGCGGACCAACTCGCCCGGCAACGGCGGGTGCTGCGGCGTCCCTATCGCGACTGGGATGCGTTCCTCGATCATCTCGAAGAGGTCCGTCCCCGCGTGGTCGTCTGGGATGAGTTCCAGCGGGTACTTGCGAGCGACCCGCAGGCCGTGACTCGACTCCAGGCTCGCTGGGACGCGAAATGGCGCCTTGACGGGCCCCACATGATCCTTTCGGGGAGCAGCGTCGGGATGATGGAGCGACTTGCCGAATCGTCGCGCGGGCCGCTGTACGGTCGACTGACGGGATCGCTCCATCTCCAGCCGTTCGATTATCCGGCGGTTCGACTCCTCTACCCCGCGGCGACTGAGGAGGAACGAATTCGGCGGTACGCTGTGTTCGGAGGGACGCCGTTCTATCACGTCCTCTCGCGAGGGCGCTCTCTCGAAGCCGCGGTCCGACGCGCCTTCCTCGACGCCACAGCGCCTCTGGCCGAGGAACCCCAGGACCTGCTGCGCCGGGAGATGAGGGTCTCCGCCCGAGCCCACAGCATCCTCTACGAGATCGGCCAGGGTACGCATCTCCTGTCGGAGCTCGAAAACCACGTCGGGGTCGCGAAGGGCGGGCTCGCTCCGTACCTCGAAGTGCTCCGTCACGGCCTCGATCTCGTGGAGGAGGAGTCGCCGGTCTGCGGGGTCCGTCGACCCGCACGGTACATCTTCCGAGACCCGTTCTTCGAGTTCTACTACCGCTTCATCTTCTCTCGGCGCGCGGAGCTCGAGCTCGGGCGCGCCGACGCCGTATGGAAGCAGATCGATGCGGAGCTGGACTCGCACGTCGGTCGGGTCTTTGAGCGGGTCGTTCGCCACACGCTCCGTGCCGCGAACGGAGACTCGGTCGCGGGGCGCCGTATTGATGGGCTCGAGATCGGGCGATGGTGGAATCGGGCCGGAGCTGAGATCGACGTGGTCGTCCGAGGGGCGAAGGAAGTCTGGGCGGGCGAGGTGAAGTGGAGCCGCCGACCGCTCGAGTTCGCGGACGTCCAAGGACTGCTGACCCGTCTGCCCCTCCTCGAGCGGACGGCGCACCTGCCCGTACGAGCGTTCGTGGTCACGCGGAGCGGACTGACCCGCAACGCACGGGAGGAGCTCGAGAGGGCGGATGGCTTCTCGATTGACTTCGCCGACCTCTCCGCGCTGCTCGATCGACATGCTACCTGAACGGGACGCCCGGGACCCGCGGCGGGGGCTTCTCCCCGCTCGGCCGGGGGGCCACCCTCGGGACCCTGCGGGGCCCGCAAGTCGACCCGGCGAGGGCAGACCCGGAGGACAACGGTATACTCTCGTCGGCGCCTATACCGGCCGATGCTGGTCGACTCCACCGGTCGCGGCGTCACGGACATCCGCATCAGCGTGACGAAGCGGTGCAACTTCGGCTGCATCTACTGCCACGACGAGGGACTCGGCCCGGTCGCGCGTCCCCGCGCGCCGCACGCGGAGGAGATGAGCGCCGCCGAGGTCGAGCGGCTCGTCCGCGTCGCCCGGGAGTTCGAGATCCGATCGGTGAAGTTCACCGGGGGCGAGCCG
Organism: Thermoplasmata archaeon; assembly: GCA_030037855.1. Taxonomy (GTDB): domain Archaea; phylum Thermoplasmatota; class Thermoplasmata; order Lutacidiplasmatales; family UBA184; genus Lutacidiplasma. Next base: position 14,876 of record JASHPY010000066.1, on the reverse strand, counting down.
CTCGTCCGGGAGGACATGGAGGAGGTCGTCGGCCGAACGGTCCGGCACCTCACCGATGTCTCGCTCACGACCAACGGCTCGATGCTCGCGCGGCGGGCGGAGGGCCTCCGCAACGCGGGGTTGAAGCGCGTCAACGTGTCGATCGACTCGCTCGACCCGGCCGCGTTCCGGGAGATCCGCCACGGGGCGCTCCCGCCGGTGCTGCGCGGGATTGAGACCGCGCTGAACGTCGGCCTCACGCCGGTCAAGCTGAACATGGTCGTGTTCCGCCCGACGCTCCCGCACATCCCCGAGATGATCGAGTTCGTGCGGAGGAACGCCGGACTGCGGCTCCAACTGATCCAGTTCATGCCCGAGCTCGTCGGACAGAAGGACTGGTCGGTCGACATCGACGGCGTCAAGCGGTGGCTCGAGAGCCGGGCCGACCGGGTCCTCGTACGGGAGATGCACCACCGGCGCATCTACCAGTTCGGCGGTGCCGAGGTCGAGCTCGTCGACCCCGTCTACAATCGCGAGTTCTGCATGAACTGCCACCGGATCCGCGTCACCCACCAGGGCGAGCTCAAGGGCTGCCTGAACCGGAACGACGACCTCGTTCCGACCCGCGGCCTCGACGACCGGGAGCTCCGCGACGCGTTCCGCCAGGTCGTCGCGCTCCGCGTGCCGTACTACGGCGGGTACATCCGGGACTATCCGGCCCGGGACGCCGTCCGCGCCCCGCTGATATCGCTCGAGCGCAGCGGAACGTAGTCCGGTCGCGAGGGTTCGGGCCGGGATCAGCTCGCCGGTCGCGGAAGCTTCCCGTACTTCGTCGCGATCACCTCGGCGAGGATCGCGACCGCGAGCTCCTCCGGCGACTTCGCGCCGATGTCGAGCCCGATCGGCGTGTGGACCGACCGCAGGAACTCGGTCGGCGCCCCGCGGCGGGCGAGCTCCTCCAGGTCCTGACGGGCGCGCTGGTGGCTCGCGAGGATGCCGACGTAGCGCACCGGCACCCGCGCGAGCGCCTCGAGGACCGCGACGTCCCGCTCCCCTTTCGTGAGCACGATCACGTAGTCGTGGTGGGCGAGCGAGAGCTGCTGCGGGTCGAGCGTGGCGGAGCGCACGAGCTCGTGCGGCACGGCGTCGAGCACCGGGTTTGGGTCGACGACGGTCGTGTCAAAGCCGAGGCCGTTCGCGAGACGCACGATCGCGGACTCGACGTCGTCCTTCCCCCCTTGGCCGACCACCACCAGGCGATGGCTCGGGAGCATCGGCTCGAGGTACACCTCGAGCGTCCCGCCGCAGTTCGTCTGCACCCAGATCTCGTTCGGGTCGGTCTCGCGAGCCGTCCCCGCGATCGATTGTTCCGTGTCAACCAGGTGGATGCGGAGGACCCGAGGCGCATCGTCCCGAATCGCCGACAGCGCGGCCTCGACCACCGGTCCGTCGGGGCAGCCGCCACCGAGGGTCCCGGCGGCGACCTCCCCCTTCGCGTCGATGAGGAGCTTGAACCCGGCCTTCGCGAGCGTCGACCCCTCCGTTCGGGTCACGGTCGCGACGGCGAACGGCTCGCGCCGAGCGATGAGGGACGCGAGATGCTTCGCGTAGTGGGCCGGCTGCACGAGCGGCGGAGCGGTCCGACGGTATCTACCGTTTCGGGTCCGCGCCGCTCGGTACGTTCGCCAGCCTTGAATACCGAGAAGTCGTTCGGCGTGTGACCCCGTCGCACGGGGACCGACCATGTATCCACCGAACTTCGAGTACTATGCGCCGACCACGCTGGACGAGGCGATCGGACTGCTCGACCAGCACCAAGGAGAAGCGAAGGTCCTCGCCGGCGGGCAGAGCCTCATCGGAATGATGAAGCTCCGGCTCGCGCAGCCGGCCGCGCTCGTCGACATCAACCGGATCCCGGACCTCTCCTACGTTCGGGAGGACGCGTCGGCGCTCGCGATCGGAGCCCTCACGCGGACCGCCGAACTCGGACGCTCCGACGTGATCCGGGCGCGGTACGCGATCCTCGCGGACGCCGGGCGGGAGATCGCCGACCCGACCGTCCGCAACTGGGGCACGGTCGGGGGAAACCTCTCGCACGGCGACCCGGGGAACGACCTCCCGGCCTGCATGCTCGCGCTCAACGCCGAGTACGTCGCCCAGGGTCCGAAGGGGCGACGGACGATCCCGGCCCGGAAGTTCTACCAGGACTCGTTCGTGACGGCGCTCGGGCCGAGCGAGGTCCTCGTCGAGGCGCGCGTGCCCCGGGCCGGCCCCGGCAGCGGCAGCGCCTATTCGAAGATGGAGCGGAAGGTCGGGGACTACGCGACCGCGGCGGTCGGGGTCCGTCTGGCGGTGGCGAAGTCCGGCGCGATCGAGGGCGCCGGCATCGGCCTTACGAACGTCGGGCCGACCGCGATCTACGCCGCCGCGGCGTCCGACTTCTTGAACGGGAAGACCGGCAGCGCCGCCGACCTCGAGAAGGCGGGCGAGCTCGCCGCGAGCGCATCCGCGCCGGTCGCGGACAACCGCGGACCGGTCGAGTTCAAGCGCGACATGGTGCGGGTCTGGACTCGGCGGACGGTCGCGCACGCGATCGCCCGCGCGAAAGGAGGGGCCTGAGATGGCGATCGACGTCGAGGAGGTCACGGGTTCGACCCCGTCGACCACGACCCGGACGATCCACGTGACCGTGAACGGGGTCGCCCACCGTTCGACGATCCAGAACCGAATGCTGCTCGTCCATTACCTCCGCGAGCGGCTCCGGCTCACGGGGACGCACATCGGGTGCGACACGGCCCACTGCGGCGCGTGCACGGTCCTCGTCGACGGGACGCCGGTGAAGTCGTGCAACCTCTTCGCGGTCCAGGTCGACGGGCGGAAGGTCGACACCGTCGAGGGCCTCGAGAAGGGAGGAAAGCTCCACCCGGTCCAGGAAGGGTTCCACCTCGAGCATGGCCTCCAGTGCGGCTACTGCACGCCCGGGATGATGATGGCGAGCGTCGCGCTGCTCGCGCGCAACCCGAACCCGACGGAGGAGGAGATCCGTCGGGGACTCTCGGGGAACCTCTGCCGCTGCACGGGCTACGTCAACATCGTGAAGGCGGTCCAGCACGCGGCGAAGAAGATGCAGGAACCGGCGAAGGGAGGGGCCTGACGATGGCCGAGGCGATCGCCGGCGGGATCGGCCAATCGATCCCGCGCAAGGAGGACGCGCGGTTCATCCGCGGGAAAGGGAACTACGTCGACGACGTCGACCTCCCCGGGATGCTGTTCCTCGACCTCGTGCGAAGCCCGTACGCCCACGCGAAGATCACCGCGATCCGCAAGGAGAAGGCGCTCGCGGTCCCGGGCGTGCTCGCGGTCATCACCGGCGCCGACCTCGCGGCGGCGAAGCTCGCGTGGATGCCGACCCTGATGTCCGACACGCAGATGGTGCTCCCGACCGACACGGTGATGTTCCAGGGGCAGGAGGTCGCGGGCGTCGTCGGCGTCGACCGATACGCGGCGGCCGACGGCGTCGCCGCGGTCGAGGTCGACTACGAGCCGCTGCCGGTCGTGATCGACCCGTTCAAGGCGCTCGAGCCCGGGGCGCCGGTCCTGCGGCCGGACAAGAAGAAGACGGACAACCACATCTGGCACTGGGAGGTCGGCGACAAGGCCGAGACCGAGAAGGCGCTCAAGAACTCCGCGGTCGTGATCACGGAGAAGCTCTACATCCCGCGGATCCACGTGTCGTCGATCGAGACGTGCGGCTGCGTCGCGCAGGTCGACGCGATGGGGAAGCTGACCGTCTGGATGACGACCCAGGCGCCCCACGCGATCCGTACCGTGTTCGCGCTCGTCAGCGGCCTTCCCGAGCAGAACATCCGCGTGATCTCCCCGGACATCGGCGGCGGCTTCGGCGGCAAGGTCCCGGTCTACCCGGGGTACGTCATCGCGGTCGTCGCGGCGCTCACGACCGGTAAGCCGGTGAAGTGGATCGAGGACCGGACGGGGAACCTCACGTCCGACTCGTTCGCCCGCGACTACCACATCGAGGCGGAGATGGGCGCGACGAAGGACGGGAAGCTGACCGCCCTCCGCGTGAAGACCCTCGCCGACCACGGCTACACGGACGCCGCGGCGAACCCGTCGAAGTTCCCGGCCGGCCTCTTCCACATCATCACGGGGTCGTACCCGTTCGCGGCCGCGTTCGTCGAGGTCGACGCCGCCTACACGAACAAGCCGCCGGGCGGCATCGCCTACCGTTGCTCGTTCCGCGTCACCGAGGCCGCGTACACGATCGAGCGGCTGGTCGAGAACATGGCGCACCGGCTCCAGATCGACCCCGCGGAGTTCCGGATGCGGAACTTCATCCGGCCCGACGCGTTCCCGTTCAAGTCGGTCCTCGGCTGGACCTACGACAGCGGCAACTACGGCGGCGCGCTGAAGAAGGCGATGGAGATGATCGGCTACGCCGACCTCCGGAAAGAGCAGGCCGAGAAGCGAAAGCGCGGCGAGCTGATGGGGATCGGGATCTCGAGCTTCACCGAGATCGTCGGGGCCGGACCGTCCCAGACGTTCGACATCCTCGGGATCAAGATGTTCGACTCGGCCGAGGTCCGCATCCACCCGACGGGGAAGGTGATCGCCCGGCTCGGGACGAAGTCCCAGGGCCAGGGGCACGAGACGACGTACGCCCAGATCCTCGCCGAGGAGCTCGGGCTCCCGGCGGACGCGATCAACATCGAGGAAGGCGACACCGACACCGCGCCGTACGGTCTCGGGACCTACGCGAGCCGGAGCACGCCGACCTCGGGCGCCGCGGCCGCGATGGCGGCCCGGAAGATCCGCGAGAAGGCCGCGAAGATCGCGGCGCACCTCCTCGAGGTCTCGCCGGACGACATCGAGTGGAAGGACCACAAGTTCCAGGTGAAGGGCGTGCCGGAAAAGTCGAAGACGATGGCGGACGTCGCGTTCGCCGCGTACACGAACTTCCCGAAGGGCATGGAGGCCGGCCTCGAAGCGACCGACTACTACGACCCGCCGAACATGACCTACCCGTTCGGGAGCTACATCTGCGCAGTCGACGTCGACAAGGAGACCGGCCAGGTGAAGATCCGGCGGTTCGTCGCGGTCGACGACTGCGGCGTGATCATCAACCCGACGATCGTCGACGGCCAGATCCACGGCGGGCTCACGATGGGCTTCGCCCCCGCGATGCTCGAGGAGATCCCGTACGACGCGGACGGCAACAACCGCGCGGGCTCGTTCCTCGAGTACCTGCTTCCGACCGCGGTCGAGACGCCGAAGTGGGAGACCGGGAAGACCGTCACGCCGAGCCCCCACCACCCGTTCGGCGCGAAGGGCGTCGGGGAGTCGGCGACCGTCGGGGCGCCGGCGGCGATCGTGAACGCCGTACTGGACGCGCTCGAGCCGTACGGGGTGACGAACATCGACATCCCGCTCTCGCCGCACAAGGTCTGGAAGGCGATCCACGCCAAGGACGCGAAGTAGGGACCCGCGGAGCGGATCGTGGAGATCGCGGGCGACTTCCGCGTCGCGTCGCCGGTCGGTCGGGTCTACGCGTTCTTCCTCGACCCGGTCGCGTTCACGGACTGCCTTTCCGACCCGCACCAGGTCCGCGCGGTCGACGCCGACCGCTTCGAGGGGACCGTGACGACCGGCGTGGCGTTCATCCGCGGGACGTTCCGGATCCGCGGCAGCTATACCGGCCGCACGCCCGACCGGCAGATCCGGATCCATCTCCACGGCGAGGGGCTCGGCAGCGGGGTCGACGCGGACCTCGTGCTCGCGTTCTCGGAGTCCGCGGGCTCGACCGTCCTCCGCTGGACCGGTGACGTCCACCTCTCGGGACCGATCGCGACGATCGGTGAACGGATGGTGAAGGGCACGGTCGACCAGAAGGCGGCGGGGCTGTTCGAGAACGCCCGCAAGAAGCTCGAGGTCGGCTGAGCCCGCCCGCGCGGGGCCGCGGATCCGGTCCTCCATCGACCCGACCGTCCGGACCGTGACCGCGGCCGTCGTGTTCGTCGGGGCGGCGCTGTCGGGGCTCCAGACCGAGGATATCGTCGCGGAGGGCGGACTCGTACTGGCGGAGGACGTTCCCACGGATCCCGCGGAGACGAACCCGGGACCGCCGACGACCACGGTCTGACGGTCACGACGCGCCCGCCGCCGGCGTTGGTCGCCACGGCGGAGCCCCCGGTCGATCGGTGGTGGGACGGCGCGGGCCCTGATCCGGGTGCTCGCTCGTCTCGCGGTCGGCGCGGGGTCCCTCGGCAGCCTCGCCGCCTCGGGTGAGTCATCCTTCTCACCGCGGTCCTCGTCCTGTTCTTCGGGATCCCTTTCGGCCTGGCGGCCGGCTCGTTCGCCACCGGCTCCTCGCGCTCGCGCCGGCGGCGTGGGTCGTGCTCGGCGTTTACGTCCGGGTCGTGGTGACGATCGCGCGCGAGCTGTACGCGACGGTCGACTTCGCGCGGGGGGGGCGAGACGGCCCTCGCCACGCTCTCGGGCGTCGTGGTGGTTCGGCTACCGATCGGACGGCTCGCCGTGGCGCCGCTCGTCCACTGAACCCGGTCCCGATCCCCTTCACGCGGTCCCGGTCGCCAGGTACTTCGCCGGAGCCCGGAGGAACTTCCTCCGGCAACCGTCGGCGCAGAAGTAGTAGGTCGTGCCCCGGTGCGAGGCGGTGAGCGGGGTCGTGGTCTCCACCGTCATGCCGCAGACCGGGTCGACGGCCTCGGTCGGCGACCCCGTCTCGGTCGGCGCCACCGGCGGCGCCGGCGCGGCCGTCCGTCGGACCCGGGTGATCTCCGCGAGGACGCTGAGCGCGATCTCCTCGGGGGTGCTCGCGGCGATGTCGAGCCCCGCGGGACTCCGCACGCGCGCGATCTCGGCCGCCGAGACCCCGTCCTCGCGCAGGCTCGCGAACACCGACTCCGCGCGCTTCCGGCTCGCGACGAGCCCGGCGAAGGCGACCGGGGCACGTACGATCATCGCGAGGGCGGTCTCGTCGTATTTGCCCATGCTCGCGACAACCGCGTAGGTCGTGGGCGAGAGCTCGGGCGCGAGCTCCTCCACCGTCGGTACCAGCCGATCGACCTCGGGAAGTTCGGACGGCTCGACGCCCGGTGCCACGAGCGCCACTCGGAACCCGAGCACGGGTCCGAGGACGGCAAGGCTTGTCGCCACCGGCGAGTCGCCGACGATCAGCAAGGTCAGTTTCGGCACGTTGGGCTCGATGAAGATCTCCACGGTTCCTCCGCTTTGACAGGACATCGCCGCGCGCGTGACCCCTTCCTCCGCCACCTCGCCACCGGGGTCGGGCGTCACCCGCAGGATCCGCGGCGTTCCCTCGGCGAGCGCGGCGCGCGATGCGCGCTCGAGGAGCTCCTCGGTGCACGCGCCGCCGACCCACCCCACGTGGGAGCCGTCCGCGCGGACGATCGCCTGGTAGCCGGGCCGGCCCGAGGTCGGACGGACGACCCGCACGACGGTCGCGAGCGCGAACGGGGTCCCCGCGGCGCGTAGCTCCTGGGCGAGCGCCGGGAGGTCGGGCCGGCGCCCGAGGCGACGGGGCATCGGGTGGTCGCGGGGCGCGGCATGCAGCGACCATCGTGGCGCACTGAGCCGGTCGAGCGCGGTCGCGAGCGGCGTCCCCCCCGCGAGCGCGCGCTCGATCTCCGCCCGCTCCGCGTCGGTGTCGAAATCGACGAGCACGCCGGGGTCGTCGACCGGAACCTCCCGGATCTCGTCCCGATGGCCCGGGAACATCGCCCGGCAGCCCACGTCCCCTCGCAGCGCGGCGAGTTCGGGCGCGAGCTTCGTATCGAACACGACCGGGTTCCCCCAGACGCCCTTGTACGTGGGGATGAAGATCGACCCGTCTCCGTGCGCCGCCCGGTCGGCGAGCCGGCGAAGGGTCCCGGGGTCGATGAACGGCTGGTCGGCAAGCACGACCATCACGTGCCGGGCCCGAGCCCCGGCGGCGCGGACGCCGTACCGCAGCGAACTGGACATGCCGTCCGCGAAATCGGGGTTCTCTACGACCGTCGCCGAGCCGGTGGGCACCGCGCGGCGAACGTCGGCGGCGCGACTGCCCAGCACGATGACCACGGACTCGATGCCCCCGGCCGAAAGGTTCGCGAGCGTCCGTTCCAGCATCGGTCGTCCCGCGACGGAAACGAGGGCCTTCGGCCGGCCCATCCGCGTCGACGTGCCGGCCGCGAGCACCACCGCGACCGTGCCGGAGCGCGGATCAGGGCGACGCGCCGGGCGCCGCCGGGCCGCCGGGGACGCGACCATCGCACGTGCGAGGGGCCCGGGGACCGTAAGGGTTGCGCCGCCGCCGTTCCGAGGGCGGCCGGAACGGCCGAACGGAGCCCTAATCCCCCCCGGTGCGTCTCGAGGGGGGCGTGAGCGGTCCGCGGTCCGACTGGGTCCCACCCCCGTCTCAGGTCACGCACCCCGAACAACTGCCGGGCGAGGCCTGGCGCGCCTTCGACCTCATGGACGGCGAGGCGGTCCTCAACGTGTGGAAGACCCCGCGCGGCTTCCTCGTGCTGACCAACCTCCGCTGCTTCGGGATGTACCTCGAGCTCGACCTGTTCGCCCCCCGGCAGTGGCGTACCGGTCCGGAGTTCTTCTTCTACAACGTCCGCCCGCCGACGGTGGCGATGGGCCGTTTCGTCGAGCTCGAGGAAGAGGTGGCCGAGGCCGGGTCGGTCGGACGATTCCTCGTGCACGATCCGGAGTCGGTCGCCGCCGCGATCTCCGCGGCGGTCGGCCCGGGTCGCGCGGCCTGGCAGGCTCGGCGGCAGCACACGGAGGAGATGCTCCGGGCCCGCCGATCGGTTCGCGCGCAGCGCGCGGCAGGCGTGGACCGCCCGGTCGTCCTCGTCCGGTGCAGCTACTGCGGAAACACGGCCAACGCGGCGCTGCGGCGTTGCCCGAGCTGCGGCGCCACGCTCGGGTGATCGCGCCCGCGCATCGGGCGGCTAGGCGGCGCGTGCCGACGGCCGCCGCGGCGCGCCGTTGCTTAACTTTGTGAACTCATAAGTGTATAAATCTCCCGAACGTTCCCAATCCCGATGGCGGAGTCGAACGGTCCGGAAGCGGCGGGGTTCTCCTCGGCGAAGCGGGAGCTCCTGCTCCTCCTGAAGCAGCGGCCGAACCTCTCGCTGTCGCAGATCGCGGCCGTCCGGCGGATTTCGAAGGTCGCCGCGCTCCACCACCTCTCCTCGCTCGAGGACCAGGGGCTCGTCGAGCGGTCGTACGAACGGAGCGCCGTGGGCCGACCCGCGGTCCACTTCCGTCTGAGCGAGCGGTCGGCCGGGATCTTTCCGCAGTCGTACGCCCAGATGTCTCTCGTCGCGATCGACTACATCGAGCGACACCTCGGCCGCGACGCGGTCGTGGGCATGCTCCAGGAGCGCTCGCACGAGGTCGCCGACCAGCACCGTCCCCGGCTCGCGGCCCCGGCGCTGCGGGACCGGGTCGAGGAGCTCGCGAAGATCCGTTCCGAGGGCGGGTACATGGCCGAGGTCGGCGGCACTCGCGGGGCGGTCGTCGAGCTGCGGGAGCACAACTGCCCGATCCTCGCGATCGCCGGTCGGTACCCGGAGGCGTGCGAGGTCGAACGGCGGATGTTCGAGTCGATGCTGAAGGCGAACGTCTCCACGTCCCACCGGGTGGTCGCGGGCGACCCGGTCTGCCGGTTCCTGATCCGCGCGCGCCCCGAGCCCCGATGAGACGCTCCGCCCCGTCCGAAGCGCCCCGACGGCTTGCGGTGGTGACGGGGGCGAGCCAGGGCCTCGGCCTCGTCGTGGCTCACCTCCTGGCCGGCGAAGGGTTCGACCTCGTCGTTACGGCGCGCACGCCCCGGACGCTCGCCGCGGCCGCGCGCGAACTCCGAGTTGCCGGGGGATCGGTCCTCGAGGTCCCGGGCGACGTCGCGGACCCGAACCACCGCGCCCGGGTCGCGGAGCGCGTAACCGCGACCGGAGGGCTCGACCTCCTCGTCAACAACGCATCCGAGCTCGGCGTTTCGCCGCTTCCGCCCCTCGCCGACTACCCGCTCCACGAGCTCGAGCGGGTCTATCGGGTGAACGTCGTCGCGCCGATCGCCCTCGTCCAGCTCCTCCTCCCGCCGCTCGCCCGACGCCACGGTCTCGTCGTGAACATCTCGAGCGACGCGGCGGTCGGCGGCTACCCGGGTTGGGGAAGTTACGGCGCCAGCAAGGCCGCCCTCGACCTCGCGTCGTTGACGCTCGCGCACGAGCTCGCGCCCACGGGCGTCAGCGTCGTCTCGGTCGACCCCGGCGACATGCGGACGGCGATGCACCAGCGGGCCTACGCAGGGCAGGATATCTCCGACCGACCGCTACCGGACGTCACGGTTCCGTTCTGGGCCTGGCTGTTCGGACGCCCCGGAGCCGAGATCACCGGTCAGCGATTCCGCGCGCAGGCCGACCACTGGGGGGCGTCCCCATGACCTCCTCCCCGTCGCTCGAGTTCGAACGGCCGAGCGAGCTCGCGGCGACCGTCCCGCCCGAGGCGCGCGGGGTCGGCCGGGACGGCGTGCGGCTGCTCGTGACCGACGCGGCCGGGAACCGCCATCGGTCGTTCCGGGACCTGCCCGGACTCCTCGAGCCGGGCGACCTCCTGGTGGTGAACGAGAGCGCGACCCTGCCGGCGAGCTTACCCGCGCGGGGCGGGGCCGGGGAGTTCCGTCTCAACCTCTCGACCGACTACGGCGGCGGCGTCTGGCTCGCGGAACCGCGTCGTGACTTCGCAACGCCGGGACCCATCGAGATCCGGCCCGGGATCCCGGTCCGGTCCGGCCCCGTGCGGTTCTCCCCCATTGCCCCGTACCCGGGGATCGAGCGTCTCTGGTTCTTCCGGGTCGACGGCGATCTCCCGTCGCTGCTGGCGCGCCGCGGCCAGCCGATCCGGTACGGATACGTGCCGACCGCCTTCCCGCTCCCGACGTACCAGACGGTGTTCGCGAAGGTGCCGGGCAGCGCCGAGATGCCGTCGGCCGGTCGGCCGTTCACGCCCCGGCTGCTGAACGCGCTGTCCCGGCGGGGCGTCGGGGTCGCACCGGTCGTGTTGCACGCCGGGGTCTCAAGCCTCGAGAGCGAGCCGGGCGGCACGGCGATGCCCCCGATGTATCCCGAACCGTTCGACGTGCCCGCCGAGACGGCCGACCGGGTGAACGCCACCCACGAGGCGGGGCGACGCGTCGTCGCCGTCGGGACGACCGTGATCCGGGCGCTCGAGACGGCCTGGGACGGCTGCCGCGTCGTCCCCCGGCGAGGCTTCACCCGGCTGGTCGTTCGGCCGGGACGCCCCGTGCGGGCGGTCGACGGGCTGATCACCGGCCTCCACGACCCGAGGACCTCGCACCTCGCGCTGCTCTTCGGGTTCGCGGGCGAGCGTCGGGTGCGCGGGGCCTACCGCGAGGCGATCCGCGAGCGGTACCTCTGGCACGAGTTCGGCGACAGCCAGCTTCTCTGGGCGGCCTGACGGCGCGTCGCCCCTCCGTCGGGAAGACCCCGGAAAAGAGAGGAAGGAAAGGGTTCGTCTGCCGAGCGGTCCTACCGCGGCTCGCGCGTCAGTAGGGCAGGACCTTCCGCCCGTCGTGGTGCTGCGCCGTCAGGACCGCCGTCGCGACGTACCAGGCGAGGAGACCGTCGATGAAGATCTCGATGCCCGAGAGCGAGAACAGCCAGTTCGCGGGCGTGTGCCCCGAACCGATGATCCCAAAGTCGACTACCAGCAGCACGTAGGCGAAGAACAACAGCAGGAATACTCCGAATACTCCCCAACCATGCTTATTCGCGTTGATCAGGAAGCTCAGCGTCCAGAGCATCCACACCACCATGAACCAGGCAATCCCGTAGGAGCCGGGCGTTCCCAGGCTGGTGCCGAGCAATCCGCTCGCGAGGAAGGTGAACGCCCACCAGAAGGCGCCGTATCCTACGAACGCCGATCCAGGGAAGATCTCTCCCTTCCGGAGCATGATAACGCCCGCGACGAACTGAGCCGTCCCACCGAAGGCCATCGCCATCGGGAACACCGCTCCGTTCGTGACACCCCAGTTCGTGCCGCTCGTCGCGAGCGACGCGACCGAAATGCCCGCCAACATGGTCGTCGTGCCGAACCCGGCTAAGCCTACGACGCTGGCCGGGGCCCAGAATGGGTCCTTCGTTTCCATTTTTGCTGCCGCCTCCCCTGTGGCAGATGTTGCCATGGCACACGGGACAACCATCTGATACTTAAACAGTTGGATTTTTATCGGGAGAGAATGCGCATTCGGCGCACACCCGGCCGTCTCCCCCCGGAGCCGCGGCGGTCCGCCCGATCGGGCCCGGGCGGGGGTCGGGCGGCCGGCGGATCGGTCCGCGGAGCCTCCGGCAAGGAGCGCGCAGCCCCTGGCCAGCCCATCCCGGCGAGCGGTCGCGCGCGGGTCGGCCAGGGGTCGCCGGTGGATTCCTGCGCTCGAGTAGCATTATGGCCCCGCGTCGGCTCCCGTCGCCGATGGAGGATCGGAGCGAGCTCAGCCACATCGTCTTCGGAGAAACCGTCGTCATCCTGACCCGGGATCTTTCGGTGATGAACCCGAACCTGGTCCAGGGCTCGCAGGGCCTCGTGGTCGGGAAGCTTGCGAACTACACCCTCAAGGTCGCGTTCCCCCAGGTGACGGTCGGGGTGAACTGGAAGGACTGCGACATCGTCCCGGGCAAGAAGGGGATGCCGACGCTCGCCGACCAGCCTCGGGTGATACCGAAGCCGCGCACGATGGGTGAAGAATAACCCGGGCGGCGGCCGCTACGGTGCGGCGGGAAGGAACCGATGCACGATCGGCAGGAGCTCGGGCAGGTGGGCGATGGTCGCCGTCGCGTCCAGTTCGCCGGTCCGTTCCCGGGCGTAGATCGCCCGGTACTCCTCGGCGTACTGCTGCAGACCGGTGAACAGGACGCTCGCGCGGAGGCCGGCACGTCGGGCGCCCTCGACGTCCGGCCATCCGTCCCCCACGTGGATCGCGTGCTGAGGGTCTGAGCCGAGGGCGGCCACCGCGGCCCGGAAGATCTCGGGGGCCGGCTTCGTCCACGGCTGCTGGTCGCTGAACACGCAGACGTCGAAGAACCGTTCGAGCCCGAACTGGGCGAGCACGGGCCGCAGGAGCCGCCCGGGCTCGCCCACGGTGTTCGAGATCAGGCCGAGGCGGTACCCTTCGTCCCGCAGGGTGCCGAGCACCTCGGACGCGGTCGGTTCGACGAGGAACTCCGTCCTCGCGAGGAGCGCCGCGATCGCGATCTCGTAGGCTCCCGGCGCCGGCCGACGACCGAGCCTCCGGCCCGCGGCCTGGATCTGCTGCTCCGGAGTCACCGAGCGACCCTCCCGCGCCGCGAGGACCGCGGCGCGGCTCTCCTCGTCGAACCGCTCGCCGAGCTCGGAACGGGTCGCGGGCGTCGCGCCGGGCACGGTGGGGGCCGCCGCGAGCACCTCCACGGCCGCCTCGGTCAGACGAGCCATGTACGTCGACTCATCCGCCGGAGGGAGGTAGACGAGGGTGTGCCAGAGGTCGAAAGTGACCGCCCGAGGGGCGGTCACGGTCGGTCCGGGGCGCGCTCCGCACGGACGGGCGGCGACAGGAACTCGAGCCGGTTGCCGAACGGGTCGCGAGTGTAGAATCTCCGTCGGCCGGGGAACGGCTCGTCCTCCCAGGTCGCGACCCCGCGGCCCGCCAGCCGGGAGCGGACCTCGTCGAGGTCGTCGACCTCGAACGCCGGGTGGGCCTTCTCGGCGGCGCGGAACGCCTCCTCGATCCCGACGTGGAGCTGGCTCCCGCCGAAATCGAGCCAGATGCCCCCGCGCTTCGCGAGGTTCTCCGGCTTCGGGACCTCGGTCATGCCGAGCAGGTCGACGAAGAACGATCGGGCGGCGGGTTCCGACCCCGGCGGCGCCGCGATCTGCACGTGATGTACCCGGTAACGGGGAGCCGACATGCCCCGTCCACTGCGAGTCCCTACAAGAGCCGCGCGGGGTCGAGCGGTCGCCACCGATCGCGACGCGAACGACTTGAAGGTCTCACGATTGGGCGGCCCGTGGACCCGCCCGAGCCGCGACTCCTCATCTCCGTGGCACGTCGGAACGACGTCGGGGAACGGGTCGCCGAGCAGCTTCGGGAGGTGCCGTGGTCCTATCTGGCCGAGACCCCGCCCGCGCGACGCCGGTCGGTCGAAGCGATGCTCGTGGGCGGGTACTCGGATGAGCTCAAGGAGTTCGACCCGGCGACCACGCCCCGCCTGCGGTTCGTCCAGCGCCTGTTCACCGGGACCGACGGGTTTCCGTTCGGGAAGTTCCCCGCCGACGTGCAGTTCGCCGGGAACATCGGGGCGTTCGCCCCCTTCGTCTCCGAGCACGCGGTGCTGCTCGCCCTCGCCGCGGCCCGGGACCTGCCCGCGGGGTGGGAGATGGTGCGCGAGGGTCGACTCCGCCCCGCGCCCGAGCAGCGGACCCTCGCGGGCCGGACCGCGGTCATCCTCGGCTACGGCGAGATCGGCCGGGCGATCGCCGAGCGACTCCGTCCGTTCGGAATGCGGATCGTGGCGGTGAACCGCCGGGGCGAACCAGCCGACGGCGTGGCCGAAGTGTTCCCCGCCGACCGGTTCCGGGAGGCGCTCCCCCTCGGAGACGTCGTCTTCGAGGTCCGACCGCTGACGAACCTCACCGCCGGTTCGATCGGAGCGGCCGAGCTCGCCTCGATGCGACCGGAGGCGATCCTCGTCAACGTCGGCCGCGCCGGGACGCTCGACGAAGAGGCGCTCTACCACCATCTCGAGTCGCACCCCGGGTTCCGGGCGGCGATCGACGTCTGGTGGAACGAA
>JASHPY010000013.1 GCA_030037855.1 Thermoplasmata archaeon | reverse complement strand
GTAATCGACCGCGACGGACCGCGCCGCGGGAAACCTACGAAGGATCCGGGCGCTGAACGATCCGGGCCCGCAACCGAGGTCGAGGACCGTGAACCGACGGCCGAGCTTCGCCTCCAGCACGTCCATCATCGCGGTGAACCGTGCCTCGCGGGTCGGGTTGAACGCCTCCTGCTGCTCGTCCCAGCGAGCGAGCCACGTCTTCCAGTCCGGCGCGCGCGAGCGTTTCGACATCCCCCGCGGAGGGAGTCGGGTTGGAATAACGCCGTCGGTGCCGGAGCCCCGCGTCTCGGCTGGCGACATCGCTCAACTCCAACGCGTGGCCTATAGCGGGGGGCGGGCCAGTTGGTGCGGTGGCGCCGCAGTCGATCGCGCAACAGCTCGCGGCCAAGCAGCGGGAGATCTCGGTCGCCGAGTTCTTCGAGCGGAATCGCTAGATCCTCGGCTTCGATAACCCCCAGCGGTCGCTGCTGACCACGGTCAAGGAGGCGTCGGACAACAGTCTTGACGCATGCGAGGAGGCCGGCGTTCTCCCCGAGCTCACGGTCGAGATATCGAAGGAGGGCGACGACCGCCTCCGCGTCGCGGTGTCCGACAACGGACCGGGGATCCTGCGGAAGGAGATCCCGAACGTCTTCGCGCGCCTCCTCTACGGTTCCCGATTCCACTCGAACCGCCAGGCGCGCGGGCAGCAGGGGATCGGGATCTCTGCCGCGGTGCTCTACGCGAACCTGACGACCGCGCGCCCCGTGCACATCACGTCGAAGGTCGAGGAGGAAGAGGCGGCGCACGTGCTCGACCTCGCGATCGACACCCAGAAGAACCAGCCCCGGATCGTGGCCGAGGACCTCGTCCTCTGGGACCGCCCCCACGGGACGCGGGTCGAGCTCGTCCTCAAGGCGCGGTACATCCGGGGCCGTCAGTCCCCGTACGAGTACCTGCGGGGCACCGCGATCGTCAACCCGCACGCCCGGATCGTGCTGGTCGAGCCGGACGGGACGCGCGTGACGTTCGAGCGGGCGGCCCAGGAGATGCCTCCCCTCGCGAAGGAGACCGCGCCGCATCCGTACGGCCTCGAACTCGGCGAGCTCGGCTACCACCTCAAAGCGACCCGACGACCCACGCTGGGCGAGTTCCTGTCGAAGGACCTCGCGGGGGTCAGCCCCCGGGCCGCTCGAGAGATCTTCGAGAAGTGCGCGCTCCGGCCGACGCGCCCCCCGTCCTCGATCCAGGGCGAGGAGCAGGAGCGCTTGCTGGCAGCCCTGCACGAGGTCTCGCTCGTCGCGCCGACCGCCGACTGCCTCTCGCCGATCGGCGCGGTCCTGATCAAGCGGGGGCTTCGCAACGTGCTCGGGGAGCTCCGGCCCGAGTTCTACGCGCCGCCCGTGAGCCGGCCCCCCAAGGTCCGGGGGGGCTTCCCCTTCATGGTCGAGGTCGGTCTCGTCTACGGGGGCGGGCTGCCGCCGGATCAACCGATCCAGATCCTCCGCTTCGCGAACCGCGTGCCGCTATTGTTCCAACAGGGAGCGTGCGCGATCACGACCGCGATCTCGGGCATCGACTGGCGCCGCTACGGTCTCGAGCAAAAGGGCGGGTCGGGGATCCCGAGCGGACCCGCCGTGATCCTCGTCCACGTCGCGTCCACGAAGATCCCGTTCACGAGCGAGGCGAAGGAGGCGATCGCCGAGGACCCCGAGATCGACAAGGAGCTGACGCTCACGATCCAGGCCGCGGCCCGTCACCTGAAGGCCCACATCTCCCGCATGAGCCGGCGGGAGTTCGCGAGCGACAAGTTCGCGATCATCCAGCGGATCCTGCCGAAGCTCGCGGAGAAGACGAGCCACCTGGTCGGGAAGCCGGCACCGGACCTCACCCCGGTGATCACGCGCATCATGGACATCGTCAACGTCGAGTCGAAGCTCGACCGCGACGCCGTCGCCGTGCGCGTCCCGGTCGAGGTCACGAACTACACCCCGCGACCGCGCGTGCTCGAGCTGTTCGTGGAGATCCCTCCCGAGGCGTTCGCCCTCGCGGCCTTCTCGCCCGAGCCCGAGGGGACCGAGGCGAGCCTCGGTCGCGCCTGGTGGACCCTCCCGAAGCTGGCCCCGAACGGCAAGACCCAGCTCGAGGTGAAGTTCCCGCCGAAGACCGACGTCGAGTCGAACGACCTCGATTGGTACGTCGCGGGGATCGACGAGTCCCACATCCTCGGCGCGGACCCGCTCCCCGGGGACTGGGACGTGCGACTGCCGCGGACGATCGTGGAAGCCGCGGAAGCGGCGGCGGCCGAGTCGGCCGCGACCGGAACGGAGGAAGGGGAGGTGGACTACGACGCCGCCGAGTCGAGCGCGGGCGCGAGCGACGAAGAGTGACGAGGACGACCTCCCGAAGATCCGGGCGGACGCGCTGAAGCCGACCCTCGCGCTCGCCGAGCAGATCTACCATCAGCTGGACGAGGGGGAGATCCCCCGGATGCGCCTCCCGCTGCGCACGAAGCAGAACCTCTCGTTCCAGGCGCGCGATGGCGTCTGGCGCCTCGGGAAGGCGATGGGGACCCGGAGCGCGCGCAAGCTCGATGGCGCGCTGATGCTCCTCCGGACGTTCTACCTGGTCGACTTCATCAACGAGATGGCGCGCGACAAGAAGACGTCGACCCTGCGGGAGCTCTACTACATCAGCGAGGCGTGGGAGGACGCGAAGTTCCACAGCGAGGACGAATCGAACCTCCTGATCGAGGACCTCGAGGTGATGTGCGAGCGCCTGCGCGAGGACTTCCGGCTCCACCCGGAGGAGAACGGAGCGTCCGTCATCGGCGACCTCACGATCAAGGAGAAGAACCGCAAGGGCGTCGTCAAGAAGATCAACTGCAAGGACGACGTCGGCGACGGCGGCTACTCGCTGCCGTTCAACGTCGAGAAGGAGAAGATCGAGTTCGTGGGGACGAACGCGAAGTTCGTGATCGCGATCGAGTGCGGCGGGATGGTCGACCGTCTCGCCGAGAACAACTTCGACGAGGAACGGGACGCGATCCTCGTGCACCTCAAGGGTCAGCCCGCCCGGTCGACCCGACGCTTCCTCCGCCGGGTCACGGAGGAGCTGAAGCTTCCTGTGGTCGTCTTCACGGACGGCGACCCGTGGTCGTTCCGCATCTACGCGAGCGTCGCCTACGGCGCAATCAAGACCGCGCACCTCTCGAGCTACCTCGCGACCCCGTCGGCCGAGTTCCTCGGAGTGACGGCGTCCGACATCGAGAACTATGAGCTCCCGTCCGACAAGCTCTCCGAGCAGGACATCCGAGCCCTGCAAGCCGAGCTCACCGACCCGCGGTTCGGGACCGCCGAGTGGCGGGCCGAGATCGAGCTGATGCTCAAGAACGGGAAGAAGGCCGAGCAACAGTCGCTCGCGAAGTACGGCTTGAACTACGTCACGGAGCACTACCTTCCCGAGAAGCTGACCGAGATGGGCGTCCTGTAGCGGGCCGGTCCGCTTCCCGCCTCGCGAGGGGCGGCCGGTGGAACGCTCGGCCGTCCGGACCCGCATCCGGGAACCCGCGTTCCCCCGAGGAGGGATCGGCCCGGAATCCTAAGCTTCTTCAACCCGAAGTCCGTGCCAACCCGTGTGACGGGAAGTCGGGCGCAGCGGTGTCTCGCCGAGTTCGTCGGGACCTACATCCTGGTGCTCTCGATCGCCGGGGGGGTCGTGTTCGCCGACCACGGTCCGATCTCGGACCCCCTGGTCGTGGACCTCGTCGCTTCGCTCGCGCTCGGGTTCGGGGTCTTGGGCGCGGCGTATGCCTTCGGCGACCTCTCGGGAGCGTACTTCAATCCCGCGATCACGATCGGCGGCTGGATCGCGGGAAGGCTCCCGGGCCGGGACGTGATCCCGTACATCGTCGCACAGGTGCTGGGCGGCGTCACCGCCGCCGGCCTGATCGCCGGCGTCGCGTACGGTAACCCGGCGGTGTTCGCGACCGCCCAGCACACGGCGATCGCCTCGCAGGGCTACGCCGGCAACGGCTCGCCTTACACGGTCGCGCTCGGCTCGGTGTTCCTGCTCGAGGTCGGCCTGACGTTCGTCCTCGTGCTGGTCGCGCTCTTCGCGACCCGCCCCGAGGGCTCAACGAAGAACCTCGCACCGGTCGGCATCGCCTTGACGCTGGCCATGACCAACCTCATCGCGATCCCGATCGACGGAGCGTCGGTGAACCCGGCCCGGAGCTTTGCACCGGCCCTCGTCGCGGCCGCCTGGCCCGGCAGCACGTGGGCGATCCAACAGGACTGGGTCTTCTGGGTCGCGCCGATCATCGGGGGGATCCTGGCGGCCCTGCTCGAGCGCGCGCTACGCCCGACCCGCGGAACCGGATAGTCCGGGCACGGAACGGGACCGGCTTCGCTCGCGCGGCACCGGAGCCCCGCGCATCGCGCGGGCCCCGAGCAGCCGCTCGCCGCGCCGGGTCGCCGGTCTGCCGGCCGCTACCCCCGCGCGGCCGGAC
>JASHPY010000065.1 GCA_030037855.1 Thermoplasmata archaeon | reverse complement strand
CCGGCGAGACCCGTAGTGCCTCGGTCGCCGGTCCGGGTG
Organism: Thermoplasmata archaeon; assembly: GCA_030037855.1. Lineage (GTDB taxonomy): Archaea > Thermoplasmatota > Thermoplasmata > Lutacidiplasmatales > UBA184 > Lutacidiplasma. The sequence continues at coordinate 2,547 of JASHPY010000065.1, read as the reverse complement.
TAGAGGCGCGGGATACTCTCATCTCCGGCCGCCACGGCAGTGCGTCGAGCGGAGAGCTCAGTCCGTGGACGGGACAGTACGAGATGTGCAGCACCTCATTATGCTTCGCGTCCTGACGGCACAGTCGGCAAATGAACCCGCTCCGCGCACTCCATGCCTTTCCGATCGTCTCCATGTTGCAACCCAACCCACTCGTGGGGACCTAGCGCCTGAGGAGTCCCCGTCCCTCGCGGTCCGCGCGTCGTCGATCCTCGCGCCGCCCCGCGGCCCGGCGCGCGTGGTCGCGCATCGCCGGAAGCCGCTCGCCGTGGAGCCGCGCGATCTCCCCGAGCCCGAAGGTGAGGACGAGCGTCACCGCGCTGTCCAAGTCCCGGGCGTAGCCATCCTCGACGAGCTCGTCGAGCTCGTTCCGCAGCGTCGCGGGGATGCTCACGTCGGCGGGCCGCGTCTCCGACGCGCCGCGCACGAGCGCCCGCACCGCTTCGGACCGGGTCGCGAGTTCGTTCGAGGATCGATACTGTTCGAGAAGCGCCTCCTCCTCGGACGTGAGGCGCACGCCGAGGAATCGGGTGGCGGGAGATCCGGCCCGAGCAGTCCGCACGCTGTTTAACAGAAGAAAACGACTATTTATGTTCTGTGTAGGTTTCGTTTTACATTCTGATCCTGCGCGACTCCGGTCCGCCCGGACGGGACCCGGCGCACCCCGTCAAGTTCAGAATTTGCCGTCGCGGGCGGAGAGACTATCGCTCACTGGGTAAGGGGCGAAGTGATCCGGATCACGTTTCCGTCCGGATCTGTTACGTGGGCTTCCCAGCCCCAGCTTCGTTTCCGCGGTGGAATCGCGAACCGAATCCCGCGGCTCTTCCAGGTCGCGCAAGCCTTCTTGAAATCGGAGTCGACTCGCAGGTCAATTCCGGAGTCTCCCGGCTCAAGAACGAGGTCGGGATAGTCTCCCGCCTGACAGAGGTGGAGCGCCCCTTGGCGGCCAGTGCGCCCCACCGTGACCCAGTGCGGGTCGGTCGGATCGGTCTCCACGACATCGAGGCCCAGCCGCCCGGTGTACCACTCCAAGGATCTCTCTCGATCCGAAACCATGACCGCGACACTGGAAACGTAGGCCATGGGCGGGCGAGTCTTGGCGGATCGTTTTGAGTAGGCCATACAGGTTCTCGGAACAGCGAGACACGGTCGGGTATAGGACTGGTTGTTTTGGACGTCCGATGACCCCGACGTCACTCGAACCCCAGTGTCCGTCGCGACCGCGGCAGCTCGTGACTCCTCGCCGGTAACGTTCGGGTCGGGAGATGCGTAGCCTGCTTCGTCCTAGACGCGAGGGTAATGCGTTTCTCGGCTCAGCCGGACCGGTCCGACGGGAAGGGCGGCGGGTTCGCGCGCGCTACGAAGTTCCGGTGGTCCCCCGCTTTCTGGTAACCTTCACTCACGCGGGAAGGGCCTCTCGCCCGACGGAGACCCTTGAACGTCATCGCTCCAGATACGTCGCCCGCTGAGGGGCGAATCCAAGTAGGCGCGGTCTGTACTCGAGACCGTGCTGACCGCCAAGACCCGCCGGTTTCTGCTCCAAGGGACCGACCCTTCGGTCCGGTACTGGGCCCTGACGGATCTATTGGACCGGCCCGAGCGCGATCCGCGGGTCAGAGCCGCCCGGGCGGAGATCGGGCGGAAGGGTTGGGCATGGGAGATCCTCAGCCTCCAGGAGCCCTCCGGCCAATGGGCGACGTATCGAGATGAGCCGACGAACCTGTACCTCCCCAAGTACACTTCGACGAACTTCCTTCTCATCGTTCTCTCCGAACTCGGGATGACCCGGAAGGACCCCCGAGTCGCGCGAGCGGCGAACCTTCTGCTCGACCGTTGGTCCGACCCGAAGGAGGGGGTCTGGGGGGAGACCGGCGCGGAGACCTGCATCACCGGCAACGGGGTCCGCATGATGGTTCGCTTTGGATTCCTGGACGACCCGCGCATCCAACGAGGGATCGATTGGCTGGTCTCCGCCCAGAAGTCCGATGGGGGGTGGCACTGCTGGAGGTCCCGGACCGGCACGCTGGCCGCTTGGGAAGCGATGGCCGCGTTCGCGGTCATCCCTCCGCCGTCCCGATCGGCGCGAGTCGTCCGCGCGATCGAGCGCGGAGCTGAGTTCTTCCTCGAGCGAGGGCTCCTGCACGAGGTCGATGGATCCACGTACGAGCCGTGGTGGCGCATCCACTATCCGAACCACTACTACTACGACTTCCTGGTCGGACTGGACTTCCTCACGGCTCTCGGATACGGCTCGGACCGACGGCTGCGTCCGGCCCTCCGGCTCCTCGAGCGAAAGCGGGGTTCGGACGGCTGGTGGAGGCTCGACTGCGTCCAGCCGGATCTCGAGGCTTCGGATCCCTATCACCATCCCCCGCCCGTGTATCCGGTGATGCTAGAATATCCGGGCGAGCCGAGCCGATGGGCGACCGTTGTCGCCCTCCGGGTCCTACGTCGGGCAGGACGCGGCTGATCCGGCCGTCCGCGACTCGAGCGTCGCCCGGGCGCTTT
>JASHPY010000064.1 GCA_030037855.1 Thermoplasmata archaeon | reverse complement strand
GCGCGGACCGCCGAGATGTCCTTGAACGGCACGCGCTCGTACCGCATGACGTCGGGGATCGCGTCGAACACCTCGACCCGGTCGAAATCCGGCCCGAGACCCCGGTGATTCAGCCGGACCTCGTTGGGAGGCTCTTCGAGGGTGACGAGCAGTACCCGCTCGCCGCGTCGGACCCCCTCGATCAGGAACTGCAGGGCGAGGGTCGACTTTCCGGTCCCCGAGGGGCCGACGATCAGGTACGGACGGCGGGCGATCACCCCGCCTTCGAGCATCGCGTCGAGGCCCGGATTTCCGGTCGAGATCCGTGGCTCCGACTCAGGAGGTGAGGGGGGTTTCGCGGTCGCCGTGGAACCTCCTGCGGGGTGCGTGCATCGAGAGAAGCTTCCGCGCCGGGAGGATGGCGCGGCCCGGTTGAAGTAGTTTCGGAACGGTAGGCGGTCGACCGGTCGAGGCCGCCGCCGCAAGGGCTATCTCCGACCGAGCGCCCGCGGGGCCGTGCGGAGTTCCTCGGCGGCGACCGCCGGAGCGCTCGAGATGCGGGCGCTCGCGGCAGCGCTCCCGACGCAGCTCGCGGAAGGGTTTCGTACGGGCCTCGATGCCGCCCCTCCCGCCACCGGTCGACCGACCACGGTGTTCTGCGTCGGAATGGGAGGCTCGGGGATCTCCGCGGAGCTCGTGCGCTCGGTCGTCGAGTCGGAGACCCCGCTCACGATCGAACCGATCCGAGCCCCGGAGCTTCCGAGGGCGGTCGAGAAGCGCAGTCGCGTCGTCCTCGTGAGTTACTCGGGCGACACGTGGGAGACGCTGCGGGCCTACGATGCGGCCGGCCGCGTCGGGGCGTCGCGCGTCGTGATCACCTCGGGTGGAGCGCTCGGCGCGCGCGCGGAACGGGACGGCGTGCCCCACCTCCCGCTCCCGCCGGGACTGCCCCCGCGGAGCGCGATCGGCCACGTCTTCGGCGGTCTCCTCGGGCTGCTCGACCCGTGGTTCCCCGAGTCGAACGAGGCGCGCGTCGAGCGGATCACCGGCCGCCTCGCCCGGCAGGTCGCGCAGTACGCGGCCCCCGGCGGCGTCGCCGCGGTCGTCGCCCGGGAGATCGGCTCCCGGGTCCCGGTCGTGTGCGCGGAGAGCGCGTTCGCCGGCGTGGCCCGCCGCTGGAAGACGCAGATCGAGGAGAACGCAAAGCGCGTCGCGCTGTTCGACGAGGTCCCCGAACTGTTCCACAACGCGATCGTCGCCTGGGACGCGATCTCGCGTCGCGAGGCGCGCCGGTTCGCGATCGTGCTCCTCGAGTGGGCCGGCGAGCTCGCGCCGACGCGCCGCGGACTCCGCCACTTCGCGCGGCTCGTGCGGGAGCGCGGCGTCGACGTGGGAGTCGTGCCGCTCGGGTCCGAGGACCGGCTCGAAGCGACCCTCATGGCCGTCTCCCTTGGCGACCACGTCAGCCTGTTCCTCGCCGACCGTCGCGGGGTCGACCCGTACCGGTTCGACGCGATCGAACGGCTCAAGTCGGCGATCGGGTCGGCCGCGCGCCATTGAGCGATACTTTCGATGAGGAACCGGGATGGGTCCCGTAGATGAGCCTTAGTACGCGAGTGCGGGTCATGCTCCTAGGCGTAGGAGCGGTTGCGATTGTCCTCGCCGTCGTCCTACTGTTCGTGGTCAACATCAGTCCCACATATCGAGGGGTCTACTTCTCGACAGCAGTTATCAATGGGGACGGCGCCGGCCCTAACTCCACGAGTTGCGGCACCGGCCCTTGGCACATTTCAGCTGGGTCAGGCTCGAGGGTCGAACTCAATTGGGTCGTGGACACCCTCTCTGCCAACGTCTCGTTCCCGGGAGAGAGCTACGCGAACATTTCGATCGGAGGCGGGTCGGGGACCCCGTACGTGGCGGGGGGGCTCGAGGGTAGCGCCACTATTCAGGTAGAGTCAGCCGCCGGCTTGACAGTCGTTTACGGCTTGTGTACGGACGGACTTGCTGCCACGCTGACCCTCTACGGAAACGTCACGACTCTCTCGCCTATACTTTAGTGGACTCTCGGGGATGTTTCGAGCGACTTTCGGCCAGACCCGGGGCTAGGAGATGCGATGCCGTCCGTCAGGCGCAACACGTTAGTGAGCGAGAAAGGGGACCACACGGGCAACCCTCGTTGAGCGCCGGACCGCAATATCCCGACCGGGACGGACTCTCCCCGCACGTCGTCCGAACGGGCAGGTACAGGGGCCACATGCCGACTCGCGGGTAACACGGCGGACTCGGGCCAGTCCGCAAGCCCACTGTCCGCAAGTCGCCCGCGCCGACCCGTCCAGCGGTCGTTGCGGCAAACGCAAAAATAGGTCGACTGCTCCGCTCCCTTCGGGTGCTGAGGTAGCCTAGCTCGGCCAAGGCGCCAGATTCGAGATCTGGTGGTGCGTATGCATCGCGGGAGTTCAAAGGGCGCCCGGCGCGAGGCGCCGGTGCCGGAGACTCTCCCCCTCAGCGCCTCCCCCGCCCGGGTCGCGGTCGTCATCGAGCTGACCCGCGGAGGTTCGGTCGAGCGGCGCCGGCTGCGCGTCGCGCCGGGGACGCTCGTGCGCGCGGCGCTCCGCTCGGTCGGCCAGTCGCCCGAAGGCAGTGCGGTGATGATCGACTCGGAGCCGATCCCGCTCGACACCCCCATCACGCGGCCGGTCCGGCTCACGGTCGTGCCGACGTTCTCCGGCGGGTGAGACCGCCTATCGGGGGCGCCGAGGCGGGCAAGGGGTTAAGTCGATAGCCCAGTCTCTACAGTACTTCTGAGAGCCGGCCGTGCCCACTAGCTGCCCGATCTGCGAGCAACCGATCCCGTCCGCCGTCGGCCACTGCTCGGTCTGCGGCTTCCCGACCGCGCTTGCGATCGAGGGCCTCCGCTCGATCGGGCCGGACGGATCCGGCACGGCGGAGCTCGAGAGCGCGTCGCCGGCATCGGCCAAGTCCGAGCCGCGCGCGCCGGTCGCCCCCTCCCCGGAAGCGGAGATCTGCAGCGCGATCAGCCGGGATATCCGCGGGAAGCTCGACTATGTGCGCGGCCTCGGGCGCGGCGCTCCCGACGTGACGAACGAGATGTGTCAGGCCGCGATCAGCGAGGCCGAGGGGCGCGTGACTGAGGCCCTCGAGGTCCTCCGCCGGGCCCAGCGCAGCCTCGATCGGCAGACCGACGAGCTCCTCACCCATCGACTCCAATCGCTGCAGGCGCGAGAGTCCGCGCTCCGCGAATCGGGCGTCCGGTTTGCGGTCCAGGGAGACTTGAACCGGCTGAAGTCGGCGGTCGAGGGCGGCCAACGCGAGGCCGCCGGCGGGCTCCTGCTCGAGACCGAGCGCCGGATGTCCCAGTTCGAGTCGGACTGGCGAGGGCTTCAAGGGCTCCTCCGCCAGATCGACACGCTCCGGAAGGAGGCGACCGACCTCGGCATCCCGCTCGGCGAGATCGAGGCGGAGGTCACGGAGCTCCGCGACCAGCTGCGGGAACCGGACCTGATCGAGGACGCGCTCGACACGATCGCGCAGTCGGCGGCCCAGACGTTGATGCTCCTCCACGAAGCGATCCCGACCTCGCTCGAGGAGGAACTCGCGCGGCACGAGGTCGTGCTCGAACGGTACCCCGACGACCACGCGCCCAGCGCGGCCGCCCGACGCCTCCACACGGAGGCCACCCGTCATCTGAAGAAGGGTCGCCTGTCCGACGCGGTCGGCAGCGTGCGCGAGCTCCGGCGGGAGATCGAGAAGCTCGAGCAGTCGCGCGAGCTGCACGAGGTCGCGGTCGGCGTCGGCCCGACGGCCGCGACCCCGGTCGAGACCGAATCCGAGACGCTCGACCGGCTCTTGAAGAAGGCGCGCAGCCTCGCCGGTCGGGTCCGTACGCTCCCGCCGGACAGCGACGTCGCGCGCGAGGCGGCGGCGCAGATTCGGGAAGTGACCGACCTCCTGCGCAATCGCGAACTGCGGGGCGCGGATCAGGCGCTCGCCCGGCTGATGCGGATGCTCTCCGCGGAGCCGGAGGCGGGGTAGGCGATGCCGAAGGCCGCGGTGCCGCCGGTCGCGGAGCTACGCTCGCGCCTCGAGCGGATCTCCTCCCAGGGACAAGCGCTCGAGCTCGAGGGGCTTCCGTTCCCGACCGCCCAGATCCTCCAGTCGTTCGAGCAGGCGGTCCAGGCCGGCGCGGTCGAGAAGGCCGCGCTGGTCGTGAAGGGCGCGGAAAACCTGCTCGCAAAGGTCCTGCAGGACTGGACCTGGGTCCGCGAGCTCCTCCGCCGCGCGGACGAGCTGCGCGCCATCGCGTCCACGCTCGGCGTCGACGTCCAGCACCTCGACGCGCGCGTCGGAAACCCGCGCGTGCGGCTGCAGACCGACCCGTTGAGCTCGGGGTCGATGGAGAAGGCGGCCGCGAGCGCGTCGCTCGCCCTCGCGGTCCTGAACGACACGATCCCCAAGTTCTGCGTCCAGGAAGCGCAGAACCTCGGCGAGTCGATCCGGCGCGCCCGCAACCGGGGCGAGGACGTTCGGGAGTCGGCCCACCTGTTCACGCAGCTCCTGCAGGCGATCCAGGACCAGAGCCTCGCGCTCTCCGCCCAGCGCCTGGTCGAGACCCGCCGGGCGGTCTCGCGGATCCCGCGCGCGCCCGCGCTTCCCGCCCCGAGCCCGCACGAGGAGGAGGAGATCCTGCTCGAGGCCCGGAACCTCGCCCGACGTCTCCAACGGATCAAGGGGAAGGCGCGCGACGCGCACAGCGCGGCGCGCCTGATGGCCCAGGTCCGCGCCGCCCTCAGCGAGGAGCGGCGGTACGGCACCCCCGAGGAGGAGATCGAGGCGCTCTGGCTCGAGGTCGACCGGATCACGCGCGAGCGGAAGCTCGCCGCCGACTCGGGCACGCGGCTCGCGAGCGACGAGCCGCTCGCCCGTGCCGTACCCATGGAGATCGACGAGGCCGGCGCGGCGGACCTGCTCCCGCCCGAGTCGGGCGAGCCCGAGGAACCGGCGGACGGGGCCGAGGAGTCGAAGGACGAGCCCTCGTCCGAACGGGCGAGCCCGCCCGCGTTCCTCCCCTACAACCCGTACGTCCCGCCCGCGGAGTTCTCGCCGGTGAACGGGAGCGACGCGGACCAGAGCGCGGCGGCGAGCCGGGCGCGCGCGCGCGCCGCCCGTGGCCGTCCGTAAGAGTAAAATACCTATCGCAAGTGGTTTATACCACTTGTCGCGAGTCGGCGGTCGACCGGAACCCCGCGAGATCGGCTCGGTACGCGCGGTCACTCCGGCCGGGCACCTCACGGTGCGCGCGAACGGACCGGAGTACCCGCCCGAGGGGACGATCGTCACCGACGCCCGCGGCGTCGTGACGGGGCGGGTCGTCCGGGTGTTCGGACCCGTCGCGCGACCGTACCTCTCGGTGCGCCCTCGCCGGCCCCCGACGCCGGCCGAGGGCGTGGCGCTGCTCGATGCGACCCTCCGTCGGGAGTGAGAAGGTCGACACCGATGGCCGAGAAGGACGCCGTGCCGGAACCGGAGAAGGCGCCCCCGCGGGCCGAGGACCTCGCGGTCGCGACCCGCTGCACGAGCTGCGGTTCGACGCACCTGACCCGCGACTACGAGCGGGGGGAGCTCGTCTGCGACGAGTGCGGCCTCGTCCTCGAGGAGTCGATGATCGACCAGGGCCCGGACTGGCGCGCGTTCGACGCGGAGCAGGGCGAGAAGCGCGCGCGGACCGGCGCGCCGACCACGCTCACGATCCACGATAAGGGTCTCTCGACCGAGATCGGATGGAAGAACCGCGACCCGTACGGCAAGTCGATCCCGACGCGCAATCGCGCGCAGCTCTACCGCCTGCGCAAGTGGCAGCGCCGCATCCGCGTCCCGAACGCGACCGAGCGGAACCTCGCGTTCGCGCTCGCGGAGCTCGACCGCATCGCGTCCGGTATGGCGCTCCCGCGCAACGTGCGCGAGACCGCGGCGATGATCTACCGCAAGGCCGTCAACCGCAACCTGATCCGCGGGCGCTCGATCGAGGGCGTGGTCGCGGCGTCGCTCTACGGCAGCTGCCGTCAGTGCAACGTGCCGCGGACGCTGGACGAGATCGCGTCGAAGTCTCGGATCGGCCGCAAGGAGATCGGGCGGACCTACCGCTTCATGACGCGGGAGCTCCACCTGAAGCTCATGCCGACGCGGCCGCAGGACTACATCCAGCGGTTCTGCTCGGAGCTGAAGCTCAAGGGCGAGATCCAGACGCGGGCGAACGAGATCCTCAAGGAGGCGACCGAGCGGGAGCTCACGAGCGGCCGGGGCCCGACCGGGGTCGCGGCCGCCGCGATCTACATCGCGAGCGTCCAGTGCGGCGAGCGCCGGACCCAGCGCGAGGTCGCCGAGGTCGCGGGCGTGACCGAGGTCACGATCCGCAACCGCTACAAGGAGCTCACCGAGAAGCTGAACCTCCGCGTCATGCTCTGACGACGGGGACCGTCGGCCGCGAGCTTATCTCCCGGTCCGCGTCGTCCGCCCCCGGGCGTCAAAGTTGCCGGAGGCGCTGATCGGAGTCGCGCTCGACGCGGCCCGGGCCGAGGGGGTCCGGTACGCCGACGTGCGGCTCGTGACCCCCCAGCGGTACCTTCACCTCGCGGTGCGCGACGGCGCGGCGTCGTCGCTGACCTCGTCGCACACCGCCGGTCTCGGCGTTCGGGTCCGGACCGACCGGGCGTGGGGCTTCGCGGCGACCCGGATGCTCACACCGGCGACCGTTCGCCGGGCGGCCCGGACCGCGGTGCGTCTCGCCCGGGCCGCCGGTCGGACCGCGCGAGGGCCGCTCCCCTGGACGAACGAGGCGGGCCCCCACCGCGGCCGGTACGCGACCGCGCTCCGGGAGGACCCGTTCGCCGTCCCGGGGGAGGAGGTGATCGCGCTCCTCGCCGACGCCGAGCACCGGCTCCACGTCGGTCCCGAGGTGAAGAGCGGCGTCGCGTCGTTCCACGCGTGGGACGAGACGAAATGGTTCGCCTCGTCCGACGGTGCGTCGTTCCACTCGCGGATCGTGCAGGTGGGCGCGGGCGTCAGCGCGACCGCCGTCCGCGGCTCGGACGTGGAGACGCGCAGCGCCCCGTCGTCGTTCGGCGGCGACTTCCGCCAGGCCGGATTCGAGTTCGTGCGGGGCCTCGCGCTGCCCGAGGTCGCCGAGGGAGTCGGGAAAGAGGCGGTCGCGCTCCTCGACGCGCCGGCCTGCCCGACCGGGTCGACGACGCTCGTGCTCGGCTCGTCGCAGCTCGCGCTCCAAGTGCACGAGAGCGTCGGCCACGCGGTCGAGCTCGACCGCATCCTGGGGAGCGAAGCGGCGTTCGCCGGCACGAGCTGGGTGCCGCCGGACGGGGTCGGTCGCCTCGTCTACGGAAGCGAACGGATGCACGTCGTGGCGGACGCGACCGCGCCCGGCGGGCTCGGCACGTTCGGCTGGGACGACGAGGGCGTCCCGGCGCAGCGGGTGCCGATCGTCTCCGCGGGCCGCCTCGCCGGCTTCCTGACCTCGCGCGAGACCGCTGCGGCGCTCGGCCTCGGGGGCTCCGGCGGCACCGCCCGCGCCGACGGGGCCGACCGCGCTCCGCTGATCCGGATGACGAACATCAACCTCGAGCCCGGCGACCGCTCGTTCGACGAGCTGCTCGAGGGCGTTGACGAGGGGGTGTTCATGGATACGAACCGCTCCTGGTCGATCGACGACAAGCGGCTCAACTTCCAGTTCGGCACCGAGGTCGCGCGCCGCATCGTCCGAGGGGAGCTCGGCGGCCTCGTCCGCCGGGCGATCTACGCCGGGATGACGCCGGAGTTCTGGCGGTCGATGGACGCCGTCGGCGACCGCTCGACCTGGCATCTCTGGGGGCTCCCGAACTGCGGCAAGGGCCAACCGTCCCAGACCGCGCACGTGAGCCACGGCGCCCCCGCGGCGCGCTTCCGTGGCGTCCGGGTCCGGGGAGGCTAGCCGTGCCCGCGCGACGGCGAGCGGACCGGCTCGCGGAGGTCGCGCGGGGCCTCCCGTCGGGCGTCACCGCCGATGCGCGGATCGTCCGAGAGGCGTGGACGACGATCCGTTTCGCGAACGGTCGCATCCATCAGCCGCTCGTCGAAGAGGGCGAGTACCTTTCGTTCCGAGTCGCCGAGGGCGGCCGTCTCGGCACCGCGACCACGGTGGACCTGAGCCCCGACGGGGTCCGTACGGTCGTCCGCGCCGCCCGGGCGCTCGCGCGGATCGCGCCGGTCGAGAAGACGTTCCCCGGTTTTCCGGTCGAAGCGTCGCCCCGCCCCGCGGCGACCGCGTTCTCGTCGGCGACCGCGCACGTGACGCCCGAGGCCGCGACCCGGGTCGCCGAGCGGATCCTGGCCGCGGCCGCGTCCCGCGCCCCGGGGGGACGGATCGCCGGCGTCGTCAACATCGGGTCCGTGAACCACCGCGTCGTCAACTCCACCGGGCTCGACCGCGGGTGCCGTTTCTCCGGCGCGCAGGCGAGCGTCCTGGTCGATCGCCCCGAGCGGGACCCGCCGGTATCGGGCTGGTCGGAGGGCGCGCACTGGGACGTTGCCCGCCTCGCACCGGAACGACTCGGCCGGGAGGCCGCGGAGCGCGTGGCCGAGTCGGCGCCCGTCGCGGTCGAGCCGGGCACGTACCGGGTGCTCCTGCGCGCGCCGGCCGTGGCGACGCTCCTCGACTACCTGGCCTTCCTCGGGTTCGGCGGCACGGGCGAGGCGGAGGGCTGGAGCTGCCTTCGACGCCAGCGCGGCCGGCGGATCGCGCCGCGGTCCGTCGACCTCGTCGACGACGCGCGCTCGCGGCGAGTGATCCCGTGCGCGATCGATGCCGAGGGGACGGCGACCCGTTCGACCCCGTTGATCGACGAGGGCGTCGCGGGGGGCCCGGTGACCGACGTACTGACCTCGGGCCGGCTCGGGCGACCGCTCACGGGGCACGCGCTGCCCCCGGAGTCACCGGGCGGAGAGTACGGGCCGATCCCCCGGCACCTCGTGCTCTCCCCGGGCGACGCTCGGGAAGAGGAGCTCGTCCGCGAGACCCGACGAGGGATCCTCGTGACCCGCTTCCACTACGTGCGCGTGGTCGATCCGGGGCGGAGCGTGCTGACCGGGATGACCCGCGACGGGACGTACCGGATCGAGCACGGGGAGATCGTCGGGCCGGTGCGCAACCTGCGATTCACGGAGAGCGTTCTCCGCACGCTGCGCGGCACCGAGCTCGTGGGGCGGGAGGCTCGTCAGACCGCGTCCGAGCGGGCCGGTTCGTCGACCACGTGTCCCGACCTCGTGAGCTCGTCGTTCCGCTTCACGTCCGCCACGCTCTTCTAATCGGCGCCGCCTGAGCACGCGATGGCCCCGCTCCGCGTCGCGGTCCTCGCCTCCGGCGAGGGGACCACGCTCGAGGGCCTCGCGGAGTCGTTCGGCGGGTCCGCGACCGACGCGCAGATCGTGCTCGTGGTCTCCAACCGGGCCGCGGCTCCGGTCCTCGGGCGGGCCGAGCGGCACGGGATCCCGACCCGGGTCGTCCCGAGCGCGGGACGGGACCGCGAGGAGTTCGCGACGGACGTCACGCGCGTGCTGGAGGAGTTCCGGGTCGACCTCGTCGTGCTCGCGGGCTTCCTCGCGATCCTCCCGGCGTCGTGGGTCGGCCGCTGGCGCGGCCGCGCGATCAACCTCCACCCGTCGCTGCTCCCCCGGTACGGCGGCCGCGGAATGTACGGCCTCCGCGTCCACGCGGCGGTCCTGGCGGCCGGGGAGAGGGAGTCCGGTGCCACCGTGCACCTCGTCACCGGCGACGTGGACCACGGGCCGCCGATCGCGCAGGAGCGGGTCGCGATCGTCCCGGGCGACACCCCCGAGACCCTCCGCGCGCGGATCCACCCGGTCGAGGTCCGGCTGCTCGCGACGACGATCCGGGCGCTCGCGAGCGGCGCGCTGCCGCTCCCCTACCCCGAGCGGGCGGCGCGGCCCTTAGCGGAGCGTCCCGAGCCGGCGCGTCGCGCGTGAGCCGGCCGACGCGCGGCGCCGTTCGCGCCCAGCAGATCGGCGAGCGGCGTCGGCCGAGAGGGGAGCTCGACCGCGAACGTGTGGCGGGTCGTCCGGGGCGGGAACGGCTCGCCCGCGCGCCCCCGGCGGACGACCTCCTCCTTCGAGATCGCGGGGCCGGGCGTCCAGCGGCCGAGCCGGACGATGTCGGCGTCGTAGTCGACGACCCACGCCGGGATCCGCTCGGCCCCGAGCCTCCGCAGCGCGGCGACCCGGTGGTGGCCGTTCAGGATCACCCCGGTGTCCCGCGCGACCCAGATCGGGTCCTCGAAGACCCCGGTGCGCTCGAGCTCCCGGGCGAGGGCGCGGACCTTCCGTGCGTCGACCCGCTCGTGCGCCCGGAGGTCCGCGAGCGGCAGGAGCGCGAAGACGACCGCGTCCTGCGTCATGCCGCGCGCCCCTCCCGTGCCTCCGCGAGCGCGCGTCGGACGTAGACCGAGATCATCCGCCGGCGGTAGTCGGGCAACAGGAACGTGTTGTGCACCGGACGGACGCGCTTCGCGATCTCCTCGCCGAGCGCGCGGGCGCGCGCGTCCGTCAGCGACGCGCCGACGAGCGCGTCCGTGAGGTCGTCGAACCGTCGCGGGTACGACTCCGCGCCCCCGACGACGACCCGCAGCCGCTCGACCGGACCCGCGCTCTCCCAGCGTCCGGCGACCGCGACGCCGAGCTCGGGGAAGTCGTAGGACGGCCGCACGCGGAGCTTCTTGTACCGGCCCCGGAGCCCCCGGGCCGACGCGGGGAGGTGGACCGCGACCACGAGTTCCCCCGGCGCGAGCCTCGTTCGGCGGATCCCGTCGCCCTCCGCGTCGTACAGCGCGCCGAGCGGGACGCGACGCAGACCGGCCGGTCCCGCGACCTCGACCTCCGCGTCGAGCGCGAGCAGCGCCGGGGCGAGGTCGCCCGAGAACGTCGCGTAGCAGCGCTCCTTCTGCGGGACGACGTGGCACCGGTCGCCGTCCGCCTTGAGGCAGAACCCGAGGCTGGCGCGCCAGAAGTAGCTCTGGTTGAAGAAGAAGCACCGGGTCTCGACCAGGAGGTTCCCGCCGACCGTGCCGCTCGCCCGCACGAGCGGGGTCGCGACCTCGTCGATCGCGTCGGCGAGGCCCGGGTACGCGCCGCGGAGCGCAGGGTCGCGCTCGAGGTCGGCGAGGCGTTCCATCGCACCGAGCCGCTCGAGCGACCGGCCCCGGAGCTCCGGGATCCCCTCGAGCGCGATCAGGTGGGGACGGAGGTTGATGTGCATCTTGTAGTTCGGGAGGAGGTCGGTCCCGCCGGCGAGGTAGTCGAACCGGCCGGCGAGGTCGCCGGCGAGCCGGAGCGTGTCGCGGAGCGACGTCGGTCGGTGGAGCTCGAACGGGTCGAGGTGCATCGCGCTACGCCCCCTTCCAGGCCCGGCCTTCCTTCCGGCGGAGGTCGATCCCCCGGAGCACCCGGTCCGGGGTGATCGGGAGCTCGGTGAACCGCACGCCGATCGCGTCGTAGAGCGCGTTCCCCACCGCCGGGAGCGTGGCGATCAACGGCCCCTCGCCCGCCTCCTTCGCGCCGAACGGTCCCTCGGGGTCGTCGTCGCCGACGAGCAGGATCTCGACCTCGGGCATCTGGTCGGCCGTCGGGATCTTGTACTCGAGGAGCGACGGGTTGAACAGCCGGGCCCCGCGGTAGTTCATCGACTCGCCCATCACCTGACCGAGGCCCATGTGGATCGAGCCCTCGATCTGCCCCTCGACCGC
>JASHPY010000063.1 GCA_030037855.1 Thermoplasmata archaeon | reverse complement strand
GGCGGATCTCGCGGCCGAGTTGAACGGCGTCCTTTTCCGTGAGTCGAGAGGGAGACAGCAAGCGATCGTAGACATCGAGTCTTCGCAGTTGGGTACGGAACGCCGAACGAGCGACCTCGGCCCACTTGACCTCGGGGTGGGCCCGCATCTCTCGATGCAGTTCTTCGGGTACGGACAGCGTCAGGTTGGGCATGACTCTGACAAGATAATGCAGGAATAAGTAACTTACCTTATTTCAGTAGACCTCTCTCGCTCGCTAAGACTTGGCCCTCCAGCTGCGCACACGCGTCGCCGCGTCCGTCGAGAGACGTTCGCGCCAAGTGGGTGTACGTGACGTCACGACCGTCTCGCTACTCGCTCAGCGGTTCAGTTTGGACGAAGTGTCGAGTGCGTCCTAAGTGCATGCGACCGCCCGCACGGACAGCGCCGAGGTTCATCATTCAGGGGTTACACATGGCTTATAGCCTTGACGCAATTCTATGTTACCGCCATGGCCGCGAAGACCATCGCTCTCGACGACGAAGCGTACTCCCTCCTCCGAGAGCGGAAACGTTCCTCGGAGACGTTCAGCGACGTGGTCAAGCGCGTGGCACGACCACGCAGGCCGTTAACGGACTTCATCGGGATATGGGCCGGCGAGAGCGCGGAGGTTGCGACAAGGTTCGATCGGGTGAGGGCCGACCTACGCAAACAGGACCTCGGCCGGGTCCGACGGATCGCCCGTCGGGAGAGCTCCAAGTGAATCGCTGCGCGGACGCGACGTTCCTGATCGATGTCGTACGTGGGGATCCGGGTGCCTCCGAGAAGACCCACGAAATGAGGGCTACGGGCGAGGCGCTCCGAAGCCCTTCTCCTGCGGTGGCCGAACTTCTCCTGGGTGCGTTGTGGCACGCGGGCAAGGCCAGGCGTGCGACGCTAGAGTTCGCTCGAGAGATCGAAACGCTCCCAATCGACTTTGATGCCGCGGCCGAGGCCGCCCGGATGGGCGCGGAGTTGCTCCGGAAGGGAAGGCCACTTCCGTTGGTAGATCTGTTAATCGCCGCGACAGCGCGGATTCATCACCTAGCTCTTCTGACCAGAGATCGCGGATTCGCAAACATCGACGACCTTGTCGTAGAGCAGTACTGAGCGTTCCTCGACCTCCTCCTCGGGGCGGGACACGCCCCCACATACCTCCGACGTGACTGGCTGTAGGTCTTTCCCGTCGTTATCGGGAGCGGGAAGCGCGTATTCCATCAGGGGGCGATTCCCTCCGCCTGGAAGCTTACTCGAAGCGACGTCTCTTCGACGGGCGTAGTGATGCTGCACTACGAGCGTGCGGGCGACATCGTCTACGGAAGGCCTCCCCGAGAGTGGTCCGCTGGAGTGAGCTTCCGAATCTGGAACCCGCCCCCAGTTCCGAATCTACGCTCCCCCCGGTCAATCTCCGAGATCGCCTGGGGTGGCCGATGCTGATGACTACCGGCATCAGCGGCTCCGGGCTTGACCCTCCCCCCCGGCTGAGCTTGTCTACTTGCCCGGCCCGGACGAAGACCCTGAAGCGGTCGTTGGAGATCCAGCCCCCGTGGGGGCCGCAGCCTCGCTCCGAGACGGTGGGGACTTCCCGCGTCGCGCCAGCACGGCCACGATCCCCACGCTGACGACGGCCACCACCACCGCCGCGACCGCCCAGACCCACCACGGGGTCGATGCGGCCGAGCCCGCGCTGGAGAACGTGACCGAGATCGACAACATCGTCGGAACCGTGACCGAGCCCGTACTCGGGCTCGCGGTGTACCCGGAGACCGACCCCACCGTGTAGGAGTAGGTTCCGTTCACCACGGCCGCGAACGTGATCTCACCGGTCGCGGAGGTCTCCGGCGTCCCGTTGAACGTGACGCTCCACGTCCTCCCGCTCGGCAGTCCCGACTCCGTGAACGTCACGGTGTACGTCGAGAAGGGCGGGGCGGAGGACGAGACGTAGACGAACGAGGTGGTGGCGTTCAGGACCGGCCCGCTGAGACTGGGCGCCCAGGTCGCGTTCACGGTGAACGTTCCGTTCGCCCAGCCGGTTCCCCCGGCCGTGAAATTGTCCCAGAACTCGCCGCCCGCGTTCAAGGGGTCGGAACTGACCTGCACGACGCTGCGGCTCGAGTTCAGTACCTGGACGAACGCGCTCGTCCCGCTCGGAGGGACCGGCGAGACCGTCCCTTGAATGCCGATCGGAGACGAGGCGTAGTACGTCGAAGCGTTGGCGCGGACCGAGACCGTGTACGACGCTTGCGACGTGAGCAGGGCCGGCCCAGCGGTCGCCGCCGCCGGCCCGATCGAGAGCGCGAGCGGCGAGAGCAGGATCACCGCGACGCACACCCGAGCGAGAGGGCCTAGGGCGCGGAGCCCGGGACTAGCGTCTCGCCACGTCGGCCTGCCTCCCCCCGTACGATGCGCGGCGCTCAGGTAACGGTGACTCCGAGCGACGCCGTCAGCGAGATCGGCACTCCTTGAGTGGTCGTGACGAACACCTCGATCGTGTACGCTCCCGGGGCCAGTGTGGACAGCCCGAAGTATGCCGAACCGCACGCGAGCGACCCCAGGGTCATCGAGGCCGCGGTGATCTCCACCGTGTGGCCGGTGCTGTTCACGGCCTCCCACCACACGATGCCGGTGAGGGGGACGGCCGCGTAGCTCATCCACGTGGCATTGACCACTTCCATCCCGTCCAGCGTCGTCGTGGATAAGGGCGCCGCGAGGTCCCACGTCCGGTCGAGCGGGAGGGTGAACGTCACGTTGACCGTGACCCCCGCCCCGTCGACCGTCACGGTGCCGGAACTCGGCGAGACCGTGTAGTTCGCCACCGCGGGGATCTCAAAGGCGTACGCCCCGTTCGCCTCCGAGAACGTGATGTCGCTCCCCGCGGCTGCGACCTCCGTGCTCCCGTTGAGCGTGACGCTCCACGACAGCCCGGTCGTCAATCCGGTCTCGCTGAACGTCACCTCGTTCGTCGTGATCGAGACGTAGGCGAACGTGGTCGTGTTGTAGTAGACCGAGCCGCCGAGGCTCGGGGCCCACGTCGCGTTCACCACGTAGGTCCCGCTGACCCAGTTGGGTCCCCCGGCGGTGAAGTTGTCCCAGAACTCGCCCACCGCGTTCAGCGGGTCGGAGCTGACCTGGACGGTGGTACCGACCGGGTTCGTAACCTTCACGAACGCGCTCGTGCCTACCGCTGGGGCCGGTGAAACCGATCCGCTCAGGTAGATCGGAGCCGAGCCGGTGTAGCTCGCGGAGTTCGCCTCGATCTGCACCGACGTCACCGGCGGAGGCGGGACGGCCGTGTACGTGATCGGCTCGGAGAGGGCGGCTCCCTCCACCGTCAAGGATCCGGAGCCGGGCGACACCGTGTAGCCAGCGACCGCCCCGACGCTGAACGAGTACGTTCCGTTCGCTTCGGTGAAGGCAATGGACGACGACGTGGAGCTCTCGGTGGAGCCATTGAACGTCACGCTCCAGCCCGTGCCGTCGGGGAGGCCCGACTCCGTGAACGTCAGCGAGTAGGTCGTGGGCGGAATCACGGCCGAGCGGCCCCAGGTGCTCACCAAGAGCCCGTTCCCGCTGACCACCGTCACGTTGTTGGAACCGTAGTTCGCGACGTAGATGTCACCGCTCGAGGAGACGTAGATGAGGAGACTCGGCTCGACCCCGACGCCGATGCTCGCGACCACCGTGTTGGTCGCCCCATCGATCACCGTCAGGTTGGCGAGGTCGCCGTTCGCGACGTAGACGTAGCCGTTCGTGGGGTCGTAGGCGAAGCCGTCCGGCCCACCCCCGACGCTGAGATCCGGCACCACGACGGAGTTGGAAGTCGCGTTGATGATCGTGACCGTGTTGTCGCCCGAGTTCGCGACGTAGATGTCGCCGTTCGCCGCATCGTAGCCGATCGCGTCCGGATAGGACCCGGCCGTGATGCTCGGGACGACGACCGTGTCGGTCGCCGCGTTGATGACCGTCACGTTGTCCCCGCCGAGGTTCGCGACGTAGACGTAGTCGTTCGCGGGGTCGTAGACGTCGGCGACAGGGTTGTATCCGTCCCCGATGCTCCCGACCACCGAGTTGTCCGCGCCGTTGACGACCGTCACGTTATCGCTACCCCCTTCGTTCGGGACGTAGAGATAGCCGTTCGCCGAGTCGTAGGCGATGTCGTAGGGGAAGCTCCCGACCCGGATGCTCCCGACCGTCGATTGCGTCGCCCCGTCGATCACCGTCAGGTTGTCGTCGCCGCCGAGGTGGGTGACGTAGACGTAGCCGCTCGCGGGGTCGTAGGCGATCGCGTAGGGATAGGTGCCCACCGAGATGCCCGCGAGCGGAGCCGTCACCTCGTTGGTCGTCGCGTTGATCACGGTCACGTTGCCGCCCAGAAAGTTCGTGACGTAGATGTCACCGTTCGCGTTGTCGTACGCCACGTCCCCCGGGTTCTCGCCGGCGGCGATGCTCGGCACCGTCACGGAGTCGGGCGATCCCTGGACCCGGACCGTCCCCGTCGCGCTCGGCGAGAGCAGCTTGTAACCGGACGGGCCCGCGAGCGAATAGTCGTACGTCCCATTCGGCTCGCTGAAGACGATGTCACTCCCCGCAAGCCCGTTCAGCGTGGTACCGTTCAGCGTGACGCTCCAGGTCGAGCTGACCGGCAGACCGGTCTCGTTGAACGCTACGGGAAACGTCGCGAGGCCCGCCGGATTGACCAGCGCCGCCCTCGGCGGAGCGGTCGAACTCCCGGCATAACTCGCCGAGAGCGCTGTCGCCCCGACCATCAGGACCAGTACGGCTACGACCAGACACGCTCCGATGCGGCTTCGCTTCATGTTGATCTCGTTCTCCCGCGGGTTTCTCGTCAGGCGACGGTCACCGACGTGGCTTCGGTGACCGAGATGGGGATCCCTTGCGACGTAGTGACGAACACTTCCACGGTGTAGGTCCCGGCCGCCAGCGTGGAGAGGCCGAGGTAGGCGGAGCCCACGGCCGACGGGGCCAGCGTGAGCGACGTCGCAGACACCCAGACGGTCTGACCCTGGCCGTTGGTGACGTCAAACCAAACGAACCCCGTCAACGTCACGGAGGCGAAGTTCTCCCAGGTCGCGTTGACCGCGCTCCCGGTCGCGAGGGTCGTGGTGATCGACAGCGCCGTCGCCTGGAAGGTCAGGTCCGGGGCGACGGTCGTCAGCGGCACGACGTCCGACCAGGTGATCGGATCCTGGACGTCCTGCTCGTCCTCGATGACCTCGTGGTCGGACGCGTCGATCTCGACGACCGAGACGTCGTTCGAGCCGCTCGCCTCGAGCGTGACCTCGAGGTTCCCCGTCAGCCCGGTCGTGCTCAGGTCCACCGCGACCTGACCGGCGCTGACGTCGCCGGTGTAGCTCGTGTTCAGATACTGACCGGGCCCCTTCCCGACGCTGATGTTCAGGAAGTCGAGGTACTTCATGGCCGAGAACGTCACGGTCCCGACGACCGCCGTGCCGGCGGCGTTCAGCGAGAGATCGCTGGTGTCGAACGAACCGCTCTGCGGCTCGATGAACACCGTGACCGTGTTGGAGACGACGCCGTCGTAGCTCGCCGTGAGGGTCACGACCTCCGTGGGGAGCGCCCCGTTCAGCTCCGCCGTGGCCGCGTCCGTCCAGAAATTGGCATCCCCCATCTCCCCGGTGACGAACGTACCGAGCGTCGCGCCCGGGGCGTAGGTGGACACGGGCAGGGTCGGGTCCTCGTCGTAGTAGAGCGAGACGTCCACGGAGACCTCGGTGATCACGGCGGAGACCGCCGGCACGCCGTTCAGCGTGACGTAGGCCTCCGGGAAGTACTGGTAGTAGCCGGTGTAGCTCGTCGTGAAGGTCGTGACGTCCGCGCTACCCACCGCGCACTCGCCGTCGGCCTCTTCCACGCAGAGGCTCAGCGTCCCCGAGGGCGTCGGCTGCGCGATCGCGAGGCTGATGAATGACGCGAGGCCCCCCGCCGAGACGAGGAAGTAACCGTAGGTCGTCGCGCCGTCTCCTCCGGGCGGGCTCCCCGAGGTCGGCGCGTAGGTGAACTGGCCGTCCCCGTTCGTCGTGGCCGTCTGAACGGTCCCTCCGCCGTAGCCTCCGTCGTTCGACATCCCCGAGTACTCCTCGAGGGCCGCGCCGACCACGGGAGCTCCGGTCGTGCTGTCGACCACTTCGAACGTGTACGACGTGCCCGCGGTGAGCGTGTTGTTAGCGATCGGGGCCAGACCGCCCGTGGTGACGATCTTGACCTCGTACGTCGGGGCGGTCAGCAGGCCTTCCGCGGTCAGCTCCTGGGCCAGGCTCGCGATCCGCGGGGCACCGAGACCCTCCAGGTAGTTCCAGCCGGGTCCCGCCGGGTTGTCGATGGTGTTGAACCATCCCGGGAGGACCGCGTCGTACGGCTGCTCGATGGTCAGGTTCGTGTAGTACCAGTTGTAGCTGTTGAACGGGCCCGTGTCCCACGCCACTCCAACGTCGGTCATGGCGACGAACGGATCGGTGGACGCCCCCGAGACCCCGGCCTCGTTCGCGTCGTGCGCTGCGTAGAGCACGGGGTTGATGTCGCCCATACGGGCGCTGCCGGACGCGGCGTCCTTCTGCTCCTCGAGCAGGGCCCATTCGCCCGCGACGGTCGGTGCCGCGAAGCTCGTGCCGCCGTAGTCGGACAACCACGTCCCGCCCGCGTAGACCGTCATGTTGAACGCCGCCTCGAAGCTCACCACGGGGTCCATCGAGGCCCCCGAGCTGTACGTGTCGAGGCCGTTCTGGTACCACGGCTGCGGGCTGGAGATGGACTGTCCGAAGCTGGCCCCCTCGTAGCCCTGCTTGACGCCGAGTTCACCACCGCCGAAGCTCCAGTAACTGAAGCTCGCGAGGCCGGTCGCGGGAGCGACCACGGTCGCGCTCACGCATTCTCCGACCGCGATCCCGGTCTCGTAGCACTCCTCCGCCGAGAGCGCAGCGTTCAGGTGCACCTCGGCGATCACGCTCACCGAGGCCGCGCCCCAGTTGTTCACGTACACGTCGCCGTCGGCGACATCGTAAGCGGCCGCGGCCGGGGACTGGCCCACCTGGATCGTCGTCAGGATCGAGGTGCCGTTGACCACGCTCACGCTGTTCGACTGCATGTTGGGGAAGTACGCGTCCCCGCTCGTCGAGTTGAATGCCGGCGACACGGCGTACTCGCCCGTGTCCAGCGTGCCGACGAGGGAGGTGCCCTCGATGACGCTGACGTTGTCGGAGTAGTCGTTGGTGACGTAGACCAGCCCGTTCGCGCTGTCGTAGTTGTCGTAGTACGAGATCGATCCGACCGTGACCGATCCGACCACGTTCGTGCCGTTGATCAGGACCACGACCGAGCAGGCGAACCCGCCCCCGCACGCGCCCGAGTCCGTGCTGATCTCGGTCGCGTAGATGTCGCCGTTCGCGGCGTCGTACGTCGCCGAGTAGGTGCTGTCCCCGGGAACGGGGTCGAGCGTGGCCACGACCGACGTGCCGTTGATGATCGTGATCTGCCCGCTGTTGGAGTCGGCGATGTAGAGGTCCCCGTCCGCCGGGTCGTAGGCACCGTAGAACGGGCACACGCCCGCCGCCACCGAGCCGACGAGCGAGGTCCCGCTGAAGACCGTGACGTTGTTCGACCCGCAGTTCGTGACGTAGACATCCCCGTCCGCCGGATCGTAGAAGGGCCGGTAGTCCGAGTTCCCCACGTGGAGGGTCGTGACCAGCGTGGTGCCGTCGATGACGGTCACGGTCCCTGTGGGTCCCGTGCCGCCCCCCGGGTTCGCGACGTACACGTAACCGTCGGCGGGGTCGTACGCGCCCCAGTACGTGGCCGGCCCGGCGGGGATCGTCGCCGCGACCGAGGTACCGTCGAGGACCGTCACCTCTTCCGAGCCGTAGTCGGAAATGTAGAGGTAACCGTTGGCGGGGTCGTAGGTGGACTCCTCCGGGATCGAGCCCACGCCGATCGTGTCGACTACTTGCTGAACCTCACTGTTCGCGGTGAGGGAGCAGTACGCAACGCCACTATAGTTGCCGACGAACGCGTAGCCGCTCGGGCAGATGATGTTCGGCGTAAGCGGATACTCGACCCCGTTCGACTCGGCCGTCGCCTGGCCGCCCCCCACCGCGGTCGCGCCCGGGGAGTCCGACGGGATGGTCGCAGAGTTGGCCGCACTGGATTGGTAGGCGGGCGCGTAGTCGCCGCTCGAGAAGAAGTTGGTGACGCCCACCGCGTTCAGTTCCTCGAGCAGCGTGTTCTCGACCGTCAGGTACGACGGCGACCCCTCCAGCGCCGTTGGTACTTCCCCGGAGCCGTAGCTGTTCGACGTGATCGTCACGGACCCGGCCGCGGCGCTCACGGCCTGGCTGGACGTAGACGCGCCGCTCTCCCAGACCACGGTCCCGACGCTCTCCGGGAGGTTGGTCGCGCCCGCGGTCAGATACTGGGCGACGTCCTGGAAGGCGACGTCGAACGCCGAGAAGTCGCTGCTGGCCGTCGCCACGATGTCGATGCTCGCGTCCGGCGCTTCGGTCGCCGCGTACTCCGCGTCCAGGGCCGTCTCGGTGGTCCACCCGTAGACGGCACCGTTGTCGGAGCACCCGGAGTAGTCGTCGTTCGGGTAGATCGCGCCCGGGGTGTTGAGGCCGATCTGCGTGAGGCGTTCGGAAAGCGGCAGGCCCGGCTGGTCCGAGTTGTCCCAGATCTCGCCGGAAACGGTGGTGATGTCGGCCGTGTCGAGGCATCCGACTTCGATGAGGGCGATCGTGACGCCCTGCCCAAGATCATCCTCGCCGTTGATGGCCGTGGACCCGTTCCAGAGGTTCTCCGCCCCGTCGAGTTCGTGCATCGTACTGGGGTAGAGCGTCTGGACGTCACCGCACTGACCGAGTTCCTCGCAACCCGCGTTCGTCGTCGCCTGGTTCGTCCACGTGTAGTTTCCTCCCGCGAGGCCCTGGATCCCCGCGAGCGTCAGGTTCGCGGACGCATCGTTGGGGCCGATGCCCGTGGGGAGCGCGAGGTCGGGTTGGGCCATCACGCCCGAGAGGCCCGCGACCCCGGCGATGACCCCGGTGAGCGAAGAGGGCAAGGCGAGCGGGGCCGTGTTCGCGTAGAAGCCGGCCGCGTACGTCGTGCTGCCGGCGACCGCGCTCTCGTTGCCGAACGCGGGGTTCCACGTGCCGTTGGATTGATACTCCTGCGCGAAGCCCTGGACCGTCGTGTGGAACGCCGACTCCATCTCACCGGGGGTCCCGCTGACCGAAAGGGTCAGAAGTCCCGAGCTCAGCCCCACCGAGAGCCCGTACGATTCAAAGTAGTCGACCGCCGCGGCATAGCTCGAGGATCCGAAGTCGCTGCCGATCTCGTTGATCGTGAGGAATTGGTCGTAGTTCGGGTTGTTCGGATTGCTCAGCTCGTTCACGAAGCTCTCAAGATTGGCGCTAGGATTGAGCGCCACTTCCACGGTGATGTCGGACGGGAGCGGCGAGGCTCCCGCCGGCGCCATGTTCTCCGGCTCGACGAGGTAACTTCCCAGGGCCGTGGGCGATGTGGCCGAAAACCCGCTCGAGCTGTTCGCGAGCGGAAGAATCGCCCCGCTCGCCTGTGGGGTGGCCGTGGGCGCTGCTGTATCCGGAGCGCTCGAGCTCGAGGAGGAGATCGTCGCCGCCCCCCCCGAGAGAGCGGTCAGGGAGAAGCCGCAGATGGCCGCGAGCGCCACGAACAGCACCAGTGTCGCCTTCACTGTTACGAATCGATGCATACCTCCACCTTCGTCGCCGAGGGCGGCCCCCTCGACTGCGAAGTGCCATCGACTTTTCGAACTTAGCGATTTATTCGGGGACCCTGGTGAGACGAACGCGGTCCGAGGGGACGGCCGCTAGAGGTGACGTCGGATCCAGCGGGAGTAGGATGAGGCGAGCGGGGGCGTCCAGCTGAATCCATACGAACAGTCGATCGTCGGGCCCTTCACCCGTAGCGTGACCAGGTCATCGCGAGCGGTCAGACCGAGCCGGCCCTTGCTCTTCCGGGAGAGGTCCAGCAACTTCCGTGCGTCGTCTTCGAGCACCTGGTTCGACTGCAGGAACGT
Source organism: Thermoplasmata archaeon (assembly GCA_030037855.1). GTDB lineage: Archaea > Thermoplasmatota > Thermoplasmata > Lutacidiplasmatales > UBA184 > Lutacidiplasma. The sequence continues at coordinate 2,175 of JASHPY010000063.1, read as the reverse complement.
GATCCTGGGCTCGACCGGACCCCGCGGAAAGCCGCTCGGGAAGTGAACTTGCATATCGAGAACGGTGTCGTCGCTGACCTCGTAGAGCACCCCCAGGTCGGGCTTCGTGAGCACGCCGATAGCGTGGAGGTTCGAGGGAGGCGTCGATCCGGGCCGTGATCGTGGACCGGGTTCGGATCGCTTCATCGGGTAGTACCCCGCTCCGAGGTGGAAGCTGACGGACACCCGATGCGATGACCAAGGGCCCGCGGGAATAGGCGGAGTGAATTGCGTCACGATGGTCGTTCGCCCTCGTTCGTTGCGGAGCGTCACTCTCAGGTTCCGGGAGCTCGAGACTCGGACGTCCTTCGCGAGCAGTCTGGCCATCGGATCCAGCTGAAAGGTGAGCCGGTCGCATCGGCCCGAGAGCACCAAGAACTCCTTGGTCAGTTCGGCACTGGTCGAGCCGTCCGGAGAGACGACCTCGGAGAGCGAGTTACTTCGCAAGCGTAGGACGGTCGGCGGCGACCGGGTGGACACGCCCCCCACGGTGTAGTGGCCGTGCCGGAGCCGGACGACCTGCGAGAAGCGGAGCATTCGGTCGAGCCGGCGGGCAATCGTCGCCCGAGAGATCGGGAAGGCGCCCCTCACCTCGTCGACGATCGTCCCGAGCGTAGCATCGCCCTTCTCGGCGATGACCCGAGCGATCGTCTGGTCGACGTCGGAGTGGCGGGTCGCGGGGCGACCCCGTCTCGGCTTACGACCTGCTGCCTTCGTGGTCATATCGTTTCAACTGTGCTTCAGCCATGCCCCGAGCCGAACCCCTTCGCGGCCGGTCCCGGTGCCCTGATCGAATACTTGGCGGGGCGAGGGTATGAATCTGTCTGGGCGGCCTCCGATCAAGCGTTCGCCTTGGGGTCCGACCTCTTATGGCGTCGAGGCCGCTCCTAGCGGTGGGTGTGCGTTCCGGGGCGCGGGAGTGAAAACTGGCGGAATTCACAGCTGGCGACAAGGTTCAGGCACCGCCCCCCTGGCCCCCAGATCCGTCGACCGGACGGCGACCCGGCGGCTCCGCTCCCGGTCACTTCGGCAGTCGATGATAGACGGTCGCCCGACGCCCAAATCTCACAAATCGGGCTCCGCTGCCATCCCACCGAGAGATCCGCCGGTATGGGCCGACCTTTAGCGTCCCGAGTGGGGGAGAGCCCTCGAGCTGGTGCACGTGGTAGTCTCCTGGAAGCCTCAATCTCGGCAGGGCCCCCCACTGCGAGAGCAGCGCGTCGGACCCACCCTCCGCGGATCGGGGGTATCTTGAGCGACGCGATGACCTCCGGAGTCAGGCTGACCCGGACCATCTAGCGAGCTCGGATACCCACGCTACTCTTGGCCGAGGAACAAGGCGCGGCGGGCCTCTTGAGTTCTGGTTCGGCCCACGCCAAAAAGGGGCGAGGTGGGATGGAATCCATCAACCCTTCGAGAACCTCAGCGCAACTCCTGCCCGCGGTCTTGTATGAGCGAAGGCGCCGAGCCACCGACGTCGGGATTGTGACGCTCGTGGGGGGAGCGGCTAGCATGGTGTGCTCTCTTTGTCCAATTGTACTTGAGTCGTTCCGGGCCGACACGTTGGAGTGAAACGTTGATCGCACGCCTCGGGCGAGGAGCGACAAGATCCACCCTATCTCATGAACGTGATGTGCGCTATGACACTCACTTATACAGGCACCACCGTAAGGTTCAGCGCCATGGCGGCAGATCCCCTCACGACCATTCCGATTCGTACGTCAACTCGTGACGAGCTAGAGACCCTCAAGACGGGGGGTCAGAGCTACGATGACCTGATTCGCGCCCTGCTCGAGGAGCTCGAAGCCCGCGACCCCTGGTACGAAGAGATGGAGCGTCGTATTGGCGAGGTGCGCTCCGGAAGGATCAAGACTGAACCGATCGAGACTCTGCTCAAACGAGACAAGCGCTCTCGGAGATCGGGTTCTCGCTGATGGTTCTGGACGTATATCGCGATCCGCGTTTCGACAAGGAGTTCCTCGCCCTACCACCGCCGGTTCGGGATGCGTGCTGGCGTATCATGGGGGGGCTAAGGCGTCGACCCTTCGCTCCAGGAATCGGTTACCAAGTGCAGAGGCTGCGGCGAACTCCGGGTGCTGACGCCTGGGTGGCCCACTTCTATCGGAACTCCTACCG
>JASHPY010000062.1 GCA_030037855.1 Thermoplasmata archaeon | reverse complement strand
TCGGGATTCAACCGTCCCCAGAGGACCCGCGCGGGGTGTTCGGCCGACCGGACCACGAGGAACGCGCTGAGGCAGATGCCGTCCGGCGGGATCTCCGAGAGGCTGAACGCGGCCGTGCTCGACGCGCGGGAGAAGCGACAGAATCTACGCTGGGTCGCCATCGGAGTCCTCCACGACGGGGAAGCATAAACGGCTCGCGCGGGACGCGGGCCTCGAGAGGGCGGCCCCGCGCGGGCCGACTCGGCCGGCTCCGGCCGAGCGGACCGGTCCGAGACGTTTAGGGACCGAGCGGTTCACCGTGCACGGACCGTGGCCGAAACCGGCTCGCTTCTCACGTCGCTCGAGTGCCGCGCCTGCTGCGCCTCGGTCGACCCGTCGCGGCTGGTCGGCACGTGCCCGACGTGCGGCCACGCGCTACTGGCCCAGTACGACCTCGCTCGGCTGGACGCGCGCGCTTGGGTAGGCTCGTGGCCGGCCCGCGCCCCCTCTCTGTGGCGGTACCGCGAGCTCCTCCCGGTGCAGCACTCCTCCCAGATCGTCTCGCTCGGCGAGGGCTACTCTCCCGTGCTCCCCTTGAACGACGTCCCGGCCGCGCCGGGCGTGCGCGTTCGGCTCAAGGATGACGGCGGGCTCCCGACCGGCTCGTTCAAGGCGCGGGGGATGTCGGTCGCGGTCTCCCGGGCCCGGGAACTCGGCGTGCGCGCCGTCTACGTGCCGAGCGCGGGTAACGCCGGTGTCGCGCTCTCCGCGTACGGCGCCCGGGCGGGCCTCCCCGTCCGGGTCTACCTGCCCGAGCGAACCCCGGCACCCATGAAGGTCGGCTGCCGGACCTACGGAGCGCAGGTGGTCGAAGTACCGGGTACGCTCCGGGAGGCCGGCGCGGCCGCCCGCGCGGCCGAGGCAGCGCAGCGGTCGTTCGACCTCTCGACCCTACGCGAGCCGTATCGGGTCGAGGGAAAGAAGACGATGGGCCTCGAGATCTTCGAGCAGCTGCGCGACGAGGAGTTCCCGAGCGCGATCGTCTATCCGACCGGGGGCGGGACCGGCCTCGTCGGGATGCACAAGGCGTTCGAGGAGCTCCGCGCGCTCGGTCTCTCCGAGCGCCGGCCGCGACTCTACGCGGTCCAGCCGGAGGGCTGTGCCCCGGTCGTCCGTGCGCTCCGCGACGGCGCGACGGCGGTGACCCCGTGGGAGGACCCGAGCACGATCGCGCCCGGGCTGCTCGTTCCCGCTCCGTTCTCCTCCGAGCGGGTCCTGGAAGCGGTGCGGGCGAGCGGCGGCGGGGGGGTCACGGTCCGCGACCGGGAGATCGTGGACGCGATGGCCGAACTCGCCCGTCGGTTCGGCGTCTCCGCATCGCCGGAGGGCGCGGCGACGTACGCGGCGCTCGGCTCCCTCGTTCGCACCGGTGCGGTGCACACCGACGACACCGTGCTGCTCTACAACACCGGCACCGGACTTCCGTTCTCGCTCCCCGAGCTCGAGCGGCTCGTGGCCGGCGCATCGGAGGGGGCCTCCCCGGAGGCCCCCTGACGCAGGAACGCGCGCGTCTTCGCTCGGTGGCAGTCGCGACACACGGTCTGCAGATTCGAGTATTCGAGCGCCGCGCCCCCTCGCGCGATCTCGACGATGTGGTCGACCTCGAGCTCCCGAGCCCGGCGACGGGCCCCGCACAACCGGCAGGTGTAGCGGTCTCGCAGGAGCGCGTAGGATCGGGCGGAGTCCCAGAAGTAGTGACCGTGGAACATCCACTGGCAACGTCGGGAACAGTACGGGGTGCGGTGACCGGGCAGGGGACGTTGACATTCGACGCACCGCGCGGCTCGGCGCGCGTCCTGACGACGCCGGGCGCCGTCCGAGAACCACGCGGCGGAGAGCGCGAGGATTCGACCGCCGGGGCCGACCTGGACGGAAGCGGCTCGGCGCGTGCGTCGACGCATCGGCGAGCGGTGCGCCGAACCGGCTCATGACCGTTCGGGTCCAGCGGTAGCGGCCGACGTGCCCTATGTAACCGGACCGTTCTCGAACTCCTCCCGGGGGGAGCTGGACGGACCTACTCGCCGCGGGCCTGCTCGCCGTCGTGTTCGGGGCGGTCGTCGTCCGGCAACTGAGCGGGCGCGGCCCTCCGATCTGGGCGCTGTTCGTCGCCGGCGCGTTCGCCACGCTCGCCACCGGCGTGCTATCGGCTGCCGCGACCGAGTCGGTCCTCGCGAACTCGGCGCCGACCCTCGCGTTCCTCTTCGCGCTCTTCCTCTTCGCCTCGGCGCTCGAGGCCGCGGGCGCGCTCGACCACTTGGCACGATGGTCGATCGGGCTCGCGCGACGGCCCCGTGACCTCCCGTTCTTCCTGTTCGTCGGGATCGGCCTCCTCTCGGCGCTGATCGTGAACGATGCCCTCGTCCTCATCGGGGTCCCGGTCGTGATCGGGCTCGCGACCCGGCTCCGGATCCGCGCGAAGCCCCTGCTCCTCGTGCTCGCCTTCTCCGTGACGGTCGGCAGCGTCCTCACGCCGTTCGGGAACCCCCAGAACCTCCTGGTCGCCGTACGGAGCGGGGTGGCGGCCCCGGTGGCGACGTTCCTCCGCTATCTCGCCCTGCCGACCGCAATCGACCTCCTCGTCGGTGGCTGGTATCTGGGTCGGGTCTACCGGGACGAGATGCCCGCGGACGACGCGGAGTATGCGCGCGCCCGCTCCGAAGCCCCGGCGCTCTTCCCCCTCGGAGGCTGGCGACGTCGCCTCTTGGACCGGCCCGTGCTCTGGGTCTTTCCGGCGACGATGGCCGCGGTCGTCGTCGCGAGCGTCGCGTCCGCGTTCGCCCCCGGTGCGTTCCCGGCCTCGTGGGAGATCGCGCTCGCCGGCGCGGTCGTGCTCGTGGTCGTGTCCTCCCACCGCGCGATCGCCGTCCAGCGCGTCAACTGGTCGATCCTGCTCCTGTTCGCCGGCCTGTTCGTGGTGGTCGAAGGGGCGGTCGTGGGCGGCGTGATTGCCTCGCTCGAGTCCTACCTACCCATCCCGGGGCCGGGGCACCTCGCGGGCACGGTCGCGTCGGTCGTCGGCACGTCCGTGCTCGGCTCCCAACTCGTGAGTAACGTGCCGTGGGTCGCGCTCCAGCTACCGCTCCTGTCGGGCCTCGGCTACGGACCCGGGAACCCGGTGATCTGGATGGCGCTCGCGGCCGGCAGCACGCTCGCCGGGAACGTGACGCTCCTCGGCGCGATGAGCAACCTGATCCTCGTCGACGCGGCCGAGAAGCGCCACGTCTCGATCCGGCTCCCCGAGTTCGTCCGCCACGGCCTCCCGCTGGCGCTGATCACGGTCGCGGTGCTCGTCGCCTGCCTCACGCTCGGACTCTGACCGTCGCGCCTAAAGGACCTCGTACGCTGGGGGAGCATGCGATTCCCGCTCGGCGACTGGATCGACGCGCACGAGGGAGTCCGCCACCATCTCGGGTCGAGCGGGATGCGCGGGACCGTCCGTCACCCGCTCCCGTCGAGGGCCGACGTGCGGTCGGCGACGGAACGCGAGCTCCGGGACCGGCTCGCGGATCTTCTCGGAGTTTCTCCCGCACGTCTATTCCTCACGCACGGCGCCACCGAAGCGAATTCGTTGACGATCGAGCACCTCGCGCGGCGCGCGGGGTCGCGCCGCCCGCGCGCGCGGGTCGCGCGACCCGAGTATCCTCCTCTCGTGGACGCGGTCCGGGACGCGGGGTTTCGGGTCGCGGAGACCCTCGGGCCCGTCGAACTCGCGCTCGTCTCCCAGCCGCACAACCCGGTCGGGGACCGCTGGGACGCGGATCGACTGCTCGACTGGTCCGAGGGCGCCCGCCATACGATCGTCGACGAGACGTTCCGGGAGTTCTCCCCCGTGCCGTCGGTCCAGCGGCTCGCCATTCCCCGGCTGTGGACGACGGGTTCGTTCACGAAGGTCTACGGCGCCGACGACCTTCGGGTCGGCTACGTGGTCGCGCCGGAGCCCGAGCGCGAGCGGTTCGCCCGGTTCCACGGCCTGGTCGCCGACGAGCTCCCTCCCTACTCGGTCGCCGGGGCGCTCGTGACGCTCGCCGCGCGGGACCGGATCCTCCGCGAGGTGCGGGGGATCGTCGGGCGGAACCAGGCGCTCTGGCAATCCGCGATCCCCGGGGGCCCGCCGCTCGCGGCGCCGGTCGCGTTCGACGACCCGGTGCCCTTCGGGGGGGACCGGTTCGCGCGACGATGCCTCCGCGCCTCCGTGCTCGTCTGTCCCGGCTCGTTCTTCGGTCGGGCGAGCGGCGTGCGCGTCGGACTCACCCGACGCTCGTTCCCGAGCGACCTGAAAGCCTACCTGCGGGTCCGCGACGCGTCGACGTAGGTCCGCCGCGTCAGCGGCTCGCGGGAAAGTTCGAGGGGTCCACGGCGCCCCGCGGGAGTCGACCGAGCTGCCGGCGCGCGAGCGTCGGAGCGGTTTCCCTTCCGGCCGGCTCGGTCGACGCCGTGGCCCCGAACTCGCGGAGGAACGTCGTGGCGAAGCGGACCGCCCGGTCCGGGTTCGACTCGTGGACGAGGAGGAACCCGCGGGCGAGCTCCGTGAGGACAGCGCGGGCCGGAACGGCACGGCGGAACTCCTCGGACTCGACGGCGTCCGGGTCCGTCGCGTCCCCCACCGATCCCACCGGTGGGGCTCGACCCGACCCTGCCGCATAAAACAAGATGTTCCACGGGACGCCCGCTCGGCGCCCCGGTGCCCCAAGCCTTTACCTGCCGTCGGGCCGTGGAGCGTGAGTGGGACCATGAGCCAGAGCGCACCTCCGCCGACCCATCCGGCCCCTACCGAGGGCGGGAAGTCGAGCCGCGGCGTCGTACTGAAGACGCCGATCCCGGGACCGAAGGCCGAGGCGCTGATCGCGCGGGACCGGAAGATCCTGATGACGACCACCAAGACCTCGCCGATCGTCGCGCGCTCCGGGGAGGGGGTCTGGATCACCGACGTGGACGGGAACCGGCTCCTCGATTTCTCGAGCGGGGTCGCGGTCAACAACGTCGGGTACGCCCACCCCGAGGTCGTCCGCGCGGTCCGCGACCAGGTCGGTCGGCTCAGCCACTTCGCGGGCACCGACTACTACTACGAGAACCAGGTCGAGCTCGCCGAACGGATCTCGAAGATCGTCCCCGGCGACTTCGAGAAGAAGATCTTCTTCACGAACAGCGGGACCGAAAGCGCGGAAGCGGCGCTGAAGATCGCGCGCTGGCAGCGCCAGCGGCCGATCGTGATCGGCCTGCTCGGCGCGTTCCACGGCCGCACGATGGGCGCGCTCTCGATGACGACCTCGAAGCCGGTCCAGCGGGCGCGCTACGCGCCGTACGTCACCGGCGGCCACCACATCCCGGCGCCGAACTGCTACCGCTGCCCGTACAAGCTCGAGTACCCGAGCTGCGACCTCTACTGCGCGAAGATCCTGAAGGAGCTCTACTTCCAGACGTCGATCCCGCCGGACGACGTCGCCGCGATGATCGTCGAGCCCGTGATGGGCGAGGGCGGCTACATCGTCCCGCCGAAGGGCTGGCACGCGGCGATCAAGTCGATCCTCGACGAGCACGGTATCCTGTTCATCGACGACGAGGTCCAGGCGGGAATCGGCCGCACGGGAAAGTGGTTCGCGATCGAGCACCACGGGATCGTGCCGGACCTCGTCACGATGGCGAAGGCGATCGGCGGCGGGATCCCGATGGGCGCGGTCTCGCTGCGCGCCGACCTCGACTTCCCGGTCCAGGGCGCCCACTCGAACACGTTCGGGGGCAACCTGATCGCGTCGGCGGCGGCCCTCGCGACGCTCGACGTGATCGAGAAGGAGCACCTGATCGACAACGCGCGGGTCCAGGGGGCGTACCTCCTCGGCCGGCTCCGGGAGCTCCAGACCCGACACGAGGAGATCGGCGACGTCCGGGGTCTCGGCCTGATGACCGCGACCGAGTTCGTCCGCGACCGCCGGTCCAAGGAGCCCGCGGTCCGCTTCCGCGACCACGTCCTCGAGGAGTCCTACCGTCGCGGGCTGATCCTCCTCCCGTGCGGCCGGTCGAGCCTCCGGTACATCCCCCCGCTGGTCGTTCGGCGAGAAGAGATCGACGAAGCGATCGAGATCCTGGACGCCGCGATCGTCGCGGCTCGCGCGCGCGAATGAGATTCGCCCGCCTCGCGGACGGCGGGACGGTCGCGCTGACCGACGTCCCGGAGCCCTCGGCCGGCCCGGGGGAGATCGTCGTCTCCCTCGCCGCGTGCGGAGTCTGCGGGACCGACCTCGAGAAGCTCCGGGGGAACTATCGGAGCGCGGGGATCCTCGGCCACGAGCCGGTCGGTCGCGTCGCGCTGGTCGGCGCGGGGGTCCGAGACGTGGCGGTCGGCGACCGGGTCTTCGTCCACCACCACGTCTCCTGCGGGCAGTGCGAGGTCTGCGCGCGCGGCGACCCGACGTTCTGCCCCTCGTACTCGCGGACGAACATCGACCCCGGCGGGTTCGCGGACGCGTTCCGTGTCCCCGAGGCGAACGTCCGACGCGGCGCGGTCCTCCCGCTCGACCCGACGGTGTCGTGGGACGTCGGCGCGCTCCTCGAGCCGGCGGGCTGCGCCGTCACCGCGCTCCGCCGGGTCGGGCTCTCGGCCGGGGCGAGCGTCTGGGTCCTCGGCCTCGGGCCGGTCGGGATCCTCTGCGCCCGGCTCGCCCGGGCGCTCGGCGCCGGCTGGGTCGGGGGCAGCGAGGTCTCCCCGCTCCGCCGGACGGTCGCCGAGCGCGGGGGGATCGACGCGACGGCCGACCCGCGGGAGGACGGGGCGGTCGCGCGCGCGGTCGCGAAGGGAACGGGCGATCGCGGGGTTGACCTCGCGATCGTGGCGACCGGCCATCCCGCGGTCGCGCGCGAGGCGACCCGGCTCGTCCGACGCGGCGGTACGGTGAACCTGTTCGGCGTGCCCGAAGCGGGGAGCCGCCTCGACGCCGACCTTCAGGACCTCTACCTGCGCGGCGTCCGTCTGATCCCGTCCTACGCGACCACGGAGCCGGACATCGCGGAGGTGCAGCGGCTCGTCGTCACCGGCCGGCTCGCGCTGGGCGACCTCGTCACCCACCGCCTCCCGCTCGCGGAGGTCGCGGAGGCGTTCCGCCTCGCGGGCCGGCCGGACGAGGCCGTGAAGGTCGTCGTGACCGGTCCCGCCGGCTAGCTCACGCCTCGGCGCCCTCGGCGAGGACCTGGCCGCTCACGCGGTGGCCCGCCCGGACCCGGGCGCGCGGGCCGAGCACGCTGCCGGTCACCCGGGCGTCCCGCTCGACGACCGAGCCGTCCATCACGATCGAGTTCTCGACCTCGGCTCCCGCGGCGACCGTGACGTCGGTGCCGAGCGTCACGTACTTCCCGAACGTCGCGCCGCCCACGGAGACCGGCCCCATCGTCGCGACCGGGCCCGTCCCCCGGGCGCCGGCCGGCACCCCGCCGGGTCCGCCGCGGTGGTCGTCGAACAGCAGCTGCTGCGCGCGAAGGATCCGCTCGGGAGTTCCCGCATCCTCCCAGTACCGTGCGAGCCGGAAACCGTAGACCCCCTTCGCGAGGAGGCCGGGCATCGCCTCCCGCTCGAAGCTGACCGCGCGGCCTCCGGGGATCGCGTCCAGGACCTCGCGCTGCCAGATCGAGAGGCCGGCGTTGATCCACCGGGACGGGGCGTCCTTCGGGTCGGGCTTCTCGACGAAGCCGATGATCCGGTCCTGGGGCCCGAGCGCGGCGACGCCGTACGGCTGCGGGTCGTCGACCTCGAACAGCGCCATCGTCCCGACCCCGCCGCGCGCGACGTGCACCGCGCGCATCTCGGTGAGGTCCGCGGAGGCCAGCACGTCCGAGTTCAGGAGGAAGAACGGGTCGGAGAGCCCCGCGGCGACGTGCTTCAACCCCCCGCCGGTGCCGAGCGGCTCGGCCTCGGCCACGGTCCGGATCGGCCAGCGGCGCGGGTGCGCGCGCACGTAGGCGTCGATCAGATCGGCCTTGTAGCCGGTCGCGAGGACGACCTCCTCCACGTCGTCCGGGAGGAGGTCGAGCACGTGGTAGAGCATCGGTTGGCCCGCGACCGGGATCAACTGTTTCGGCACGGCGTACGTGACCGGTCGCAAGCGCGTACCGAAACCGCCGACGAGGACGACCGCCTTCATCGCTCGCGCCGGGCGACGGGTCGGGAGATTAAGCGCCTTGCCGGTCGCGCTAGATCAGCGTCGGCGACTCGCCGTGCTCGGTCGCGCGGGCGTAGTCCCGCTGAACGATCCGTTTGAGGAGGGCGGCGGGACTCCCCCAAATCGGCACCGCCCGCACGGTGCCGGCCGCCCGTCCGGGCCCGAGGGCCACGACGACCCCCTGCTCGCGGTACCGGAACGGAACGAGCGCGCGCCCGCGCCATCGGGCGACGAGGTTGCGCGCGGCGATCCGTGCTTCCGCGAGCGCGGCCTGGGCGGTGGCCGGAATGAGGCCGCCGCGTACGGGATCCGCGAGCTCCACGACGTCCCCCACCGCGAACACTCCCGGATGCTCTGGGACCTCGAGGGTCTCGTTCGCGACGATCCGACCGGCGCGCCCGTGCCGGACCGGGAGCTCGCGCACGACCGCGGGCGCCTCGAGCCCGGCGCACCAGACCGCCGCGTCGCAGGCGAGGACGGTCCCGTCCTCGAGCGCGACCCGGCCCGGCTCCACGCGGGCGACGTTGTACCCCCCGACGATCCCGACCCCGGCCCGGGCCAGGGTCCGCCGAGCGCGGTCGACGATCGACCGGTCGAAGCCCGCGAGGAACGGGAGCGCCCCGGTGACGAGCACGACGTCCGGCGCCCGGGCGCCCGGTCCCGCGATCGCCCGCCAGTCGGTCGACGCGATCTCCGCGGCCAGCTCGGTCCCGGTGGAGCCACCTCCGACGACCACGACCCGGGGTCGTCGCTCACCGCTCAGCTGCGGCGACGCGCGCTCGACGTCGAGGATCGCGGCCGCGAGCCGCTTCGCGCCGGAGAGCCGGTAGACCTGGTGCGTGTGCTCGGCGGCCCCCGGAACGCCGTAGTAGGCGGCGACGCTGCCGAGGCAGACGGCGAGCGAGCGGAACGGGAGCGTACCGTTGTCGAGCGTGACGGTCGAGGTCGGAAGGTCGATCCGCTGGACGGTCCCCTGGCGGAACGTCGCGGACGTACCCTCGAGGGCCGCCGCGAGCGGCACGACCCAGGGGGCCGTGTCCTCGCCGGTGCTCGCGAGCTTACCGACCTCGTAGAGCTCGGTCCGCAGGACGTGCACCGGGTTCCGGTCCACGAGAACGACCGGGACCCGTCCTCGGGATCGGCGGTGCACCTCTTGGGCGAGCGCAAGGCCCGCGTAGCCCGCTCCGAGCACGACCGCCGGGCGGTCGTCATTCGTCGTCCCGGCCATCGCACGCTGCCCGGCCGCGCAGGGCGTCCATCGGGGATTAGCCTTGGGTGGGGAGAACCGGTGACCCGCCGATCAGGTCGGAGTCACGAGCAACGGGGTTCGGGACCACGTGTGGCGCCCGAGCTGGATCGCGGCGAGAATCCCCCAGATCAGGATCGGGAACACGATCAGTCGTTCGACGAAACCGGGGTAGTTCGCCTGGTACGGGATGTAGTAGGCGAGCGAGGCGAGCGTGATCAGACCGAGTACGGCCGACGGCACCCGGAGCCAGCGCCAGCTCGTCGCCGGACCCATGCCGGCGGCGAGAACGAGCAGGGCGGCCCCGCCGGGCGCGAACACCGCGAGCGACGCGAGGCCGTGGACCGTCGGGTTCACGTTCTCGGGGAACAGGCCGACGAAGATCGCGCCGAGGCTCGCCACCAGGAGGAGGAACAGGCCGACCACCCGGGTCGCGCCGGGAGCGAAACCTCCCCACGCGAGCAGGATCCCGACGAACGCGAGGACCCCGAGCAGGATGATCGAGACGTTGAAGACCCAGTGCCACGGCGAGGTAGCGGTGTTCCCGAGGTCGCTGATGAAGTTCGTCAGGTCGGAGTAGTGGGGATAGCCGGCCTGGACCACCGCCATGGCGGCCGAGAACTGAACGATCCCGAGGCCGATCAGCACCGCCCCCAACCGAGCGCTGCGAGACGGACGTACGGTCGGGTGGATCACGGTCGCTCCGTGGTTACGCCGGATGACCCGGGTGGGAAGTGGTTTTTGGCGTCGCCGGCCCGGGCTCGCGATTCCCGGAGCCGACACGGACAAGCCTACCGGACGTTCCCGGAGTCGGGTCGGTACCGATGCAGATCCGCACGTTCGATGAGCTCACCCCCTCGATGGACTCCGCGCGCCTCCTCGTCCACCTCTCGTCGCTCGGCGGCGCGGCCGACCGGAACGCGGTGCGATGGTGGCGGGCTCGTTCCGACCTGTTCAGCGACTACGTCGGCGTCTTCGCGGTGGAGCGCGGCGAGGTGCTGGGGCAGACGCTCGTGAAACGGCTCGCGTACACCTTCCCCGGCGGTACCGAACGGATCGCCGCGGTGGCCTCCGTGGGCACCCGTCCGGACCGCGCCCGGCACGGAGTGGCGCGGCGACTCCTCGAAGAGGTCCACCGGCGAGAGCGCGAGGCCGGCGTACGGTTCGCGAGCCTCTGGACGAACTTCTCCTGGGGTGCCCATCGCCTCTACGAGCAGCTCGGCTATCGCGACACCTACGCGTTCCCGTGGGCCGTTCGGCGCCCCCGGACCGACCCCGGGGCGCGCCGAGCGCCGGGCTCGGCCCAGCCGGCGACGCTGGCCGACCTCGAGGCGATCGAGCGACTCCACGACCGGCTCGCCGACGGGCGGCTCGGATTCTGCCGCCGGCCTCGGCGGTTCCTGCGCCTCCAGGCGATGACCCGGGAGGTCGACCCGGCACGCGAGCTGCTGGTCGTCCGCCGGGACCGGGCGGTCACCGGATACGCCCACCTGCAGTCCACGGCGACCCGAACGATCTCGGGGGAGCTGATGGCGGGGACGCGGGCGGACCGGGTCCGTCTCGTCCAGGGGGTCGAACGGCGCGCCCACGGCGCCGCGGTGGCGTTCCAGCACACGCCGATCACGGACGACCCCGCACTGTTCCGCCGCCGGGGCTACGCGCTGATGGGCGCCGGATGGTACGTGTTCATGACCGCCGACCTCGGCGGCTCGGGCGACTCGCGCGCGGCGGCCTCGGAGTTCGCGGTCGACGACCCGCGGTTCCTCTGCCTCTCCGGGGACCGGTTCTGATTCGCACGACCGCCGGCGCTCCGGCCGGCGTCGCGAAGGGGATTAGACGGGTGCCGTTCTCCCGGGTCGATGGCCGATCGGGTGAAGTTCGTCTATTCCGGCATCCGCGTCCGCGACCTCTCCGAGTCGCTCCGGTTCTACCGGCGGCTCGGCTTCCGCGAGGTCAAGCGCGGCGGATTCTCCCACGGCGGCCGGTGGGTGCACCTCGCCTTCCCCGGCTCCGACCATCGCCTCGAGCTGAACTACTACCCTCCGGGGACGCCGTTCTACCGGCCGTTCCGCTCCGGGGAAGAGTTCGACCATTTCGGGTTCTACGTCTCGAACCCGCGTCGGTGGCTGCGGTCGGCACTTCGCGCCGGTGCGAAGCCGGTGGTCGGCTACGTTGACGGGCCCGCGCAGCTGCTCTACGTGACGGACCCGAACGGGGTCTGCCTGGGCTCCTGCGGCCCCTCCACGCCGGGCAGCCTCCCGAACATGTTTCCCCCGGAGCGAGGAAGAGGCCGCCCGGCTCGATCGGGACGGCCTTCCCGCCGGCGACGCCGGGCGGCAACGCGACGGGGTCGAGGCCGCTCCTAGCGGGGCGGCCGCGCGCGCACCGAGGACCCTCGCGCGGACGGCGGCGACGTAAGCCGAGGGAGGGAATCGAACCCCCAGGAAACGGATCTGCAGTCCGTCGCATTAACCATTCTGCCACCTCGGCGCGGGGAGGGGCAGGAGGCCCCCGCTTAAAGGGCTCGGGGACGGCGACCGCGGCGGGGCGTCAGACCGGCCGGAAGCCGCGTCCCACGCGAAGGAGCGCCGAGCGCACGCTGAGGCGAACGCGGCCGCCCAGGTTCATCGACCGGCCGTCGCCCGAGGTCCGGCCCTTCCGGATCGCTTCGAGTAGGTCGTCGACCGACGCCACGGCCGGGTCGAAGTTCGTGAACGCGCGCCCGAGGTCGGAGAGGCGATGGGCGTCGCTCCCACCGGTGGTGCCGCGGTTGCGCCGGGCGGCGACGTCCTCCGCCCGCAGGTTCGCGATCTCGGCGTTGTGCCCGTTCCGCCCTTCGATCGCCGAGGCGGGAGCCGACTCGGCGATGCGGCGGCCGACCCCGTGGGTCAAGCGGAACGGGTGGGCGAGCACGCTCTCCCCGCCGTGCGCCCGTACCCACTCGATCGTCTCGGAGATCCCGCGATGCGCGGGCGGGGCTTCCGGGACTCCGTACGCGAGCAGATGGCCCTCGAGCGACGAGACCTCGACAGCGGGCAGGAAGAGATACGCCGGATACTTCGCCTGCAGCGCGGCGAGCTCCGCGTGACCGCGCACCGTGTTGTGGTCGGTGAGGGCGAAGCCGCGCAGGCCCTGGAACGCGAGCCGGCCGACGATCGCTTCGAGCGGGACCCCGGAGTCCCGAGAGTAGGCCGAGTGCACGTGGAGGTCGAACCGCGCCGCGCCGCTCATCGCACCCGGGCCCCTGGCGCGACCTCCTCCGACGGGCGCACCGGGAGCGACGGGCCGAACGACAATAGCTCACCGGTGGGCGCGTCTTCCGCCGATACGCGCACCACGCCCATCGTCCCGGCAGGCCAGTCACCGGCGACGACGACCTCGTGCCCGCCGAGGTCGAAGCGCGTGCTCCCCGACGGCGCGGGTCCCGTCGCCCGCCCGACCCGGAGCGGCGTCGCCGAGAACTCGTCGTACGAGATCGTCCGGTCGGCCTCCGTCGCCCCGTCGACGAACGCCCCCGGGGAGACCCCGTCCGGAGGGGCCAGGAGCACCGCGCGGTCGCCGACGTCCGCGGCGAGGATCATCCCCTGGGAGGTCATCTTGCGGATCGTGCGGGGCGCGAGGTTCGAGAGGAAGACCACCGGACGCCCCGCCAGCGCCTCGGCCGAGTACGAGGAGCGGAGGCCCGCGACGACCGTACGGGTCCGCGGCTCGCCGACGTCCAGCTCGAGCACGTAGAGCGTGTCGGCTCCCGGGTGCGGCACCGCCGATCGGATGAGCGCCGACCGCACTCCGAGCGGGGCCCACGCCTCGGGGGTCGCCTTCGGGGGCGCCGCGGGCGGAGAGCGCGCGGCGGAAGCGCGACGCGACTCCGGGCGGGGAAAGATCGGTCGGACGTCACCGAGCGTCTGCCCGACCGGCGGCGAGTCGAGCGCGCGGTCCCAGTCCCCGCGACCGGGCGGCCCCTCGAAGCCGAGCATTCGGAACACCTCCGCGCTCGAGAACGGCAGCACGGGGGCGAGCCAGGTCGCGATCGCGCGGAGGCGCCAGAGCGTCTCGTAGACGACCCGCGCGCGCTCGTCTCCCGTGAGCTCCCACGGTTTCCCCTCGTGGAACCGCCGGTTCGCCTCGCGCACTTCCTCGAGCGCGAGGTCGAGTCCTTCCTTCAGCCGGACGTTCTCGTACTCGTTCGTGATCCGCTCGTGCGCGGCCCTCAGATGGGCCCCCACCCCGTCGGGCGAGTCCGGATCCCACCCGTCCGGGGGCGCCGGGATCCGACCCGCGAAGCGGTCGCGGGCCAGCACGAGCGAGCGCTGGACGAGGTTCCCGTACTGGTTCGCGAGCACGTCCTCGTGCAGCTGATGGAACTCGGCCCAGTCGAACTCGGTGTCGTGGTTCTGCGGCGCCTTGAGCGCGGCGTAGAACCGGATCACGTCGGGCGGGTAGTTCGCGAGCAGCGACGGGATGAAGGCGTCGGTGTCGCCCGAGCGGCTCTTCGAGATCTTGCCCCCTTCGACCAGCAACCACTCGTTCGCCGGCACGTCGTACGGGAGGTGGAGCCCGCCCACGCCGAGGAGGATCCCGGGCCAGACGATCGTGTGGTGGAACTTGTTGTCCTTTCCCACGAAGTAGTACGACCGTACCGGCTCGCCCTCGTCCCAGAACCGGTGCCACGCGTCGGGGTGCCCGGAGCGGATCGCCCACTCCTTCGACGCGGAGAGGTAGCCGATCAGCGCATCGAACCAGACGTAGAAGCGCTTCGCGTCGTACCCCTCGAGGGGGATCGGAACGCCCCAGTCCAGGTCGCGCGTGATCGGAGTGGGGTGGAGGCCCTCCGAGAGAAACGCCCGGGCGACGCGGATCGTCCCCGCGCGCCAGTGCGTCTGCCGGCCGAGGAACTCCGAGAGCTTCGGCTGGAGCTGGTCGAGTTCGAGGTAGAAGTGTTCCGTCGCCCGGAACTCGGCTGGCGTCCCGCAGAGCGCGCATCGGGGGGACTTGAGCTCGTTCGCGTTGAGCGGACGGCCGCAGTTGTCGCACTCGTCCCCCCGGGCGCCCTCGAAGCCACAGTGGGGGCAGGTACCCGTGAGGTAGCGGTCCGGCAGGAACCGCTGATGCTTCGGGCAGTACGGGCTCTCCTCGGTCCGTCGCCGGACGTAGCCGTGCTCGAGCAACGCGAGGAACAGTTCCTGGACCGTGCGCTCGTGGACGACGGTCCGGGTCGTCGTGTACAGGTCGAACGCCACGCCGAGCCGCTCGAACGCGGCTCGGTTGACCTCGTGGTAGCGCTCGGCGATCACGGCCGGCGTCGTTCCCTCCTTCTCCGCGCGCACGAGCGTCGGGGTCCCGTGCATGTCGGAGCCCGAGACCATGAGGACCTCGTTCCCTCGCAGTCGATGGAACCGGGCGAAGATGTCGCCGGGGAGATACGCCCCGGCCAGATGGCCGATGTGGAACGGCCCGTTCGCGTACGGCCACGCGACGGTGACGAGGATGCGCGCCATCGCTCCGCCTCCGGCCGGCCGAGTGGCCGGCGGACGTAAACCCTTCGCCGGCGGGCCGGTCGTCTCGCGACGCGCTTATGCTCGAACGCCGTTCCCCGGCGCCGTGACCGAGGACGGCCCGATGACGCGCGTCTCGGTTCCCGAGGCCGACCGCCTCATCGGGGTCAAGCGACCGGTGTTGGGGCACGGATTCGTCGTCCTCGTGGACTACATGGGCGACGACGCCGCGATCGTGCAGGCAGCGCGGGTCTCGTACGGCCAAGGCACGAAGTCGGTTCGCGACGATCGCGGGCTGATTCGCTACCTCATGCGCCATCGCCACACGACGCCGTTCGAGATGGTCGAGTACAAGTTTCTGGTCCGTCTGCCGATCTTCGTCGCCCGCCAATGGGTACGGCACCGCACGAGCTCGCTGAATGAGGTCTCGGCGCGGTACAGTGTGGTGCCCGACGAGTACGAGGTGCCGGACGCCCCCGAGGTGCGGCATCAGTCGTCCCGAAACCGTCAGGGACGCGGGGGACCGCTTCCGGCCGAGGCGGTGGAGCGGTTTCGTTCTGACCTCGAGGGCGTCTCGAAGCGGGCGTACGAAGCGTACTCGAGCGCGCTCGAGGCCGGGGTCGCGCGGGAGACCGCGCGCCTGCTGCTCCCGGTCGCGTTCTACACTCAGTGGTATTGGAAGATCAACCTTCACAATCTCTTCCACTTCCTCTCCCTCCGGCTCGACCCCCACTCTCAGGAAGAGATCCGGCTCTACGCCGCGGAAGTTGCGAAACTCGCCCGGGTCGTCAGTCCGGTCGCCTTCGAGGCGTTCGAGGAGTTCCAGGTCGAGGGATTGAGCCTCGGACGGCGCGAGCGAAGGGCCCTGCGCTCCCTGCTCGAAGGGCGGGACCCGACCGCCGCGTGCGCGGACGCGGGACTTCCCCTGACGCGGGAGGACGGGCGCCCCATGACCACCGGGGAGGGCGTGGAGTTCCTCGAGAAGCTCGAGCGGATCCGCACGCTCGACTGACGCGGGGCGGGACCCGACTCAGAAGCGCGGGTCGTCGCCGTCTTCGAGCGTGAACCCGGGTCGGGGCGAGAAGTCCGCCGTCGTCGTGAACCGGCCCGGGAGTACGGGGGCGAGACGGCCGAGTTCCGTCGCGCCGGTCCCCCCGGAAGCGATCAGCTCGGCGAGACGAAGCGCGACGCCGCCGGCGCGCATCACCCCGAATCCGTTGAAGCCCACGAGGGCGAACAGGCCCGGTGCCCCCGGGACCGGACCCACGAGCGGGCGTCGATCCGGGGTCGACGTGCAGACCCCAGCCCACGCGCGAACGAGCTCGGCGTCCGCCCATCCGGGGAGTCGGCGAGCGAACGTCTCCGCGAGGTGGACGACGAAGTCGTCGTCGGCGGCCGTCGAGAACGTCTCGGGGTCGACCTCGACCAGACGGGTCCCGTCCCCGGCGAGCAGTCGTCCTTTCGCCTCCGGGCGGGCGTAGACGTCGACGTCGACATCGTGCACCGACGGAAACACTTCCGGTCCGGACGCCGGTCGCAGCACGGCCGCCTGGGTACGGTAGGGTGCGAGCGGGAGCGGGTGGCCCGTCGACCGGAGGAGGCGCTTCGACCAGGCGCCGGCGGCGACGATCGCCATGCCCGCGCGGACGCGATGCGGCCCCGCGGAGAGCTCCCACGCGCCGTCCACCCGTCCGAACGAGGTCATGGGAGTGCCGAGGACGAACTCGACGCCGGACCGGCGCGCCCCCTCGGCGTAGATCTCCCCTATCGTGCTCGGCGTCACGACCGCGTCCGACGCCGACCAGATTCCGCGGGTCCCGTCGTCGAAGCGCCCCCACGGAACGCGTTCGACCAAGCCGTCGGAGTCGATCTCCTGGACCTCGACGCCCCAGGACTTGAGCCGCCCGAGCGTCGCGCGGAGCACGGCGATGGCGTCGGCGCCCCGCGCCCAACGGACGAAGCCGTTCACGGTGTACGACGACGGGTCCCACCGCGCGCTCAGCTCGGCGTACTGCCGCTTCGATTCGCGCGTGACCTCGACGTCCCACTCGTTCCAGAGCTGTTCGGTCACGATCCCCGCGGCCCGGCCCGTTGCCCCGGCCCCGGGGGTCCGGGGGTCGAAGAGGACGACCGGGCCGAGCTTTCGTCCGGCGAGGTGGTAGGCGAGCGAGCAGCCCGCGATGCCGGCGCCGAGGACGATCACCTCGGAGCGCGTGGCGGCCACGCGCCACGAGGCGCGGCCGGGGTTAATACTCCGGCTTCGCGCGCTGATAGGCGTTCCGCAGCGCCTGCGTGTCGACGTGGGTGTAGATCTGCGTCGTCGCGACCGACGCGTGGCCGAGCAGCTTCTGGATGTAGCGGATGTCGCAGCCGCGCGAGAGGAGCGCGGTCGCGAGCGTGTGCCGGAGCATGTGCGGCGTCACGCGGCGCGGGATCCCGGCGGTGGTCGCCGCTCTCCGCACGATCCGCTCGACCGTCACCGGGCCGACCGGGAACAGCCGGAGCCCCGCCTCCCCGGCCAGCGTCCGATCCGTCAGGTAGCGGTCGATCGCGGCGCGCGTGCGGTCCTCGAGGATCACCTCGCGATCCTTGTCCCCCTTCCCGGAGCGGATGTGGAGGACGTTGGTCTCGAACTCGATGTCTTCGACCTGGAGGTGGCAGACCTCGCTGACGCGCAGGCCGGCAAACGCGAGGATGTGGACGATCGCGCTGTCCCGGGGAGAGTCCTTCACCGCCTCGATCAGCCGATGCATCTCCTCCTCGGAGAGGTACCGCGGCAGGCGCTCGGGCCGGCGGGGCGGGGCGAGCTGGTCCGCGACTCCGAGGCCGAAGTTACGGAACAGCGACGTCAGGCCGCGGACGGTCGTGTAGACCGAGTTCTTCGAGTAGTGTCGCTGGAGGACGAGATACTCCCGGTACGATTCGAGGTCCCGCAGCGTGACCTCCTCGAGCGGTTTTTGGGCGAACGCGAGGAAGGTCCGCGCGATGTGGCCGTACTGTTTGACCGTGCACGGGCTCCGCTCCTGGGACTGGAGCATCCGCTGAAACCGTCCGACGAGCTCGAGGGCGTCGAACTTCCCCGCGGCGGGGCCGCCGACCGGTTCGGGACCCCCCGAACGGGACGACGAAGGCGAGCGCGGCAGCCGGGAGGAGGCCATCGCGGTTCGTTGGCGGAGCTACGGTTCTTAATCGTATGCGCGCACGCGAAGACGCGGTGCGCCCGCTCCTCAAATAGAGAGGCGGAGTGGCCCGTGTCGTGCGCTGCTCGTCGTGCGACGCGCCCGCGGTGGTCGACCAGCCGTACCGCGCCGGACACGCCTGCGCCGGCCACCTCGTCACCTCCGTGAACGACCGGGTCCGCGAGGAGTTCCATCGGCAACTGCCTCGGTTCGGGCACGGGACGATCGCGGTGGCGCTGTCGGGGGGCAAGGACTCGGCGGTCGCGCTCGCGCTCACGCACGAGTACTTCGGCCGGCGGCCGACGGTGCGAGTGGTCGCCCTCAGCGTCGACGAGGGGATCGCAGGGTACCGGTCCGCGACGCTGCGCGCCGCGCGACAGCTCACCGAACGGCTCGGAGTCGAGCACGAGGTCGTCCGAGCGGAGCGCGACCTCGGCACCACCACCGACCGAGCGGCGCTCGAGCTTCCGTCGACGATCCCTTGCTCGTTCTGCGGGGTCTGGCGCCGCCAGCTCCTGAACCGGGCCGCGCGCGCCGCCGGCGCGGACGCCCTCGTGCTCGGCTTCAACCTCGACGACCTCGCGCAAACGGTGCTAATGAACCTCGTGCGCGGCGACCTCGACCGGCTCGTCCGAATGGCTCCGCACCGGGAGCGCCAGCCGGGGCTCGTCCGGAGGATCGCGCCGCTCGCGCTCGTTCCGGAGCGCGAGGTCTACCTCTACGCCCGGCTGCGGGGGCTCCCGTTCGACCACGGCGAGTGCCCGCACGCGGCGCGGGCCTCCCGCAACCTGTTCCGCGAGGTCGTGTGGCAACTCGAGGAGGCGCTCCCGGGCACGCGACAGTCGCTCCTCCGCACGCACGATCGGCTCGTCGATCGCTGGCTCCGCGGCGTTCCGACCGGCGCCCCCACCACCTGCCGCTCGTGCGGGGAACCGGCCGCGAGCGACCTCTGTCGCGCCTGCGAGTACCTTCGCGTCGCGGGCGGAGTCGCGGTACCGGCGGGAGCCCCATGAGCGACGACACGGACATCGCCCCGATCGAGCCGGGAAGCGACCCTCGCGAGTCGGTCCGGCAGCGGGTGTTCGTCGTCGGGGCGGGAATCATGGGCAGCGGCATCGCGGCTCAGTGCGCGCTCGCCGGCTACCCCGTCACGCTCGAGGACGTGAGCGAGGAGCTCGCGCGACGCGGATTGGCGCACGCCGGCCGCGCGCTCGATCACGCGGTCGCGAAAGGGACCGTCGGTGCCGGAGACCGCGACGCGGCCCTCGCGCGCATCGAGTCGGCGATCGGCCTCCGGCGCGCGGACTCCGCCGAGATCGTGATCGAAGCCGCGCCCGAGAGCCTCGAGATCAAGCGCGCGCTGTTCCGCGAGCTCGAAGAGGCGAGCCGGCCGTCCGCCGTGCTCGCGTCGAACACGTCCTCGCTCCCGATCACTTCGATCGCGCAGGAGTTGAAGGATCCGGGCCGAGTGGTCGGCCTTCATTTCTTCAACCCGGTGCTCCAGATGCCGCTGGTCGAGCTGATCCCGGGCCACCGCACCCGTCCGGAGGTCGTGGACGCGGCGCGGGCGTTCGCAACGCGGCTCGGAAAGACCGTGATCACCTCGCGCGACACCCCGGGCTTCGTCACGACGCGCGCGCTCGCCGTGCTCCTCAACGAGGCGGCCTGGATGCTCTACGAGGGCGTCGCGACCCGGGAGGACATCGACGCCGCCTACAAGCTCGGCTTCCACCACCCGATGGGCCCGTTCGAGCTCGCGGACCTGGTCGGGCTCGACACCGCGCTCGCAATCCTCGACGTCCTCTGGGACGGATTCCGCGACCCCCGCTACCGGGCCTGTCCGCTCTTGCGGACGATGGTCGCCGCTCGCCGCCTCGGGCGGAAGTCCGGGGAGGGGTTCTACGTCTATCCGGCCCGGGGTGCGGCGCCATGAGCGCGACGAACGCCGCGCTCGACCTCCTCCTCCTGATCGCGGTCTCGCTCGTCCCGGCGCTGATCTACCTCGACTGGGTCCGCCGGACCGAGCGGTTCCAGTCCGCGTCCTGGGGGCCGATCCTCGGCGCGTTCGTCTACGGGGCGTTCTTCGCGACGATCGTCGCCGCGATCCTCGAGGCGATCATCGTCGGACTCGGCGCGAGCGTGAGCAACCGCTACCCCGGCCCCGAGTTCCTCTTCCTCAACCAGAACTCGACGCTCGGGACGTTCTTCCTCGTCCTCGTCGTCGCCCCGTTCATCGAGGAGGCGCTGAAGGGCTCGGGGGTCTACGCCTACCGCGCCCAGCTCCGCAGCGTGGCGGACGGCCCCGTCTTCGGCGCGTCCGTCGGCCTCGGTTTCGGCTTCTTCGAGACGTTCCTCTACGGGGTCGCCGCCTTCGTCGTCGGAGGTCTCGAAGCCGGGATCGCGCTCATCCTGGTCCGGAGTCTTTCGAGCGTGCTCCTGCACGGGAGCTCGACCGGCATGTTCGGCTACGGCTTCGCGCGCAGCCGGTTCGGTGTCCCGGGCGCCGGCACCGGGTCGTACTATCTCCTCGCGGTGCTGATGCACGCGTCGTTCAACGCGCTGGCCTCGCTCGCGACGATCCTCCTCTTCGTGGGGATCACCGCGATCTCGAGCTCGACCGCGAGCGTGCTCGGTCTCCTCGCTGCAATCCTCTTCGCGTTCGCCGCGATCGAGCACGTGCGCCACGTGATCGCGGTCGCGGACTACCCGGCGCTCCTGCCCGCCGGCGCGGGTCGGTCCCCGCCGACCCGACGCTGAGGCCCGCGCTACGCGCCCGGCGGGGGCTCGGCGCGCCGCTTCCAATCGGACTCGCCGATGTCCCGGTAGACGGTGCCCGCGTCTTCGGCCGCGGGCGCGTCGCCCGCCTGCCCGACGTCGCGGATCCGGGCCTTCTTCAGGAGCCAGTAGTGGATCCGCCAGGTCTTGCCCCGCGAGACCGTCGCGTCCTCCTCCTCGCTCGTGAGCAGGCCCTCCTCCTCGAGCTGGTAGAACCGGTCCCGGTCCTCGCTCGAGAGCTTGTTATCGAGCACCGCGTCGTCGAGCCCGAAGTAGCCAAGCACCATGCGCGCGGTCGTCCGCGCCTCGGGCGGTGCCATCTTCCCGCGCGCGACGAGCGTCCGCTCGATCGCGCGGGTCAGCTCCGCCTCGGTGATCGACGCCATTCGGTGCGGCCCAATCGTCGACCGACTAAATAGGAGCGCCAGAACCCGCGAGGAGAGGTTTAGTGGCGCTCGCCGCTCCGCCCGTCGTGGCCGATCACCCGACGTTCGAAGTCACGGCGCCGGTCCGGGCCGCCGCCGAGCGGGCCGGGGCGCACGCCGTGTGCGCCGAGTGCTTCGGCCGCCTCTTCGGCCGGCTCGGCCACGGGCTCACGAACCCCGAGCGCGCGACCCGGCTCGGTTACCGCCCGCCTCCCCCGGGGGCGGCCTGCGCGGTCTGCGAGGGGGCGTTCGACCGGATCGACGTCTGGGTCGATCGGACGCTCCGGGCGGGCGACGGCTACGAGTGGCACCGTTTCACGTGCGGCTCCCGATGGGAGCCCGAGGTCCTGGCGCGGGAGGAAGCGCTCTGGACCGAGGTCGGTACGGAGTGGGGGGAGAGCGTCCGGTCGGCGTTCAATCGCGAGCTCGGGAAGCGGGTCGAGGCGCGAACCGGGGCCGCCGGGGGGACCGAGCGGCCGGACCTCGTCTTCCTCGCCGACGTCGCGGTCGGACGCGTCGAGACCACGGTCCTCCCGCTCTATGTCCGGGGGCGCTACCGCAAGCTCGACCGTACGCTTCCGCAGACCCGCTGGCCGTGCCGCCGCTGCCGCGGCCGAGGATGCGACTCGTGCGGGGGCACCGGCAAGACCTACCCCGAGAGCGTCGAGGAGCTCGTCGGCGCGCCGCTCCTCCGGGCGACCGGCGGAGAGGGGACCCGATTCCACGGGATGGGGCGGGAGGACATCGACGCCCGGATGCTCGGGCGCGGCCGACCGTTCGTGCTCGAGGTCGTCCGACCCCACCGGCGGACGATCGACCTCGTCGCGGTGGCCGCCGAGCTCGCCGCCTCGGCCGCGGGTCGCGTGGAGGTCCTCGACCTCGCCTTCGCGGAGGCGCCGGACGTCGTCCGGGTGAAGGAAGCCGCGCCCGAGAAGAGCTACCGTGTCGGCGTCGTCGGCAACGTGCCCGTGGCAAAGGTTAATGAGGCGCTGGACCTCGCGCTCGCCCGAGCGATCGCCCAGCGGACCCCCGCCCGCGTCGCGCACCGTCGAGCCGACCGCGTTCGCACGCGCCGGATCGTCGCCGCGCACCTCGTGGACGTGGCCGAAGGGCGGTTCACGCTCGACCTCAGGACCGAAGCGGGAACGTACGTCAAGGAGTGGGTGGAAGGAGATGGGGGGCGCACGGAACCGAGCCTGTCCGGCCTCCTCGGCGTGCCGCTGCGGGTCGATTTCCTCGACGTGACCGAGATCCACGACTCGGAGGGTGCGTAGATGGTCAAGAGCTCGAAGGGGTTCCGTTCGCGGACCCGCGGCGTCTTCACGAAGACGGTGCGCGAACGCGGGATGCCCCCCGTGACCCGGTTCCTTCGGGAGTTCGCGATCGGCGACCAGGTCATGGTCCGCATCGAGCCGTCCGACCCGCACGGCCAACCGCACCCCCGCTACCAGGGTCGGGTCTGCACGGTGGTCGCCCGTTCGGGTCGCGCGTACCGGATCGAGTTCAAGGACGGCGGGAAGCGCAAGGAACTGATCGCGACACCGGTTCACCTGTTGCCGGTCCCGCGCCCCGGAGCCGCCGATGCCTGACCCCGTCCCGCTGTCGCGGGTCCGCGACCTCCTGACGGACGAGGCGACCCACCGTACGTTGCCGCGCGAGGCGGGGCTCGCGCTCCAACACGCCGAGCTGTTCGCCCGGCTCCCCACGGAGGCGACCGACCGACTGATCGCGGAGCTGCGCACGCTGCCGTACGTGGACGCCAGCGTCGCGGTGAAGGTCGCCGACACCCTGCCCCAGTACCCGGAAGAGATCCGACTCCTCTTCTCGAAGGAGCGGATCGTGCTCGACGAGGCGCAGATCGCGCGCCTCCTCGAGATCGTGGCGCAGCACCGATGAACGGGGGTCCGGCCCGTGGAGAACTACGCGTACATTCTGGACTACCTGCCGAACGGCCGGCAGACTGAGCGCGGATTCCACCGGGAGCCGCTCGCCCTCGCGATCGGCGAGGACGAGCTGAAGCTGTTCGAGCTCGTACCTCGGCCCGGCGTGCGGCTCTCCGCCGGCGCGCGAATCGCTCTCGTGCCGGTCGGCGGCGCGCTCCCCCCGATCGACCACGTGCGCCGGCGGATCGGCCACGAGGAGCTGACGGTCGCGGGGCGTTCCGAGCTCCCGCTGACGCTCGAGAAGATCGTGACGGCGAACGCGCCCCGCTACCTACGGTTCTTCAACGAGTCCCCCGCCGTCTCGCGGCGGTTCCACCTCCTCGAGCTCCTGCCGGGCATCGGCAAGAAGACGATGCAGCAGATCGTCGACGAACGCCGACGCGCGCCGTTCGCGAGCTTCTCCGACCTCGAGGCGCGCTGCCACCTCAAGTCTCCCGAGAAGCTGATCGTCGGCCGGATCGAGCAGGAATTGAGCGGTGTCGAGGACAAGTACCGGCTCTTCGTCGCTCCGTAGCCGGGTCCCGCGGGCCGACCCGGCGGTACCGGAACGGCCGGAGGAAGTTCGGCGGACGCTCACCGCCCTCGGCGTCCGCCCGCGGAAAGCCTGGGGCCAGTCGTTCCTCGTCGACCCGTTCGTCGCGGACGCCGAGGCGGCGCTGGTCGGTCTCCCGCCGGGGCGACCGGTGCTCGAGATCGGCGGCGGGCTCGGGATCCTCACGGCGGCGTTGCTCCGGCGGGGGCTCGGCCCGCTCACGGTGCTCGAGCGGGATCCCCGTCTGGCGGGCTTCCTTCGGACGGCGTTCGACGGACGGGCCGAGGTCGTGCGGGCGGATGCGCTGGGGATCGCGCTCCCGCCCGTCGACGCCGTCGTCGGCAACCTCCCGTACTCGGTCGCGACTCCGATCCTCGTGCGGCTGTGGGAGGCCCGCATCCCGCGCGTGGTCTTCCTCGTGCAGCGCGAGGTCGCGGAGCGCCTCGCCGCCGCCCCGGGTTCGAAGCAGTACGGGCGGCTCAGCCTGCTCGCGAAGCTCTACGGCGACGTCGAGCTGTTCCGGCCCGTCGCGGCGAGTGCGTTCTACCCTCCGCCCGAGGTCGAGAGCCGCCTCGGCGTTCACGTGGGCCGGTCCGGCGAGCTTCCGGTCCGATCCCCCGCGATCTTCGAGCGCGTCGTGCGGACCCTCTTCTCGTCGCGACGCAAGCAGCTCGGCAACCTCCTGCCTCGGCTCGCGTCGTCGTCGCGCGACGCCGCCGCCCTCGCGCGGGCCGCGGACTGGCCGGCCGGCTGGGAGCGACTGCGGCCCGAACAGCTCCCGCCCGACGCGTTCTACGCCCTGGCCCGCTGCCTCGAGTGACGCGGCGCCGCGGCCGGGCGGCGGACGAAGAGGGCAATCGTCTTCCTCCTCTCCGCCTCGCCGGACCATGGCGACGCACGGTCCCGACCTCGAAGACCTGCCCGGGAGCCATCGAACGCCGCTTCCGGGCGCCCGCTCGACCGGCCCGGCGGCACCGGACGAGACCGCGACGGTGACCGTCGTGCTCCGGCGCATCCCCGGGACCGGCGTCGCTCCGATCCGGGAGTTTCTTTCGGCCCCCCGGTTCACGGACCGGCGCCATCTCGGCCGGGAGGAGTTCGCCGCGCGGTACGGCTCGGCACCGGACGACCACGCCGCGCTCCGAGAGTTCGCCGTCGCGCACCAGCTCCGGGTCACCGCGGAGAGCCGCGAGCGCCGCACCGTCCAACTCTCGGGGACCGTAGCGGCGCTCTCCTCCGCGTTCGACGTCGTGCTCCAGCGGGTCGAGTACTCCGGCGGCAGCTTCCGCGGGCGGACGGGACACGTCCGGCTCCCGCCGGCGATCCGCGAGCGCGTGATCGCGGTCCTCGGGCTCGATACCCGTCCCCAGGCCCGGACGCATCTCCGTGTCCTGGGGCCCGGGACGCCGGGCGCGGCCTCCTACACTCCGGTCCAGGTGGGCGACGCGTACGACTTCCCGTCGGCCGAGAGCGGGGAAGGGCAGTGCATCGGGCTCCTCGAGCTCGGGGGCGGATACACCGCGGCGGACCTGAGCCAGTACTTCTCGGGACTCGGACTTCCGGTCCCGACCGTCATCCCGGTCTCGGTCGACGGCGCGACCAACTCTCCGAGCGGCAGTCCGAGCGGACCCGACGCGGAGGTCAGCCTCGATGTCGAGGTCGCCGGCGCGCTCGCCCCCGGTGCGACGCTCGCCGTTTACTTCGCTCCGAACACGGACCAGGGGTTCCTCGACGCGCTCAGCACCGCCGTCCACGACACGGCCCGCCGGCCGAGCGTCGTCTCGGTCAGCTGGGGCGGCCCCGAGTCGTCCTGGACCGCACAGGCGCGGGCGGCGTTCGAGTCCGTGCTCGAGGATGCGGCGGCGCTCGGTGTCACCGTCGTCGCGTCGGCCGGTGACGACGGCGCGGACGACGCCGGACCGGGGACCGGCCTCAGCGTCGACTTCCCGGCGTCCAGTCCCGAGGTCGTCGCCTGCGGCGGCACTCGCCTCATCCTTCGGGGCCCCGCGATCTCCGAGGAGGTCGTCTGGAACGACCTCGCGACCGGCGGTGGCGCCACCGGCGGAGGGGTCAGCGTCGACTTCTCTCGACCCTCGTACCAGTCCGACGCCGGCGTGCCGGCGGGTCCGAACGGATTCGTCGGGCGCGGTGTCCCGGACGTCGCGGGGGATGCCGACCCGGCGACCGGCTTCCAGATCCGGGTCGACGGTCAGGCGATCGTGGTCGGAGGTACGAGCGCCGTCGCACCGCTCTGGGCGGCGCTGTTCGCCTGCATCAACCAGCTCCTCGGTGGCCCGCTCGGGTTCGTCAATCCCCGGCTCTACGCGCTCGCGAACTCGGGGGTCTTCCACGACATCACGTCGGGCGGGAACGGAGGGTACGAGGCGGGACCCGGCTGGGATGCGTGCTCCGGGCTCGGCTCGCCGTCCGGAACGCGACTTGCGGACGCGCTCCGAAGCGAGTAAGGTAAGAGGTGGGCGACGCATCGCCGGTCGCTCCGATGCCCGACGACGTCCCCGGCGGATTCCTCACGCTCGGCGACCTCGAGAGCGCGGCCCGAGCACGTCTCGCCGACGACGTTTGGGCGTACGTCCAAGGCGGCGCGGCGGAGGAGACGACCCTTCGGGACAACCGGGCCGCGTTCCACCGCCGCACCCTCCGTCCGCGGGTGCTGGCCGGCGTCGACCGCGTCGATCTCCGCCGCCCGATCCTCGGCCGGCCCGCCAGCGCCCCTGTGTTCCTCGCTCCGACCGCCTACCAGGGGCTCGTGGACCCGGAGGCGGAGCTTGCGACCGCGCGGGCCGCGCAGGAGGGGGGCGTGCCCGCGGTCTTCAGCACGCTCTCCACCCGGCCGCTCGAGGAGATCGCCGCGGCGTCCGGGCCCGGCGACCGGTGGTTCCAGCTCTACCTTCAGCCGGATTTCGAGCGCTCGGTCGAACTGGTCTCGCGGGCGGAGGTGGCCGGCTACCGGGCGCTCGTGCTGACGGTCGACATGCCGCTCCTCGCGAACCGGGACCGGCAGATCCGCGGCGGAGTCGCGGTCGATACCCCGGTTCCCGTGGGGAACGGGTCCGACGTCGTATCGCCGGCGCGCGCGCCCGTGCTCGAGGGAGGAGTCTACCGGTGGCGGGCGGAGGCCGGAGCGACGTGGGAGGTCCTCGACCGACTTCGCTCTCACACCGACCTCCCGATCGTCGTGAAGGGCATCCTCACGGGCGACGACGCGCGGCGCGCGGCGGAGCATGGGGCGAGCGCGGTGGTCGTCTCGAACCACGGGGGCCGTCAGCTGGACGGAGCCCCGGCCGCGCTGGACGCGCTGCCCGAGGTGGTCGCGGCGGTCGGTCCCCGGCTCGAGGTCTACCTCGACGGCGGGGTCCGGCGGGGGAGCGACATCGCGATGGCGCTCGCGCTCGGCGCGACCGCGGTTGGCGTCGGCCGGCCGGTGCTCTGGGCGCTGGCGGCCGGCGGCCGGGCAGGCGTCGCGCGGCTGATCTCCCTCCTCAAGCTCGACCTCGCGACCGTTCTCGCGCTCGCCGGCCGACCCTCGATCGCGGCGATCGACGGTTCGTTGCTCGGCGCGGCGAGGGGGTGACGTTGCCGGAGCCGGAGGCGAGCCGCGACGCGCGGCGTGTCCGCGTGGTCGACTCCCACACGGAGGGGGAGGCGACCCGCGTCGTGCTCGACGGGGGCCCCGAGCTCGGGAACGGACCGATCGCCGAGCGACGCGACCGACTCCGCGCGGGCCACGACCACTTCCGTCGAGGGCTCGTCACGGAACCGCGGGGGACGGCCTCGATGGTCGGGGCGCTCCTCCTTCGCCCCGCGGACCCGTCGCATGCGGCGGGCGTCGTCTTCTTCGATGCGGCGGGGTACCTCGGGATGTGCGGGCACGGGACGATCGGCGTGGTCACGACGCTGGCCCATCTCGGCCGATTCGATCCCGGGCCGGCGACCCTCGAGACACCGGTCGGCCCGGTCGAGACCGAACTGACGTCGGACGGGTCGGTGTCGTTCGCGAACGTCCCGAGCTACCGGAGCCGGGCCGCGGTCTCGGTCGACGTGCCCGGGGTCGGCGTCGTGGTCGGGGACGTCGCCTGGGGCGGCAACTGGTTCTTCGTCACCGAACGCGCGCCGGCTCCCCTGCGGCTCGACCGGGCGACGGAGCTGACCGACTACTGCCGGAGGATCCGGGACGCTCTCGCGCGCGACCGGGTGACCGGGGAGGGCGGCGAGCCGATCGAGCACGTCGAGCTCTGCGGCCCCCCGGTTCGGTCCGAGAACGACGGTCGGAACTTCGTTCTGTGCCCCAGCGGGACGTACGATCGCTCGCCCTGCGGCACCGGCACGAGCGCGCGGATGGCGTGCCTGGCCGCCGAGGGGCGGCTCGCGCCCGGTGCCGTCTGGCGACAGGAAGGGATCCTCGGCGGCGTCTTCGAGGGTCGAGCCGAACGGCTCGCCCGGGGGATCCGACCGCGGATCACGGGCCGCGCCCACATCACGGGAGAGTCGACCCTCGTCTTCGACGCGGCGGACCCGCTGCGCGACGGGATCGGAGCGTGAGCGGGGCCGGGGGACCGGGGGAGCGCTGAACCGATGGCTCGAGCGACCGGAGAGTCGATCTGGTCGGGGGTCCTGGTTGCGATCACCACGCCGTTCGCGGCGGACGGGGCGGTCGACCGGCCCGAGCTCGTCCGCCACGCGCGCTGGCTCGCCGAGCGCGGAGTGGACGGCGTCGTCGTGGGCGGCTCGCTGGGAGAGGGGAGCGCCCTCTCGAGCGACGAACGCCGCACGCTGGTCGCCGAACTCTCGCCGATCCTCCCGCCCTCCGTTCCCGTGATCGCTGCCGTCGGCGCGACCACCACGTCGGTCGCGGTCGAGCAGGCGAGGCAGGCACGGGCCGCCGGCGCTCGAGGGTTGCTGGTACTCCCGCCGTACGTCTACCGGGGCGACCGGCGGGAGACCGCCGGTCACTTCGCTGCGGTGTTCGGAGCGACCGATCTGCCGTGCATGCTCTACAACAATCCGGTCGCGTACGGGACCGACGTCGGCCCGGAGGAGGTACTCGAGCTCGCGACCGCGCACCCGACGCTGACCGGGGTCAAGGAGAGCAGTGGGGATGTCCGTCGGGTCACCTCCCTCACGGCGCTGCTTGGGGAACGGGTCGACGTCGCGGTCGGCCTCGACGACGCGCTCCTCGAGG
Source organism: Thermoplasmata archaeon (assembly GCA_030037855.1). Classification (GTDB taxonomy): domain Archaea; phylum Thermoplasmatota; class Thermoplasmata; order Lutacidiplasmatales; family UBA184; genus Lutacidiplasma. The sequence goes on along the minus strand of JASHPY010000062.1, from coordinate 25 downwards.
GCGTCCGGGCCGGCGCGCGGGCCTG
>JASHPY010000061.1 GCA_030037855.1 Thermoplasmata archaeon | reverse complement strand
GCTCCCGCCGTCTACTCCGGCGGACCCTTCGGTCGTTCCGGCGCCCCCGGGGCCGGGCCGGACTTCGTGAGGCGGATCGCGATGGACGAGACGTTCGCGTCCCGTCCCTCCCGGTTGACGAGGCGCTCGGTGTCGATTAAGATCGGCCCGACGTCCACCTGTCCCTCGAGGAACCGCCGACGGACGACCTCGGCGACATCGACCGCCTTCGCGATCGCGTTCCCGCGCGCCTTCACCACCACGGGCCCCGCGCCGGCGTTGAGCTCGGTGACGACCTGGAAGACGTACGTCATCGTCGGCTTGAGTCCGATGAAGACGGTCGACCCGGTCGCGCCGGGGCCGGGCCGCCGACCCTCCGCCATGGGACGGGGCCCACCGCGACTCCGTACAAGGCTTTTTGCGCGCGGTCGCCCCTCGCCGGTTCCCGTGGGGGAGCGCGCTCGCAAAGGTTATCGCTCGGGCCCCGTAGGCGCGGCCGCTCGTGCAGGGGTGGCCCAGCTTGGTCAAAGGCGCCAGGTTGAGGTCCTGGTCTCGTAGGAGTTCGTGAGTTCAAATCTCACCCCCTGCATACCTCGGGTCCGTCCATGGCAAGCCCATCCTCCGTCTGCCCTCACTGCGGGGCGCCGCTCCCGGCCGAGGCGCTGGTCTGCCCGGCCTGCCATCGCGTGGTCGACCGCGGGAGCGACCCCGACCCGATCGGTGACGGGCCGGTGCCGGACGAGACGGTCGAACCGACCGGCGAGCAGCCCCGCGAGCCCGTCGCGGCACGGGGACGCCCGCCGGCGAAGGCGCCCGCGAATCGTGGCGGTCCGCCGCCCCCGAACCCGTTCGCCGCGGAGCTGACCCGCCGCCTCGCCCGCGTGAACCAGTGGGCGGAGGGCGCGGAGCCGCTCGGTGTCGAGGTCCCCCGGTTGCCGGCCTGGGCGGAGGAAGCCGCCCGGTCGTCCTGGAACCCCGAGCCGTGGGCCGAGGCGGTCCGCGGCATCGAGCGGATCGCGCAGCGACGGATCGTCGCCGGGTTCGAGGAGTGGCAGAAGCGGACGCGCGCCCGCCTCACTCGGCTCGAGGCGTACGCCGTGGACAGCCGGCTCGAACGCGACCAGATCGAGGACACGCTCCACGCCGCCCGCACCGGCGACATCGCCCAGGCGCTCGCGACGTTCCAGCAGGTCGACCGGGTCGTGTCGCTCAAGGAACGCCATCTCGACCAGGCGCGCGAAGAGCTCGAGCGGGTCGTGGCGCTCCTGCGCGACATGCAGGCGCTCGGCGTCGACCCACCGCAGGACCCGACGAACGTCGAGGACGACCTCGAGAGCGAGCTCCGCGCGGGAAAGCTCGCGCCCCTCAAGCAGCAGATCCGCGCGCTCCGGCTGCAGGCGGTCAACCGCCTCAAGGCCGGGCTCCCCCGGTACATCGCCGATTACGGCGACTACCTGCTCGAGGAGCGGGGCCACGGGATCGCGACCGAGCTCGAGGCGATCGAGCTCGCGCGCGGCGCGCGGGAGTTCTTCCGCGGGCATCCCGAGGAGGGCCTACGCCGCCTGCGCGCGCTCCAGCAGACCCACGGGCTCCCGCCGAGCCGAACGCCCCACGGGGGCGCGGGCCGTCGCTAGAGCGTCCGTTCGAACAGCCGCACGTCCTCGTTCCACTCGTGGCGGTGGAGGACGCCGCACTCCGAAAAGCCGAGGTGCTTGAACAGCGCGACCGCCGCCGGGAACTGCGCGAGCGCGTCGGCCCAGACCTCGCCGGCGTTCGCGTGGCGCGCCCACTCGACCCCGGCGGCGACGAGCGCGGTCGCGATCCCCTTGCGACGCGCCTCGGGGTCGACCGCGAGGTGGACGAGGTGGCAGTTGCCGCGGCTGACCTCGCAGCCGACGACGCCGAGGAGCTTCCCGTCGCGTCGGGCGGCGAAGTACGTGACCCCCTCCATCCAGCTCGTGAACTCGAGGGGGGTCGGCTGCCACGACTTCACGAGCTCGGACGGCACGCCCGCGCTCGTCGGCGAGTCCCAGACCCGCTTGTAGAGCGCGCAGATCTCGGGCACGTCCTGGTGGGTGATCCGCCCGACCGAGATCGCGCCGCCGTTCGCTCGCCCCGGCGACGCGGGCGCGTGCTCCCCCGGCCGGTCCGACCCGTGCATCGCGGCCAAGTCTAAGTTCTCCGGTCCGGAACGGTGGAGAGCGCAGGCGCACCGGCACTCATGAACCTTGCTCCCGGCGACGACGACGAGCGCGCGCGTCAGGGCGTGTGGCGGCTCGGCGTGCGGGGGAACGGCGTCGTCTCGCGGATGTGCTCGCGCCGGAGCATCCAGCGCAACAGTCGCTCGACCCCGAGGCCGAACCCGGCGTGCGGGACGTTCCCGTGCCGGCGGAGGTCGAGGTACCACTCGTACTCCGCGGGGCTCCCGCCGATCTCCGCGAGGCGCTCGTTGAGCGCCACGAGGTCGGTCGAACGGCACGAGCCGCCGATCATCTCGCCGTAACCTTCCGGTGCGAGGAGGTCGGCGGCCTCGACCGTGCGCGGGTCGCCCGGGGTCCGCGCCATGTAGAACGCCTTCAACTCCCGCGGGAAGTGCGTGACGAAGAGCGGTGTCGTCGACTCGAGCGTGAGCGCGCGCTCCTCGGCGGTACCGAGGTCGGCCCCCCACGAGACGCCGAATCCCTGCCGCCCGAGCCGTTCGATCGCCGCGGCGTACGTGAGCCGCGGGAACGGCGCCGCGAGGGTCGTGAGCTCCTCGGGCTTCCGACCGAGCGCCTTCAGCTCCGCCGGGCGGCGCGCGGCGACCGCGTGGCAGACCGCGACGATCATCCGCTCGATGAACGCCAGCATCGACTCGAGGTCGCACCACGCGAGCTCGACCTCGAGGTGCTGGAACTCGGTCAGGTGGCGCGGGGTCCGCGACTTCTCCGCGCGGAACGACGGCGTGAGGGAGTAGACGCGCTCGTGCGGCGCCAGCATCGCCTCGAGGTAGAGCTGCGCGGTCTGCGAGAGGTAGCCCGGCCGGCCGAAGTAGTCGATCGTGAACGCGTCCGAGCCGCCCTCGGCCGGGTTGCCGGTGAAGACGGGGGGCGTCACCTCGAGGACCTCTTCGTCGTCGAGGAACTGGCGGAGCGCGCGGAGGAGGTCGGCCTTCACGCGGAAGGTCGCGACGTGGTCCTCCGAACGGATCACGAGGTGGCGCTTGTCGAGCCGGAACTCCTCCGTCTGTTCCTGAAAGATCGGGAACGGGAGCCCGGCGTCCACGATGCGTATCGCGGTCGCGCGGACCTCGCGTCCCCCGGGGGCGCGCGGGTCGACCGCGATCGTCCCGTCCACCTCGATGACGCCCTCGACCTGGACGTGCTCGGTCGCGTCGAACGACTCCGACCCGAGCACGTCCCGCTTTCCGGTGACCTGCACGGAGCCGGTCCGGTCCCGCAACTTAACGAACAGGATCCCGCCCGACGAGCGGCTTCCCTGGACCCAGCCGTGCAGTCGGATCGCACGGCCGACCGCGTCCGGTGAGAACGCGCGGGCGATCGGCTCGAACCCGCTCGCGCTCACTGGTACTCCCGCCACTTGTACCCACACTTCGTGCACTCGAAGATCCGCGTCTCGGGCTCGTCCGAGCCCCGCGTCTGCCGCAACACCCAGTAGGCCTTCGTGTTCCCGCACTTCGCGCAGAGCTCGTCCGCCGTGGGGAGCGTCACGGTCTTCGAGTCGACGACGGCCATCTCCCGACCGGCGGGCGTGGAGCGTCCGACCTCGACGCCGCGACCGAGCGGGACCTTCTTGCCGCACGCCGAGCATTTCCAGACCCCCGCGGCGCGGTCGGGGGTCATCAGACGTTTGCAGTTCGGGCAGAACATCGGAGACCGTGTCACCGGGAGGACGGTATTTAACGGTGGGGCGGTCGCCGGTGGCGCGCTACGTCGACGCGCGCTCCGGCCGACGGCGCCGGAAGCCGGTGTGCAGCGTGATCGCGCCGGTCCGCCGGTCGATCTCACCACGGACGCCGAATGCCCGGCGCGCGCCGCCCGCCCCGATCATGTACCAGGCGACGTCGTAGACGTCCCCGCGCTCGGTCGCCTCTCCGAAGTGATAGCTCCGGGCGAGCCACCGGCTCGCCGCGAGGGCGGCCAGGTACGTCCGGTCGAGCGCGGCCTGCGGGGAGTCGACCGGCCCGGGGGCGGTCGGGAGCTTCGCCACCTGCATCCGCTGCTCGCCGCCGTCCGCCGACCCCCCGAGCACGAGGTCCCGGAAGCGGATCCGGTATCGGTCGGGGGCGTCCTCCTCGTCGACGAGCAGCCAGCTCCACGGGCTCGCGCTCGGGAGCACGTCCGCGTAGCCCGCCCGACGTCCGGCGATGCCGGCGCGCCAGCGGGCGACGCCGCGCAGCACGAGGTAGCCGCCGTAGACCGCGACCAGGACCCACGCGGTCTCGACCCACACGTTGAACGCGACGCGACCGTGCTCGAAGACGAGCACGACCAGCGTCCCGGCGGTCAGCACGATCGTGACCAGGTTCACCGCGAGGTCCGCGTCGAGCCGGAGGGCGATCTTCGAGAACGGTCGGAGCGGCGTGACGGCGTAGTTCGTGAACCCGTCGAGCACGAGGTGGGAGAGTCCGCCGATCTCCATCGCCACGAAGTAGAGCAGCGTGGACGCGTGCGTGAAGTACGGAAGGTATGGGACGACGAACGACCCGACCGCGGCGATGACCGTGACCCCGAGCACCGTGTGCACGATCCCCCGATGGTGGAGCGACGGGAACCAGCGCGTCAACGGGAAGAGCAGGATGTCGGCGTCGGGCAGGCCGCCCGCGAGCGCGCCGGCCGCGATGTACTGGGGCGCCGCGGGACCCCAGATCACGAATGAGAGCAGGTAGGCGAAGATGACGTGCGTGAAGAGGTCCACGGGCGGCTCTCCGGTGCGTCGCGCGGAGCGGTCGGTCCTCGCTCAGCCGATCAGCTGTTCCGGCGTTCCGGCACTGGACGGCGGCGCGGCCGCGGGGGCGACGCTGAGCGGCAGCGGCGACGCCTTCGCCCCGGGCGCCCGCAACTGGCGCACGTGCTCGACCCGCCGGGCGAGGTCGTCCTTCGTGCCGATGTCGTGCCGGACGTAGTACTCTCCGCGAACGTGGGCGAGCGCCGCTTCGACCCGGGTGCCGGCCTCGTGGATCGCGCTCGCCTCGCCGACCAGCGCGATCCCGCGCGACGCGCCGAGGCGGACCGTGCCGGGCCCGGCCGCGTCGACCGCGCCGTAGATGACGTGCACGCCGTCCGCCTCGATCGCGCCCTCGTCGATCTCGAGGAGACCTCCCGGCTTCGGTCGGTCGCCGTAGCCCGGGGGCACGAGGTACTTCACGACGGTCGAGCGCAGGCGGAACCGGACGAGGTTCGGGTCGACCCGGCCGGTCGCGACGCCGGCGAGGAGCGCCGCGAAGTTCCCCTCCTCGTAGAGGGTGAGCGCGTTGATCCCCTCGGGGTCACCGAACCGCGCGTTGAACTCGACGAGCACCGGGCCGCGGGCGGTGAGCATGAATCCCCCGTAGAGGATCCCGCGGTACGCCGAGCCCTCCGCCCGAAGCGCTTCGGCCGTGCGCCGGAGGATCTCGAGCGACGCGTCGCGGTCGGCGGCGGGGAGGAACGGGAGGAGGTGGTCCCGCTGCGAGTACGAACCCATCCCGCCGGTGTTGCCGCCCCGGTTGCCTTCGAGCGCCCGCTTGAAATCCTGGACCGCGGGCATCGGGTAGACGCCGCTGTCGGTGACGAACGCCATCTGGCTGAACTCCTCGCCCTCCAGCCGTTCCTCGAGGAGGACGCGACCCCCCTGGAGGAGGATCGACTTCGCGTGGACGGCCCCTTCCTTCGGGTCCGTGAAGTCCGCGCCCTGCACCCACACGCCCTTGCCCGCGGTGAGTCCGTCCGGCTTCACGACGAACGGGCCGTCGAAGCGACCGACCAGCCGGTCGACGTCGTCGATCGAGGTCGGGATCTCGAACTTCGGCGAGGCGTCGATGCCGTGCCGTCGGAGCAGCTCCCGGCAGTAGACCTTCGACGTCTCGATCCGCGCGCCGTCCCGAGACGGGCCGACCGTCGGGATCTCCGCCGAGCGCAGCGCGTCGGCGACCCCGGCCGCGAGCGGCGCCTCGGGCCCGATGACCGCGAACTCCGCGTGGCTCGTTCGCGCGAACCCGACCACCCGGTCCGCGTCCGTCGGGTCGATGCGCGCGGACTGGGTCGCGACCCGCTCGAGTCCGGGGTTCGCGTTCGCGCTCGTGACGACGATCTCGGCCCCCGCGCGATGCAGCGTCGAAGCGATCGCATGCTCGCGCGCGCCGCCGCCGACCACGAGGAACTTCATCGGGACGCCCTCGGGAGGCGGTGAGAGTTATAGCCACGTCGGGGCCGACGCGCGCACGCCGTCACGCGCCGCCCCGCCACCCTTAAGAACCGAGCTTAGGTGGGCCGACGCCCGGTGCCCTCGATGGAGCTACGCGTGGTCGAGAAGTCGAGCGACCTCCTCCGGGTCGAGATGCCGCGGGGGGAGGAGACGCTCCTGATCCCCTTGGTCGAAGCGCTCCAGAAGGAGGAGAAGGTCGTCGAGGCCCGCTACTACCTCGGCCACCCGTATCTCGAGCGGCCGACGCTCGTCCTGAAAACCAAGGGCGAACGACCCCAGCAGGTCCTGAAGCGGGTGCTGAAGGACCTCGCCGACCTCTACGGCGACCTCCTGACCGACTTCGAGAAGAAGGCGGACAAGGTCAAGGCGTAGGGAGGAGGCGGGGCGCGATGCTGAAGGAGTGCGCCCAGCACGGCTACTTCCGGGCGGACGCCTGCCCGGTCTGCGGTCAGGCCGGGAAGTTCCTGATGAACGACCGGGAACTCGACCACCTCGGACGGATCCTGACCGGGATCCTCCGACACTTTCCGGACCGCTACGGGCTCACGATCGACCCCCGGGGGTGGGTCTCCCTGCCGCAGATCGTCCGCGCGATCGGCCAGCGCCATCCGGCCTACCACTGGCTGCGGACCGCGCACCTGGTCGCGATCGCCGAGACCGACCCGAAGGGACGGTACGAGGTGCGCGACGAACAGATCCGCGCCACGTACGCGCACACGGTCGAGGTCGACCTCGACCTTCCGACCGAGAACATCCCGGACCAGCTCTACTACCCGGTGACCGAAGAGGAGGCGGCGATCGTGCTCGAGGTCGGCCTGAAGCCGTCCGACCGCAAGAAAGTGCATCTGTCGAAGACCGCCGGCGACGCGCACTCCGCGGGCTCGGTCCGCACGCCGCAGCCGGTCGTGCTCGAGGTCGATGCGCGACGGGCCCGCGCGGACGGGATCGTGATCATGCAGGCGGGGAAGACCGTCTTCCTCGTCGACCGGGTCCCCGCGGAGTACCTCAAGCGCACCGACTACGCCCCGCCGGCGCCGTCCGACGCGGCCGCGGATGCGCCGGACTAGATCCCGCCGTCCTCGGCGACGTCCGACTCGTACGTCGTCGCGATGTACACGTGGACGGTGATGCCGCTCGAGAGCGGCAACGGGTTCGTGAACACGAAGTAGAACGTGTCCGTGTACGGCGCCGCGAAGACGATCGCCCCATCCCAGGTCGGCGTGTTGTTCCACTGCACCCCGGGGTTGCCGGTCCCGTTCGTGAACCAGGAGTACTCGGTGGAGTTGTAGACGCTGACCGAGATGTCGATGCCGGGAGGGCTCACGGACGTGTAGTTGCCCTGAATGTAGTCGCCGCCGGTGATGTTCCCCGAGATCACGGTGAAGTTCCCCGGGCCGAGCGTGTACATCCCCGCGGTCGTGAGCGGGTCCGCGACGACGGGGGGGCCCGAAAGCGCGGCGGCGATCAACGTGTAGGCGAGTCCGCCCGCGACCGCGATGACGATCACCGTGCGCAGGGTCGCGGTGAGGCGGAGGCGGCGGCGGACCGGTTTCGGGGCGGTCGCGATCGCGGTCGCTCGGATCGGTGCATCGGCCCCGCAGATCGGGCACTGGGTCGCCGCGGGCGGGACGGCCACGCCGCAGAAGCTGCACTCGCCCCACGTGGCCGGGTTCGGCGGAGGGTCCGTCACGACGGCCCGAGGACCGTCGAAGGCTCCTTTTCGGCTTTCGTACGAACCCGGGACGGGGCTACCCCTTTCGCTTCGGGGCGCCGAGGTTCACGAGGACGTTCTTGCGTCGCGTGAACGGCTCGAGGGCGCGCGCCCCCTGCTCGAAGCCGACGCCGCTCCCCTTGAATCCGCCGAACGGGGTCTGGGGGAACGTCATCGGCGCCTCGTTCACCACGACCATCCCGGACTCGATCCGCCGGGCGACGGTGTGCGCGGTCCCGAGGTCGCGCGTCCAAACGGCCGCGAGAAGGCCGTACGGTGTGTCGTTCGCCGCCGCGAGCGCCTCCTCGGTCTCCGCGAACGACGAGACGGAAAGGACCGGGCCGAAGATCTCTTCCCGGACCGCGCGCGAGTTCGGAGGGACCTCCGCGAGGATCGTGGGGCGCACGAAGTTGCCCTCGGCGAGGCGCCCGTCGGTCACCTTCGTCCCGCCGGTCACGACCGACCCCCCGTCCGCCGTCGCCACGTCGATGTACTCGAGCACGCGGGCCGCGTGCTCCTTCGAGACGAGCGGGCCCATCTCGACCCCGTCCTCGACCCCGGGTCCGAGCTTCAGCGCCTCCGCGATCCCCCGGAGCCGCTCGAGCAGCGGGCTCCGGAGGCTCTCGTGCACGATCAGGCGCGACGCAGCCCAGCACATCTGACCGGCGTTGCCGAAGATCCCGTAGCCGACCGCCTTCGCCGCCCGATCGAGGTCGGCGTCGGCGAAGACGATCACCGGGCCCTTCCCGCCGAGCTCGAGCGTCGCCGGGATCGAGCGATGGGCGGCCAGCTCGGCGATGCGCCGGCCGACCTCCCCGCTCCCCGTGAGCGTGACGGAGGCGCATCGGGGGTCGTTCACGAGCGCCTCGCCGACCTCGGCCCCCGCGCCGGTCACGACGTTGACGACGCCGTCCGGGAGCCCGGCCTCCGTCGCGAGCCGGGCGAAGGCGATCGCGCTCAACGGCGTGAGGCTCGCGGGCTTGAGGACGACGGAGTTCCCCGCGGCCAGCGCCGGCGCGACCGAGCGCACGGCGAGCAGGAGCGGGTAGTTCCAGGGCGCGATGTGGACGGTCACCCCGAGCGGCTCGCGCAGGGTGTAGTCGAGACGCGGGCCGGGGACCGGGATCGTCTCGCCCTCGACCTTGTCGGCGAGGCCCGCGAAGTACTCGAGGGTCCGGACGATGTAGGCGACGTCCCCTCGGGACTCGCGGAGCGGCTTCCCCATGTTCAGCGTCTCGAGGCGCGCAAGGCGCTCCGCGCTCGCCTCGACGAGCCCGGCCAGCTTCCCGAGCGCGCGGCCGCGACGGGCGCCGTCGTCGGCCGCCCAGTTCGATTCCCGGAACGCTCGCTCGGCCGACTCCATCGCGGCGCGGGCGTCGTCCCGCGTTCCGACCGCGGTGCGCGCGATTGGGCGGTTGGTCGCGGGGTCCGTGACCGGACGCCGCTCGCCCCGAGTGCCCGGGACCTCGCGGCCCCCGATGTGCAGGTCGTAGGTCGTCTCGGGCGCGCTCTCCATGGGCTCCGTCGTTCGAGGACCGGCGACCACTTGAGTTTCGCGGGGCTAGGGCCGCACGGAGTACGGCCGACCCTTCCACGTCACGGGCACGCGCCGCACGCCCCGGATGAGCGACGTCGCGGCGAGGTCGATGTACCACGCGATGCCGATCGGGTAGAGGAGCCCGTACGCCCACGGCGCCCCGAGGGTCGCGGAGAACGCGACCTGCTTGCCGAACAGCGCGATGTAGAGGAACGCCCCGACGGCGATGAGGGGGAGGCTCGCGACCGCGAGGCCGAGCGGCAGCAGCCCGAGCGGGAGAAGGTACCCCCCGAACAGCGTCAGCACCAGGCCGAGCTGCCGCGCGGAGGAGAAGTCGACACCGTGGACGTTCTTCAGCAACCCCTCGAACATCTCCTTCCGATCGCGGTACATCCGCGTCCGGCCGAGCGACGGCGCCCACGCGAACCGGACCCGGAGGCCGGCGTCCCGGAACCGTCGGGCGATCGCGACGTCCTCGATCAGGTTCCCGCGGACGGCCTCGTGACCGCCCATCGAGTCGTACGTGCTCCGCCGCGTGAGCCAGAACTGCCCGTTGTTCAGCGCGGACCGCCGACCGGGGCGGTCGAACCGCGGGGGGCGGTAGTACAGGAGCGCTCGCTGCACGAACAGCGGGAGGATCAGCCGCTCCCAGAAGCCGACCATCTCGACCTGGACACCGATCGTCGCGAGGTCGGCGTTCTCTTGGACCGCCCACGCGAGCACGGTCCGCACCGCCGCCGGGTCCGTCCGCACATCTGCGTCGAGGAACAGGAGCCACGGCCCGTCGGTCGCGTGGACGCCGGTCCAGCACGCCCAGCTCTTCCCGATCCACCCCGGAGGGAGCGGGGGCTCGGTAATGCAGCGCACGCGGGGACCGCGCGCGGCCGCGACCTCCCGGGTCCGGTCGGTCGAACCCCCGTCGACGACCACGACGTCGAGGTCGGGGTAGTCCTGCGCGAGGATCCCGTCGAGGGTCGGGCCGAGGTCGTCCTCCTCGTTCCGCGCGGCGATCACGACCGAGACGTGGCCCCGTCCGAGGGTCGCGGGGTCCGGCGGGGCCGGTCCGAACCGTACGAGCAGGTAGGCGAGGAGGATCGCCGCGCCCTGGTACACGAGGACGAGGGCCGCGGCGGCGAGGAGTACGACGGTCGCCCAGAGCGGGAACATCGGGCTCGCGTAGACCCCCCGTAATAAAGCCGCACCCGCTCCCGACCCCCGAACGTCCCGCCGATGGCGACCGTCGAGCACCCCCGGATCCGCCCCGGCGCGCTCGAGGACCGTCTCTACCAGGAGCGGATCGCCGCCACCGCGCTCGCGCACAACACGCTGGTCGTCCTCCCGACGGGGCTCGGCAAGACCGCGATCGCGCTCCGCGTCATCGCCGAAGAGCTCCTGCGCGAGCCGACGCGATCGATCCTCTTCCTCGCCCCGACCCGCCCCCTCGTGGTCCAGCACGCCCGCAGCGTCGCCGCCGCCCTCTTTGCGCCCGAGCCGCTCGCGCTCACCGGGGCGATCCCGCCCGAACGCCGCGCCGACCTCCTCCACCCCCCGCAGGTCGTGGTCGCGACCCCCCAGGTGATCGCCAACGACCTCGCGGAGGGAGGGTTCCCGCTCTCGACGTTCTCGCGGATCGTCTTCGACGAGGCCCACCGCGCGGTCGGTGACTATCCGTACGTCGCGATCGCCGAGGCGAACCGGGAGCGTGCCGGGGCGAGGGTCCTCGCCATGACCGCCTCCCCCGGCGGGAGCCTCGCGCGGATCCGCGAGGTCTGGAACCATCTCGGGATCGAGCGGTTCGAGTACCGCACCGACCGCTCACCGGACGTCGTGCCGTACATCCACGGGATCGGGGTGGAGACGGTCGAGGTGCCGGTCCCGCCGGAGGTACGGGACCTCGCGATCCGACTGCGCGCGGCCGTCCAGCGACCCATCGACGTCCTGCGCTCCCTCGGACTCGTGAGCGGTGCCGACGTCAGTCGACGCACGCTGCTCGACGTCGGGGCCGTGCTCCACCGCGGGATCGACGGCGGGCGGGGGCCGAGCGGACCGGCGCCGAACCTGTGGAAGGCCGTCACCGCCCAGGCCACCGCGATGAAGGCGCTCCATGCCCTCGAACTGATCGAGAGCCAGGGAGTCGACTCGCTTCGGGAGTTCCTGCGCCGCCAGACCCCCGCCGCCGGGAAGCGGATGACCCCGGCCCAGCGCGCGTTCCTGGCCGACCCGGACGTGGTCGAGGTCGGAGCGCGGCTCGCGCGCCTCACGATCGAGCATCCGAAGCTCGCCCGAGCGGCCGCGATCGTCACCGAGGAGCTGCATCGGAAACCCGAGGCGCGCGTCATCGTCTTCGCGCAGTACCGAGGAACGGTCGACCGACTGGTCGAGGAGCTCGAGCAGCTCCGCGACCCCGGGGTCCGGCCGGCGCGGTTCGTCGGCCAGGCGACGCACGGCGCGGACGCCGGCATCTCCCAGCGCGGGCAGGTCGAACTGCTGGACGGGTTCCGGTCGGGGCGGGTGAACGTGCTCGTCGCCACGTCGGTGGCCGAGGAGGGGCTCGACATCCCCGCGACCGACCTGGTCGTCTTCTACGAGCCGATCCCGGACGTGATCCGGACGATCCAGCGCCGCGGACGCACCGGTCGGGCCCGGACCGGCCGCGTGCTCGTGCTGGTCGCGGAGGGGACGCGGGACGTGGGCCTCCAGCGCGCGGCCTCGAGTCGCGAGCGTCGGATGCACGCGATGCTCGAGCAGGTCGAGTCCGACGCCGCCGCCGGCCGGGGGCTCGCGCCGCCGCGCCCGAAGACCGTCCAGACGACGCTCTCGGAGTCCGGCTAGCGACCCGTGCTCCCGAAGCCGCCGGAGCGGGAGGCGACCGCCCGGACCCGGCCCCGACGGAACTCCGCCGGGCGGTCCTCGACCAGGCGGACCTGCCCGATCCGGTCGCCGGCCCGGATCTCGTACGCGCCGTCGAACAGGTAGGTCATCGGCACCCGGACCTCGCCCGCGAAGTCCCGATCGATCGTTCCCGGCGCGTTGACCATGAGGACCCCGCGCGAGCTGAGCCCGCTCCTCGGCCGGACCTCGAGGAACGTCCCCGGGGGCGCGCGCAGCCGCAGCCCGGTGCGTACGAGCGTGACGCGCGCGCGAGTGAGTTCCGTCGTTTCCGCGGCCGCCAGGTCGAAGCACGCCGAGCCGAGGGTCGCGCGGGCCGGGAGCGGCGCCTCCGGTAGGTCGGCGACGCGCTCCACGCGGATCGTCCGGCCCGGACGCGGCACGGCCGTGCCGAGGAGGGCGCTCTCTTTACGCTTCCCGAGCGGTCGAAAGGTCCGGCTCCGCCGCCGGGCCCCCCTCGGTGGCGAGCCAGCGCGCGACGAGACGGCCCTCAGCCCGCCGGAGGACCTTCCCGAGACCGGTCGCACTGCGGCCGGTCTGGCGAGCGATCCGCGTCAGCGTGATCCGACGCGGGACGGCGTAGTATCCGAGGACCCACGCCCGGGCGAGGAGCTTCGCCTGGAGCGGGGTGAGGAGCGGTGACATGGCCCCTGGGCCGAACGGCCGGCCCGAGGCGCGCACGATGCGATACGGGAACTCCTCGCGGTCGAGCCGCTTCAGGACGCGACGGAGTGCCCGTTCCTCGCCGCGGAACGACGCGACGACCCGTTCGGCGTCGAGGCGGAACGGCGCGGTCGGGGCGATCTCACCTCCGGCCAGGGAGAGGAGGCGGCGAAGTCGCTCGGGGTTGCGCTGGCGCACGAGGAGGATGTAGTCCCGCGTCCGGGGCCGGCGCTCGACCAGTTCGAAGCTCTCGAGCCCGTAGAGGGAGCGGATCCGGCGCGACTCGCGCTCGAGCTCGCCGGCCGTGCGCAGGGGACCGCGCCGGCGCACCCGCAGCAGCTGGAGCCGCCAACCCTGCTCGAGCCGGAGGGTCTCGATCAGCTCGATCTCCTCGTACTTCGCGAACAGGCCGGGCGGGAGGATGCCGAGGAGCGTGAGGTCCTCGGAGCGGAACTCGAGCGTGACGGACTGCATCGGGCCGCGCGGAGCCGAGGTTCCGATATGAACCTGTGCTCCGGGGGTTCCGCCCGTTAAATAAGGCGGTCGGCTCGCTCGCGCCCGTGACGTTCCGGAGCCTGGGGGAGTTCCTCGCGCGCCTCGAGTCCGCGGGCGACCTCGTGCGGGTCTCTCGCCCGGTGTCGCGGGACCTCGAGATCACGGAGGTCACCCAGCGCGTGCTCGCCGCCGACGGACCCGCCCTCCGCTTCGACCACGTCCCCGGGGCCTCGATGCCGGTCGTGACGAACCTCCTCGGATCGCCGCGGCGGATCGCGCTCGCGCTCGACGCGCCCGACGTCGACTCGGTCGCGGAGCGGATCTCGCGGCTCGTCCGCCTCCGACCGCCCGCGGGTGTTCTCGGCGCGGTCCGGGACCTCTCGGGGACGATCGAGACGCTCTCGACCCTCCGTTCGCTCGCGCCGAAGCGCGTCCGATCGGGACCGTGCCAGGAGGTCGAGGAACCGACGGTCGACCTCGACCGGCTCCCGATCCTCAAGTGCTGGCCGAAGGACGGGGGACGGACGATCACGTTCCCGATCGTGATCACCTCCGACCCCGACACCGGCGAGCCGCACACCGGCATCTACCGGCTCCAGCAGTACGGCCCCGACACGCTCGGGATGCACTTCCAGGTCCACCGGGTCGGGGCGAACAACTACCGCAAGTGGGCCGCGCGCGGCGAGCGGATGCCGGTCGCCGCGGTGATCGGCGTCGACCCGGCGACCGTCTTCTCGGGGCTCGCGCCGGTGCCCGAGGGGATCTCGAACTTCGTCTTCGCGAGCTTCCTTCGGTCGGAACCGCTCGAGCTCGTCAAGGGTCGGTCGGTCGACCTCGAGGTGCCCGCGCAGGCGGAGATCGTGCTCGAGGGGTACGTCGACCCGACGGAGCGGCGCGTCGAGGGGCCGTTCGGAGACCACACCGGCTACTACTCCGCCCCCGAGCCGTTTCCCGTCTTCCACGTCACCCGGGTGACCCACCGCGCCGAACCGGTCTACCTCACGACCGTCACGGGGAAGCCGCCGACCGAGGACGCCGTGCTCGGGAAGGCGGTCGAGCGGGTGTTCCTGCCGGTCGTCCGGCTCGTCCTGCCCGAGATCGTCGACATGGACCTGCCGGTCCCGGGCCTGTTCATCAACGTCGGCGTCGTCTCGATCCAGAAGTCGTACCCGGACCAGCCACGCAAGGTGATGCACGCGCTCTGGGGGCTCGGGCAGATGATGTTCGTCCGGTACCTCATCGTCGTCGACGGCGACGTCGACGTCCACGACCTCTCCGAGGTGCTCTACCGGGTCGGGCTCCAGGCCGACCCGGGGCGCGACCTCGAACTCTCCCAGGGGCCGGTCGACCAGCTCTCGATCTCGAACCCCGTGCCGAACCTCGGCGGGAAGGTCGGGATCGACGCGACCCGCAAGCGGCCGGAAGACGGGTTCCCCCGCCCGTGGCCGGAGGAGATCCGCTCGGAGCCGGCGGCGGTGCGAGCGGCCGAGGAGGCGATCCGGGCCGATCCGGTGCTCGCCCGGCTCCTCGGCCGGTCCGTCCGGTGACCGGCCGCGCGGTCTCGCCGGCGCCGCCGGCGAAGGAGCTCGGGAGGTTCCTCGAGATCCAGAACCTTGGCCTGAACCTCCCGTTCGCCCTCGCGTTCCTCCTCCTCGCCGCGCACGGCCTACCGGACCTGCGGACGTTCGCGCTCGTCGTGATCGCGTTCGTCGCCGCCCGGAACGCCGGGCACAGCTTCAACCGCTGGGCCGACCGGACCCTGGACGCGCGCAATCCGCGCACGCGCGGCCGACTGCTCGCGTCCGGGCGTGCCTCCCCCGGCTTCGCCCTCGGGTTCTGTGCCGCGAACGCGGTGGTCCTCGTCGCGTGCGCCTTCTTCCTCAACCCGCTCGCGTTCGTCCTCGCGCCGGTCGCGATCGCGCTGATCCTTGGCTACAGCTACACGAAGCGCGTGACGACGTTCACCACCGCCTTCCTCGGCCTCGTCGAAGCGATCACGCCGGCGGCGATCTACATCGCGGTCGAAGGGACGCTGCCGGTTCCGGTCCTCTTCGCGGTCGGGGGCCTCCTCGCGTGGGGCACCGCGTTCGAGACCGTCCACAGTCTCGGGGACCTCGCGAGCGATCGGGAGCTCGGCCTGTTCTCGGTGCCGGTCCGCCTCGGACCGGAACGCTCGGCTCGGCTCGTTCCGGTGCTCCACGGCCTCGCGCTCGCCCTGCTCGCGCTGTTCGGGCTCGCGATCGGGTTAACCGTCGCCTACTTTGTCGCCCTCCTCGCGATCGCGGGGATCGCGGCCGTGACCGACGCGGCGCTCCTGCGCGAACCCACGCGCACCCGGGTACCGTTCGAGCGCCACTTCGCGCTCGGCGCGATCTACCTCGTGGGGGTCGTCCTCGCGCTGTTCTTCCCGATCGGTCTAGGGGGATGGGCGCACGGTATCCTATGATCGCGGGGCCCGAACGCGCTAAATCAGCGGTCCGGGTGGCCGGTTTTCGGGTCCTATGCCTCAGGTAATGATCGGCCTCTCGGCGCGCGACCATCGAACGACGAACGAGGTCTGGCGGCTCGCGAAGCGGCACCTGAATCCTGCGGTCCGCCGGCGCATCGGCTGGCGGGGCCAATCGAGCTTCCTCCGCCAGCTGATCCTCTACGGGTTCGAGAAGGCGAGCGCGAACCCGGCGGAGTTTCTCCGGGAGGTGCGCGACACGCACGACCCGTTGTTCGGTAAGCGCGGTCGGGCCGAAGCCGGCGCCGAGCGCCGGGAAGCGTTGCTCCCCGCGTGGCAAGCGTTCTTCCCGGCGGCGCCCGAGGCCCGGCCGCGACGGGGAGCGGCCCGGCCCGACGGCCGCTGAGCGGAGAGGGCGGGGCAAGCGTACGGCCGCGCACCGCATCGTCGCGGCGCTCGAGGGCCTCGCGCTCCTCGGTACCGCGCGCGTAGGACCCCTCACGACGCCGACGCCCGGGCTCCTGGAGAGCAGCCCTCCGATCGAACCGGGCGCTCGACTGACGCTCGCGAGCGTCCCGAGCGCCTCGGGGAGCCGCCGCCTCGTCGTCGCGGACGAGACCGCGCGGCTCGACCTCGAGATCCCGATCCTCGCCCCCGAGATCCTCGGCGCACCGACCGCGGCCGTGCCGGTCGGACCGGGGTCCGTGTTCGTGCACGCCCCCGTCGGCCGCGGTGCGGCGCCGTCGGGAGGAACGGAGGGACCCGAACTCGTGGTGCTGGGCAACGCCCGAGCCCTCTGGGCCGAGGGGCTCTCCTTCGTTCGCGCCCTCGGCGACGTCCGACGGACCTACGGCGGCGGCCCGGTCCTCTGGGCGCCTCGCGTGGCGCTGCCGCACCGCCTCCCCCTGCTCGCCTACCTCGGGGTCGACTGGGTCGACACGACCGAGGGGCTCCTCGCGGCGTCCCGCGGGGAGTATCTGGACGCGACGCTCGGAACGCTCCCGGCCGCCCCGGCCCGGACCGAGCACACCTGCCCCTGCCCGGCGTGCGCGGCGGAGTTGCCGGGGCCCCTCGCGGAGCACGCCGTGCACTGCTATCGACGGGCGATCGCCGAGACGCGGGCGGCCGCGCGGGCGGGGCGGCTGCGGGAGCTGGTCGAGGCCCGGCTACCGGCGGAGCCGGCGCTCGGCGAGATGCTTCGCTACGCCGACCGGGAGCTCGGACCGCTCCTCGAGGAGCGGACGGCGGTCACCGGGGCCGGGGAGCGCGGGTACGTCGTGCTCGAGGCGTTTCGCCGACCGGAGATGGCGCGGTTCCGCCGACGACTCCTCGAACGGTATCGGCCGCCTCCGTCGAAGCGCGTCTTACTGCTCGTGCCGTGCTCGCGAACGAAGCCGTACCGCCGCTCGCGCTCGCACCGTCGGTTCGCCCAGGCCTGGGACGGTCTACGCGCCGCGGAGCGGATCCACGTCGTTTCCGTGAGCTCGCCGATCGGGCTCGTGCCGCGCGAGCTCGAGGACGTCCCCCCGGCGCGTCACTACGACATCCCGGTGACCGGCGACTGGCTCGACCCGGAGCGCGAGGCCGTCGTGGCGGGCGTACGGCACCTCCTCGAGCACGGACCGTACCGGTCGATCGTCGTCCACCTCGACCCCGAGGAGTTCTCGTTCCTGCGCGCGTCCTTCGCCGACCGGTCCGAGGTTTCGTGGACCGTGACCGACGGCCGAACGACGTCGCCCGAGGCGATCGACGCGCTCCGGACCGCGCTCGACCACGCGCTCACGAGCGAGGACCCAGTGCCCGGGGGCCCGCTCGCGGTCGTGCGGGAGGAGCTCCACGAGGTCGCGAGCGTCCAGTTCGGCCGCTCGGCCGCCGACCGCCTCCTCGCGCCGCCGATCCGTCTCGCGGGGCGACCGTGGTTCCAGCGCCTGACGGACGGCCGCACGGAGCTCGCGACGCTGCGGGAGGAGCGCGGCCTGCTCCACCTCACGGTCGCGGGGGCCGGCCGCCTCGTACCCGACCCGCCGCTCGCGGTCGAGGTCGACCCGACGCTTCCGCTCACGGGGGACCTGTTCGTCCCCGGGGTCCGTCGCGCCGACCGGGCGATCCGCACCGGGGACAGCGTCCTCCTGCTGCGCGAGGGCGCGCTCGCGGCGGTCGGCGAGGCGGCGCTCCCGGGCCCGCTGATGAGCGAGCTCGGGCACGGACTCGCCGTACGCGTCCGACACCGGGCCGCCAGCCTACCGACACGGCCATGACGGGGGAGAGACCTCGGGCCGACCCGGGGCCGGTGGTCTAGCGGTGAGGACGCCGCGCTTACAACGCGGAGATCGGCGGTTCGAATCCGTCCCGGCCCATCCTTCGCCGTCGGGCTCCCCGTGGGGCGTCCGAGCGGCCGGCGGACCTCGGGAATCATACCTATAGTATTTTGTATAGTCTAAATTGAAATTCTATATATGTCGTTGGACCGATAGCGCTCCCGATGAGCGAAACGATCCACCCCGCAGAGCGGGGATCGACCCCCGGCGTCGCCCGGCCCCGTGCCGGGCCCCGTCCCTCGACCCGGGTGCCGCGACGCACCGCCGACTCCACCGGTCCGAGGATCTCGGCCCGCGCCACCGGCGCCGGAGCGCCCGGGGACGCGTTCCGTCTCGCCCGCACCACCGTCGCGACCGTCACGGTCGGCCCGGACGAATCTCCCGAGCACCTGTTCCGACGTCTCCTCGGCGCGTACCTCGCAGGAGCGCGGGAGTTCGTCGTCATCGACCGCGCCCCTCCGCGTGGGGGCACTCGGGAGATCGTTCGCACGTTCTGTCGCCGTACGCGCCAGCCCGAGATCGTCTCGGAGGAGGCGGGCGTCCTCCGGCTCCGCGACCTCGCCTACGATAGCCCGGTATCGGTCGCCGAGCGGCTCACGCGCATGGGACGGATGGTGGTCGCCTTCCAGCGTGAGGCGGTCGGGAGCTGGACGCGCCTTCCGCTCGGGGACGACAGCTACTGGGAGCGGCGGGACGACGAGGTCGACCGCGAAGCGTGGTACGTCCAGCGGCTCGCGTCGCTGGGCCTCGAGTCCGAGGGGACCCGCGGCGACCTCCTCGGCGCCTGGACGGTCGCGCGAAGCCTCGAGCGGATCGCGGACCACGCGATCGTCCTCGGAGAGGTCGGACGGCGCCTCGGGGACCTGCCCGACGGTACCGGGCCCCTCGCGTCCCTGCGGCCCTTCCATCGGCAGGCGATGGTCCACCTCGAGGGCGTCCTCGCCGCGCGCGACGGGACGGCCGCGAACGACCTCCTCGACATGGGAGATGCGCTGCTCGCCTCCGGTCGTGCGCTCTCGGAACGACTGCTCCCCGCCGTGGGGGGCGGCACGATGCCGCCCGCGACCGCCGCGGCGGTCTCCCGGATCCTGGAGTCGATCGGCCGGACGGTCGCCTACGCCCAGGACATCGCGCAGGTCGCGCTCGACCGCGCGGTCCCGACCGGGCTGACCGACCGGGCGGGACCCGACGCGGCTCCGATCCCGGGGTGAGGCGCTCGCCGCGGGCGCGGAACGGCTTTCCGCGGGAGTGCCTCCCCGCTTCCTCGGGGGGAGGACGGGCG
Source organism: Thermoplasmata archaeon (assembly GCA_030037855.1). GTDB lineage: Archaea > Thermoplasmatota > Thermoplasmata > Lutacidiplasmatales > UBA184 > Lutacidiplasma. The sequence goes on along the minus strand of JASHPY010000061.1, from coordinate 20,217 downwards.
TGACCGAGCCGGTGCGGGCGGCGCGCGTCGTACTGGTGCGTCACGGCCCGGCCGAGGATCGCGACCCCGTCCGCTGGCCGGACGACCGCGCGCGGCCGCTCTCACGGAAAGGGGTCGCGGAGACGCGGCGCGCCGCGGCAGGCCTGGCGGGTCTCGTCGGGCGGGTGGACGCGATCGCGACGAGCCCCGCGGCGCGGGCGCGCCGCACGGCCGAGCTGCTTCGCGTCTCCGTCCGCGCGGCCCCCCGGCTGGTCGACTGGCCCGAGCTCGACCTCGACGAGGAGGCGGCCGCGATCTTCCCTCCGCTGCGGGGCGTGGCGGGCCCGGGTCGGACGGTGGTCCTCGTCGGTCACGAACCAACGCTCGCGGGGCTCGTTGGCCTCGCGCTCACCGGCGAGGCGGTCGAGTTCGCGCACCTCGGGAAGGCCGGCGCCGCCCTCCTCGAGTTCCCGAGCTCGATCCGGCCGGGCGCGGCGCGCCTCGGCTGGCTGCTCACGAGGAAGCAGCTCGCGCGGCTCGCGGAATGACGGGCGGGCGGGGGCGCGTCGCGGGGCGCGCCCCGAAGGGACCGGCGTAGAGCGGGGCGACGAGCGCACGGACATCGTCGTGGACCTGCTCCGGACGCCGATTCGCGTCCACCCGGTGGAAGCCGTACTCCGCGCCGACCCACGCGAACTCCTTGGAGAGCCGGTCCTGATAGGCGAAGAAGCTCTCGAAGAGGTCCCGCGAGAGGGAGAGGTCCATCCCCGACTCCCAGTAGTCGAGCGACCCGTACTTCGAGATCGCGCGGTGGAGGAGGATCTCGGGTCGGGCTTCGAGGAAGATCACGAGGTCCGGGCGGAGGGCGAAGCCGTAGAGCCGGCGCGCCCACTCGCGCGACGCGCCGCGCACGACCGCGCGCGCCATCAGAGTGTAGATGTACCGGTCGGCGAGGACCGTGCTCCCCGCCGCGAGCGCGGGAACGATCTTGTTCTCGAGCTGGTCGGCGAAGTCGACCGCGTAGAGGAGCGCCATCGTGGTCGCGCCGAGCGTGTGCCCTTGCTTCGCGCGGTCGATCTCGCCCGCGACGAGCGTCGAGCGCCGGAGCCCGGTGTCGACGACCGCGTGACCCTCGACCTCGAGCCACTCGCGGAGGAGCGAGACCTCCGTCGTCCGTCCCGAGCCGTCGGCCCCCTCGATGACGATCAGCTTGCCGCTCAGGCTCTCGTCGGGCAGGCCCGGGAGCCGGCTCCCGTACGTCCTAGCTATCATGCATCAACCGCTCGCCCGTGGGGAAGTTCTCGAGGATCGGCCGGACGTAGCCGCGCAGGTCGGTCTGGATCCGCTCGACCGTCCGGCTCGAGTCGATGACCGTGAAGCCGTCGGTCCGCGCGATCCGCTCGTACTCGCTCTTCAGGCGCGTCTGGAACCGCGCGTAGCTGTCGTGGAGGTCGGGGGAGAGGCCGAGGTCCATCCCGGCCTCGTAGTAGTTGATCTTGACGCGCGAGGCGATCTTGCGCTTCAGCGTCACCGCGACCGGGACGCGGAAGTAGAAGACCTGGTCCGGTCGCGGCGCGAACGAGTAGATGTTCCGGACCCACGCGGGGTCGCAGCCCCGCGCGGCGTCGCGAACGAAGGCGGTGTAGGCGTACCGGTCGCAGACGACGACGTAGCCCGCGCGGAGCGGCGGGAGGATCTTCCGCTCGAACCGGTCCGCGAAGTCGGTCGCGTGCAAGAGCGAGAACGTCGTGGGCGTGAGGAGGTTCTTCTTCTTCCCCCGGCGGATCGTCGCCGCCGTCAGCTCGGACGAGTTCCACTCGGTGAAGAACACGCGGTACCCCTGCGCCTGGAGCCACTTTCCGAGGAGCGCGGCCTGGGTCGACTTGCCGCTCCCGTCGAGCCCCTCGAAAACGAACAGCCGGCCGGGAAAGCCGTGCGTCGGGCTCGGGGTCTCATCCGGCACGGAACCGCACCTCGACCTCGAACTCGCGCTCCATCGACTTTCGTGCTTTCTCCTCCCAGTGCGGGGGGAGGGACGTATCGGTCGGGGAGGAAAAAGCCACCGTCAGGGTCTTGCCCCCGCCGCCCAACGAGAAGCGGGGGCGAGCCGCCGAGACGAGTTCGGCGACCTCGAGGATCGCGCCCAGGCGGCGGGCCGTCTCCACATCCGCCGGGCGGATGATCGGAAGGTACGCCTTCTTCCACGCCGAGGGCGCCTCCCCGCCCTCGTGGAGGCGCGCGGACATCGACGCGAGGAGGATCTCCCGCTGGTCGAGCCCCCAGATCGGGTAGTTCTGGATCAGGTAGGCGGAGTGGTGCGCGTGGCGCCAGAGGTCGATCGCGATGCCGGCGTCGTGCATCCACGCGGCGACCCGCAGCGCGAGACCCTCGCTGCGACCCCACTCGAACTTTGACGAAAAGACGTCGTAGAGCCCGAGCGCGGCGTCCGCCACCGCCCGCCCGTGGTCGATCCGAAACGCGAACGACTCCGCCGCGGCGGCCGCGGAGCGCTCCGCGAGCTCCTCGGCGGGCGCCGGGAGCTTCGCCCCGATCGCCTCGAGGGCGAGCCCCTCGCGGATGCCGGTCCCGGCGACCACGAGCCGCCCGGCCCCGGTCGCGCGGACGAGTTCCTGCAGCACGACGATCCCGGCCACGACGACGTCCGCGCGGTCGGCACCGATCCCCGGCACCGCTCGGCGCTTGGCCGCCGGCATTTCCCCCAGGAGCTCTCCGAGCGCCTCCAGGTCGTGGTCCCACAGGGGGTAGCCGTGGACGCGCTCGACCGGATAGTCGCGGAGCTCGATCGCCGCCCGGGCGAGCGAGCGGACCGTGCCGCCGACCGAGAAGACGCGGTAGCCCGTGCCGCCGAACGCCTCGAGCACGGACGCGAGGGTCTCGCGCGCGTGGCCCCGAAGCTCGTCGATCTCTCGGCGCTTCGGAGGGTCGTGCTCGAAGAATCGCTGCGATAGCCGCAGGACCCCGAGCGGCACGCTCACGGAGTTCCTCAGCTGGCCCGCGCGGACCTCCGCGAGCTGCAGGGAGCCCCCGCCGAGGTCGGAGACCAGGTCGTGGCCGAGCTCCCAGGCGCCGGCCACGCCGAGGTAGGCGTACCGGGCCTCCTCCGCACCCGAGATGATGCGAAGGTCGATGCCGGTCGCGCGCGCGACCCGGCGAACGAACTCCGAGCCGTTCGGCGCATCGCGAACGGCGCTCGTTGCGACCGCGATCGTCCGGGAAAGCCCGAGCGAGCGCACGGTCCGGTCGAACTGCTCGACCGCCGCGACCCCCCGGTCGATCGCCTCCGGAGCGAGCCGCCCGTCCGGGCCGAGGTCGAGCCCGAGTCGCGGCGACTCCTTCGCCTCGTAAAAGGCCCGGACGCTCCCGGACGCCGAAGCCTCAAACGCGACGCACCGCGCCGTGTTCGAGCCGACGTCGATCACCCCGAGGGTCCGCTCGGGTCCGTGCCGGGAACCGCCGTTCGCTCGGGGCGGCTCCCGGGCGGCCGAACGTTCCACGCCGCTCGGGAGGTACCTCGCCTATTATGGCTGAGCGCGCCCGGCCCCCGCGGCAGAGACCTAACTAGTCGCGGGCCGTGGCGCCACCGGAGGGGATCGGGCGTGGCGGGACCGGCGCGCGCGCGAATCCGCCCGTCGACGCTCGCCCGGGAGCTCGACCACCTTCTGGCCGACGTGGCGGGCTCGGTCGACGAAGTCATCGATCGCGGTGCGCCCTCGCCGGAACGTCTGCACGACCTCCATCGCGGGATGCGTCGCCTTCGGCACGCGCTCGCGATCTGGGAGGCAGTCCTCCCCGAGCGGACGCGCGAGCTCCTCCGACCCCTCGACCGGCGCCTGAAGCGGCTCGCGCGCCTGATCGGCCGGGTCCGCGACCGGGACGTCGTGCTCGGTCTGCTCGAAGGCCCCACGCTGCCGAAGCCCCCGCGTCCGGAGAGCGTCCGGGTCGCCCGGTTGCGCGCGCGCCTGCGCGACGACGGACGGACCGGTCGCGAGCTCCTGCGCGTCTACCTGCAGTCGGAACGGGACGCCCACCTCTTCGAGGGACTCCGGGAGGGGCTCGAGCTTCCGCCCCGGCGCGGCTCCGCGACCGACCTCGCCGCGGTCCTTGACCGGGCCGAATCGCGTCGGCACGACAAGGTCCGGACGGCGCATCGCAGGGCCCGTCGCCACCCGAGCTCGACCCGCCTCCATCGACTCCGGATCCAGGTACGGCGGCTCCGTCACCTCTCCGAGGTTCGCACGCGACTCGACGGCTCCCCGCTCGACCGGTTCCCGCCGGCCGTCCGTCGCTTGCAGAGCGGACTCGGGCGGCTGCACGACCTCGACGTCGTGCTCGGAGAGCTCGGGCCCGACCTGCGAGCGACCGAGTGGGTCGCGGCGCTCCGGGCCGAGCGTCGAAAGGTCCGGGACTCCCTGCGCGCGACGATCCGTCGCCACCGCTGGGAGGATCGTCCCGTCACCGGGCGCGCGACAGCGGGGTCGCGCCCGCCCGCACGCGCAGGGTCATAGGGAGGGCCCGCTCTCGGAGCGACGTGCCGGCCGCCGTGCCACCGGAGCTCGACGTCGCGCTCCGCGGGGCGCTCGAGGAGACCGGGGCCGTCGGCGCGACCGTCCGGCAGCTCGCCTCCCGGATCGACCACCGGCGGGAGTGGGTCGAGCGGGCGCTCGCGAGCCTCTCGCTCCGGGGGGATGTCCTGCGGATCGGGCGGGGTCTCTACGTGCTCCGGGCGTTCGAGCACCTGTCCGATCGGGTCGACTTCGTCGACCCGGCGGCGTACGTCGAACGCTTCTCCCGCGAGAACGGGATCTCGCTCGGAGAGTACGCGGGACCGATCACCTTCCGCGCGAACGAGGCGCTCCCGATCCACCGCTGGTGGCCGTACGTGCAGGGGTACTCGGCCGAGTTCGTCCGGGGGATCGTTTCCACGGCCGGGCTCCCGCACGGCGCGGCGATCCTCGACCCGTTCGCGGGGAGCGGCACGACCCTGGTCGAAGCGCGGCGCGCGGGGGCCCGCGCGCTCGGTACCGAGCTCCTCGCGCCCGCGGTGCTCGCGGCGCGCGTCAAGACGCGGTTTGAGCTCAACGCGTCCGCGCTGCGCGACACCGCCCGGCAGGTGCTCGCGCGCGCCCGGCGACGAGCCGTAGGCCCGCTCCCGTTCCTCCGGGAAACCCGTCGTCAATTCGACCCGGTCGCCCTCGAGGACCTCACGCGGCTACGGGACGCGCTGCCGGCGGCCGGGACCCCGGTCGGCGACGCGCTGCGCCTCGCGTTCGGGCGAATCCTGATCCCCTCGAGTCGACTCCACCGCTCCCCGTGCCTCGGCTACGACCGTCGTCGCCGGGGGCCCGAGGGGTCTCCGTTCGAACGCTTCCTCGCCGCCACCGAGGCGATGGCCGAGGACCTCGGGCAGCTGGAGCTCGAGCGCCCCCGTTGGGGCCCGGCGAGCCGGGTGGTCGAAGGCGACGCCCGCGACGTCCGATGGCCCGCCGGTTCGGTCGCGCTCGCGATCACGAGTCCGCCCTACGTCAACGGGATGGACTACGTGATGAACTACAAGGTCGACCTCGCCTGGCTCGGCTACGCCCGCTCGTACGCGGACCTCGCCGCGCTCCGGCGCGCCGAGGTCGCGTGCGACAACCTGCCGCGGTCGGAGACCGCGGCGTACCTCGGAGTGTCGGGGTCGGGGGACCCGTGGCTCGACGAGATCCTGTCCCGGATCCGGGAGAACGTCGCGCGCAAACGCTCCTACCGGCGGGACGACGTGCACGCGGTCGTGCGGCGCTATTTCGCCGACCTCGCCGCCGCGCTCGTCCGCGTGCGGGACGCGCTCGCACCGGACGGACGGTTCGTGCTCGTCGTCGGCGACTCGTTGCTCGCAGGGGCGTATGTCCCCGGCGATCTCCTCACCGCGCGTCTCGGGGCCACGGTCGGGCTCGAGATCGTCTCGGTCGAAGTGGCGCGCGCGCGGCGGAGCGGCCAGCGGCGGTCGTTCGTGCTCCGCGAGTCCGTGGTGACGTTGCGGCGCCCCCGTTCCGGCGGCGCGCACGCAAAGCGCTAGCTTCTTCGCGCCTCGAGCCCCTCGCCGTCCCGATGTACTGTCCGGTCTGCGGTCGCGGGATGGCGGGACCGTCGGGGGCCAACGTGCCGTACCCGATGTACACGTGCCCGCATCACGGGGTCGTCTACGATCGTCGCCGCGACGCCTGGCACGGACTTCCCGAGATCGAGTCGAAGCTCTGTTGCCCGATCTGCGGGGCGGCGATGGAGTTCGAGCCGAAGGAGCCCCCGGTTCGGATCTTCTTCTGCTACCAGTGCGGCACGACCTACGACAAGGAACGCGCGACGTGGTACGGACTCGCGTACCACGCGAACCCGTAGCTCATCGACCGGACCCTCGGTGCCGGTGGAGGCAAACCCTTACCTCCCCTACCGGGCCGTTTCGGAGCGGAGGCGAGATGCCGCCCCGCGACGCCGAGCCGCATTTCCTCGAGCCGTTGCTCGGGGTCGTCTTCGACCTCGACGGCACGCTCGTCCTGTCGCACCACGACTTCGGCCGGATGCGCCGGGAAGTGATCCGGGTCGCCGAAAGCTACGGGGTGACCCCGGGACACCTCTCGGTGTCGGAGCCGATCCATCGGATCGTGGAGGCGGCTCGCCAGGAGCTGACGAACTCGGGCGCGCCCGAGGGGAATCTCTTCCGCTTCGAGGCCGAGTACCCGAAGCGGATCGACGCGATCGAGGCGGAGGCGCTGCCCCGCACGGTCGCTCGGCCCGGCGCCGACTCCCTGTTGCGCGCGCTCCAGGAACGCGGCTTTCGTCTCGGTATCCTCACCCGCAGCTCCGAGTTCTTCGCGCGGGGAGCGCTCACGCGCACCGGCCTCGGCCCCTACTTCGCCTACCTGCGCAGCCGGAGCGCGCCGGGTCCGGCGAAGCCGTCCCCCGAGGCGCTCCAGACCCTGCTGCGGGACATGGGGATCCCGGACGAGCGCGCCCTCTACGTCGGGGACCATCTCATCGACGCGGAGTGTGCGACCCGCGCCCGGGTCCGATTCTACGCGGTCCTCCCCGACCCATCCGAGGTCTCCACGGACGCGCCGATGACCGCCGACCGGTTCCTCGCCGCCGGCGCGTCCGCGGTCGCGAACGACCTTCCGGACCTCGCGCGTCAGCTCGACGTCGCGGGAACCCCGCGCGCGCCGGCGGCGGGCTAGCGCCCGCTACAGGTACTCAGCGTAGGCGTGGATCACCGCGCGCTCGGCGCTCGCCCACGCCTCGGGGATCTGGTTCCACCCCCGCCGCTGGTCCCCGACGCAGTAGAGGCCGGGGATCGGCTCGCCGCTCGCGTCGGCGATCGCGCGGCAGTCCTCGTCCGTGACGACGTACCCCTCGGGGTCGAAGCGACATCCGAGCGCGCGCGGGAAGGCCGGGTGCATGTCGTACCAGCCGAGCGCGCTGAACCCCCGATCGAAGCTCTGGTGGCTGCCGTCCGCGAACTGGACGCCGAAGCGCTTCTCCCGGATCTCGTCGAAGTCGACCATCTCGAGCTCGGTGACCGCGATCCCGTGCTCGCGGAGCGCGGCGGAGAGCGTCGCGCGGTCCGCCTCGGCCTCGGTGGCGAGGAGGGGTCGGCCGTGCGTCAAGAGCGCGACGGACGACGGTCGGAAGTGCTGGACGTCGAGCGCCGTGCGGGCCGCGAAGGCGTCGTCGCCGATGACCGCGACCGACTTTCCGATGAGCTCGTGGCCATCGCAGAGGATGCAGAAGTCGACGAGCGCCATGTTCGCCCACGGGAAGATCCGGTCGATCTCGCCCCGGACCTCGGGGATCCGGTCGACCACCCCCTGGGCGAGGATCAGCACCCGGCCGCGCGCGACGTGGCTCTGTTTCAGCCAGTCGAACGTGACGGCGTACCCCGCCTCCGTGCGCGCGACCGCTCCGGCCCGCGCGGGGGTGAAGTAGTCCACACCGTCGCTCGCGCGCACCGCGGCGATCTGCTCGTCGAGCAGCTTGTGGCCCGAGATCCCGTTCGGGAACCCGGGGATGTTGTCCATGCGCGGGGCGTAGTACGAGCGGGAGTACTTCGGACCGCGATCGATGATCGCCGCCGAGTAGCCGAGGAGCGCGGCCTTGAGGCCGGCCTGGAGACCGGCGTGTCCGCCCCCGATCACGACGACATCGTAGGCGTCGCGCAGGCGCGGGAGGCCGGGCACGGCCGAAGCTACCGGCGGGGGGATTTCAGGACTGCCTCGGCCGGGCGGGGCCGTACCGGCCGACGACGACGCGCCCGGGCCCGTCGCGCGACGGCAAATGTTAAGGACGCACCCTTTCCTCCTTCGCTTCGGGTTCTCAACGCCCGTGCCGGCCCGCGCCGCGAACCGCGCGCTCGGGGCGACGCTGTTTCTCGAGGACGGTACTCGGTTCGATGGCGTCGGGCTCGGGGCGACGACGCGCCGGGTCGGCGAGGTCGTGTTCACGACCGGAATGGCCGGGTACCCCGAGTCGCTCACGGACCCGTCGTTCCGGGGCCAGATCCTCACGTTCACGTACCCCCTGATCGGCAACTACGGCGTGCCCGAGAACGCGCCGGACGCCGACGGGCTCCCGCGGCTCGAGAGCGGCGAGGTCCAGCCGCGGGGGGTCGTCGTGCGGGGCACGACCGCGCCGAATCACTGGGAGAGCGGAGGCTCGCTGGACGACTGGCTCCGCGCCGAGAACGTTCCGGGGATTCAGGGCGTGGACACCCGCCGGCTGACGGAGCACTTGCGCGCACGGGGCGTGGTCCGCGGGGTCCTCGACGTGGGCCCGGCCGACCCGAGGCCGTCGGACGAGGCGTTGGCGCACGCGATCCGCGCCGCTCCCCAGTACGGGGAGGAGCGGTTCATGGCCGAGGTCGCGCCGACCCGGCCCACGCTCCTCGCCCGCCGCGGCGGGCCCGTGGTCGCGGTCCTCGACTGCGGGGTCAAGTCGAGCATTCTCCGGGCGCTCCTCGACCGCGGCGTCTCCGTGCTCCGACTGCCGTTCGACCACGAGGTGCCCACGAAGTGGGAGGGGCGGCGCGTCGCCGGCCTCCTGGTCGGGAACGGTCCGGGGGACCCGGCCGAGCTGGCGGCCGCGATCGAGGAACTCGGACGACCGTCGACGCGCGAGCTCCCGACGCTCGGGATCTGCCTCGGCCAGCAGCTCCTCGCGCTCGCCCGGGGCGGGACGACGTTCAAGCTCAAGTACGGCCACCGGGGGCAGAACAAGACGATCTGTTTCGCGGACGGGACGGCGCTCATCGTGAGCGAGAACCACGGCTACGCGGTCGACCCGAGGTCGCTCGCCGGGACCGGGCTCGAGGTCTGGGCGACGAACCCGGACGACGGGACGCTGGAGGGCCTCCGCGACCGCGCGGGACGCCTGCTCGCGCTCCAGGGCCACCCCGAGGGCCACCCCGGCCCGCAGGAGGCCGGGTTCGTCTTCGACCGGTTCGTCGGGAAGGTGAAGCGCCGCGCATGACGCCGACGCTGCCGACGAAGGTGCTCCTCCTCGGGAGCGGCGCGCTCAAGATCGGTGAGGCCGGCGAGTTCGACTACTCCGGGAGCCAGTGCTTGAAGGCGCTCGAGGAGGAGGGCGTCTACGCGATCGTCGTCAACCCGAACATCGCGACCCTGCAGACCGACCCGCCGCGGAACGGCCGCGTGTACTTTCAGCCGCTCGTGCCGGACTTCGTCGCCCCGATCCTCGCGGCCGAACGTCCCGAGGGGATCCTGCTCTCGTTCGGCGGACAGACCGCGCTCAACTGCGGGGTGCAGCTCTCGGATTCGGGCGCGCTGCGTGCCTCGGGAACCCGCGTCCTCGGTACGCCGCTCGCCGGCATCAAGGCGACCGAGGACCGCGCGAAGTTCGTACGGACGATGGCGCGAGCCCGCGTCCCGACCCTGCCGAGCCGGGCGGTCTACTCGTACGAGGAGGCGGTCGCGGCGGTCGAGCTCCTCGGCTACCCCGTCATGGTCCGCGTCGCCTACACGCTCGGGGGAAAGGGCGGCGGCGTCGCCCAGGACGCGAGCGAGCTCCGCGAGGTCGTCGCCCGAGGACTCCGCGCGAGCCCGGTCGGGCAGATCCTGCTCGAGCGGTACGTCGGGGCGTTCAAGCAGCTCGAGTACGAGGTCGTCCGGGACGCGAAGGGGAACACGCTCACCGTCTGCAACATGGAGAACGTCCTGTCGATGCGCGTCCACACGGGCGACAACATCGTGGTCGCGCCGAGCCAGACGCTCACCGACCACGAGTACCAGATGCTCCGCCAGGCCGCGCTGCGCGCCGCCGACGCCTGCGGGATCGTCGGCGAGTGCAACATCCAGTTCTGCCTCGACCCGGTGAGCGAGGAGTACTACGCGATCGAGATCAACGCCCGGCTCTCCCGCTCGAGCGCGCTCGCGAGCAAGGCGACCGGCTACCCGCTCGCCTACGTCGCGGCCAAGCTCGCGCTCGGCTACACGCTGCCCGAGCTGAAGAACCGCATCACCGGGGTCACGACCGCCTGCTTCGAGCCGTCGCTCGACTACGTGGTCGTGAAGCTGCCCCGGTGGGACCTCGACAAGTTCGAGCGGGCCGACCGGCGGCTCGGCCCGGCGATGAAGTCGGTCGGGGAAGTGATGGGGATCGGCGCCTCGTTCCCCGAGGCGATCTCGAAGGCCGTGCGGATGGGCGACCCCCGCGCCGACCTGGTCCCGCCCGCCGAGGTCCGGCCGCGCGACGCGATCCTCGCCGACCTCGCGCGGCCGACCCCCGAGATCCTCTCGCGCGTGCTCGAGGGGCTGCGGGCCGGCATCGACCCCGACACGATCGCGCGGGTCACCTGGATCGATCGCTGGTTCGTCGACTGCCTGGCCGAGATCGAAGCGTCGCATCGGGCGCTCCAGTCGGCGCCGGGCGGGGAGCTGCCCGTCGCGCTCCTGCGGCGGGCGAAGGAGCTCGGCCTATCCGACCGCGCGATCGGCCGCGCCGCGCGCGTTGACGAGGAAGAGGTCCGACGCCGTCGGCTCGCCGAAGGCGTCCGACCCCGCGTCCGCATGATCGATACGCTCGCCGGCGAGTGGCCGGCGCGGACGAACTACCTTTACCTCACCTACCGCGCGGACGCGGACGACGTCCGACCGATGCCGCCGGGTTCGGTGCTCGTGATCGGGGCGGGCCCCTACCGCATCGGCTCGAGCGTCGAGTTCGACTGGTCGACCATGAACCTCGTGGACGGGCTGAAGGCGGAAGGGGTCCCCGGGGTCTCCGTCCTGAACTCGAACCCCGAGACCGTCTCGACCGACTACGACCGGTCCGACCGGCTCTACTTCGAGGAGATCACGCTCGAGCGGACCCGCGACCTCGTCGACTTCGAGTCGTTCGCCGGCGTCGTGACGTGCGTCGGGAGCCAACTCGCCCAGAACCTGACCCCGCTGCTGAAGACGTGCGGGATCCCGGTCCTCGGCACCTCGGCGGACTCGATCGACACCGCCGAGAACCGAGCGGAGTTCGCGCGCCTGTTGGAACGTCTTCAGATCCCGCAACCGGCGTGGCGCGCGTTCACGACCGTGGACGCGGCGAGCGAGTTCGCCGACGAGGTCGGCTACCCGGTGCTCGTGCGCCCGTCCTACGTGTTGAGCGGGCAGGCGATGCGGGTGATCTGGGGCCGCACCGACCTCGCCCGGTTCCTCTCGGAGGCGGCGCGGGTCTCGCCCGAGCACCCGGTCGTGATCACGAAGTTCGTCGAGGGGGCGGACGAGGTCGAGCTCGACGCGATCTCGGACGGGACGAGAGTGCTGGTCGCCGGGGTCCTCGAGCACGTCGAGCGCGCCGGGGTCCACTCGGGGGACGCGATCTTCTGCCTCCCGCCGCGGCACACCGCCCGCGCGGTGCAGGCCGAGCTGATCGACGCCGCCGCCCGCCTCGCCCGTACCCTCGAGATCCGCGGCCCGTTCAACGTGCAGTTCCTCGTGAAGAACGAGGCGTACCAGATCATCGAGCTGAACCTGCGGGCGAGCCGATCGCTGCCGTTCCTCGCGAAGGCGACCGGCGTGCCGCTGCTCCGCGAGGCGGCGCGAGCGATGCTGGGCCGCCCCATCTCGCGCGAGGGGATCGCGCCCCTGCCCCCGGGACGGTGGGGGGTCAAGGTCCCGCAGTTCTCGTTCCTCCAGCTCGCCGGCTCGGACCCGCTCCTCGGCGTCGAGATGCAGTCGACCGGTGAGGTCGCCTGCTTCGGCCCGACGTTCTCCGACGCGCTCGTGAAGGCGTTGGTCGCGACCGGCGTCCGGCTCGTCCCGCGCCGCGGGACCGCGTTCCTCTCGGTCGGGGGCCCCGAGCTCAAGGAGGCGCTCCTGCCGGTCGCCCAGCGCCTGCGCGGGCTCGGGCTCCAGGTCGCCGCGACCGAGGACACGGGCGCGTTCCTCGCGTCGCGCGGGATCCGCGGCGTGCGGATCCTCCACAAGGTCAGCGAGCCCGAACGCCACCCGAACGTGACCGAAGCGCTCGAGCACGGCGAGATCGACCTCTTGCTCAACGTCCCGCTCTCCCTGACCCAGGAGAAGTTCGAGCGCATGCTCGAGGACGAGTACATCCTCCGGCGACGGGCGATCGAGCTCGGGATCCCGCTGTTCACGAGCCTCGAGTCGTTCGCGGCGTACGTCGAGGGGGTCGCGTGGCTCGAGGACCACCCGCTCACGGTCGAACCGCTCTACGGGACCCCGGAGCCCGGCGCGGCGGCCGGCACGCATGCGCGGCAGCTCCCCGTCGTACCGGGTCGACGGCGCCGGCGCGCCCGACGGCACTGACGAGGCCGTGCCGGCACGGACCGTCGCGGAGGAAGAAGTAAACCCCCGCCCACCGCTCCCCGGTCGATGCGCGCCGCCGCGCCGGGGCCGGACCGGAGCCGGATGGTGGGCGTCGTCGATGCCTCCCGCGCGATCCTCGACGGCGCGCAGGACCTCGCGCGGCGGAGTCGCCGGGTCTCCTGGCTCGCCTGGGGCAGCTTCTACGCCGCGTACGGCGGATTCCTCGTGCTCGTCCTCCTGGGCCTCTTCTTCCCCGTCCCGGGCTCGGTCACGAACGGCTCCTCGGGCCTCTCCGTCCCTCCCCTCTGGGCTTACCTCGTGTCGTTCGCGCCCGCGGGCCTCCTGCTCGTCGCGGCGGTTCGGGAGCTGTTCGCGGCCCGGGCGGCCTCCCGCGCGGTCATCCGAGGCGTGAGCCCGGGCCCGGCGCGGCCGCGCGGACCCGACGAACGCCCCGGGTGGACCCAACAGGTCGTGGAGTCCCAGAAGCTCCTGACGAACGCGAAGGTAGAGGTCGACTGGTCGATCCTGCCGATCGCGGGGTGCCTTCTCGGCCTCGATGGGGCCGTCGGGTTGGTGGTCGAGACCGCGACCGCCGGATCGGCGTCCCTGGTCCCGTTCCTCGGGGTCGTGCTCGGTCTCGGATTCGTGTGTCCGTTCGTCTACCTCCTCTACCGGATCGGCCAACAGTGGATCGGTGGGTTCCAACAGCACCTTGATCGGCAGGTGCGCGAGGTCTCCGCCCTCGAGGCGGAGTTCCTCTGGCGATTCGCGGGATCGCCGGCATGATAGGCCGGCCCGACGTGTTCGTCATCGGACGACTCCTCGAGGCGATGTCGACGGCGCCGGGCCCGATCCGGCGGACGCCGCTCCAGCAGCGCGCCGGCCTCAACTACACCGTCTTCCAGCGGTACCTCGAGTACCTCGTCCGTCTCGGTTTCGTCGTGGCCGCCCCCGGGACCGACGACCTCCTCGAGCTGACGCCGAAGGGCGTCGACGCCCACCGGTTCCTCGCGGACGGGCTCGCCCGGATCTTCGGGCCGGTCGACGGGGGACCGGCGGTCCCCTCAGAGCGGGGACGCTAGCCCGCGATCGGGAACTTCGTCAGCGAGTACTCGGGGACGACCGTCGACGTGTCGAGGATCTCGGGGATCCCGCGGATCCGCTCGGTCACGAAGTCGAGGACCCGGCGCTTGCTCGCGGTCGGCGGGGCGAACTCGAGGACGACCAAGATGTCCCAATCGCCCGTGAGGAAGTGGAGCTCCTTCACCTCGTCGAACGTCTCGAGGAGGTTGCGGATCCGGTCGAGGTCGCCGCCGCGGACCTTGAGGTAGCTGAACGCCCGGACGCTCTTCAGCTCGCTCGGCATCAGCTCGGAGAGCTTCTCCTCGGTGAAGTTCACGGCGCCCTCGAGCCGCGGACCTTTCGGCGAGATCAACACCGGGAACGTCTGCACCCCGCGCAGGTGCTCGGCGATCATCCGCTCGACGCGTCCGACCTTCTCGATGTCGACGACCTTCAGGTGGTAGCCGCGGTGCTTCGCCACCTCTTCGGCGAGCGCGGCGGCGCGCGCCTGGTCGTCGGAGAGGAAGAAGACTCCCTCCTCCCCCATCGCCTGCTCCTCGCCCGCGGAGCCGGGGCTGTTCCGTGCGGAGAAGCCGGCCTGCTCGATCGGGCTCGCGGTCCGGATGAACGTCTTGATCGCCCGCTTCGACTGAACGTAGAGGGTCAGTTCGCGCTGCTCGTCGGCCATCGACGAGGCGTCCGAAGCTGGGCTCGGTATTTAATCCAATACGGCCCGCCGCCGAGCGGAGGGAAGGGAAGGAACGGGTTGGCGCCGCGCCCGGGGACGGGGCGCTAGTAGCGCTTGTAGCTGTCCGAGCGGTCGCGACCGCCCTGGCCGCCGCTCTGGCCGCCCTGGCCGCCACCGGAGTATCGCCCGCCGCCGCCGCCACCGTAGCCGCCACCGCGGTCGCGGTAGCCGCCGCCGAACGACCGGCGCTCGCTCTCGAACTCCTGCTGGCTCATGTCGAGCGTCTGGTTGACCTCGGCGATCGCCTCGGTCGACTTCGACAGGTTGCCGTACCGCCCGACGTTGAGGCGCATGTGCCCGCGGACGAGGGAGACGTAGCCGTTGTCGACGAGGATCACCTCGTCCTTGGCGATCGTCCCGATCTGCTCGTTCCAGAGCGAGAGCGTGATCACGGCCGAGTCGTCTCCGACCACGGCCTCGCAGACCTTCCGGGGGTCGCCGAACTTGCCCATGACCTCCTTGGCCTCGCCCACGCTCAACACCTTGGCGAGGACGTTCACTTGCTTCGAGTTCGGCGTCAGGTCGCGCACTTTCGTCAGGGGTTTGTCCACCATCGCTGGTCGCCTTCTTTGGTCGCGTTTCGCGTTCGGAATCGGGGAGCGACCCTCGTCGAGAGAACACTCGTCGAGAAATGACGGGCGGGACGCTCGATGGGGGTGGGCTCGGGGATTCCTTGCTCGCGCATGGCCGCCCGCCCCATATAAGGCCGGCGGCGCCGCGCGACGGTGCCGCACGGCGGGCGCCGTACGGCCCCGTGCCGGTACGGCGGCAGGCTTTTCTCTCGCGCGGCGGTGAGGGCGCCCGGTGCGCCGCTCGTGAGTCCGGGGATCGAGGCGGGGGTCCGCCACTACGAACGCCGGGAGTACGATCTCGCCCAGCGGGCGTTCTTGGACGTGGTCCGCGCGGAGCCGGACGACGCGGGCGCGTGGTCGTACTACGGCATCTGCCTCGCCCACCTCGGGCGCGCGCGGGAGGCCGAGGGCGCGTTGTCGCGCGCCGTCCAGCTCGCTCCCGCGAACGCGGAGGCGTGGTTCCATCTCGGCGTCGCCCGCTCGCTCCGCGAGGAGTGGGGGCTCGCCTCGCTCGCGTTCCGCCGCACGGTCGCGCTCACGCCGGACGACCTCGTCGCCTGGCATCGCCTCGGGGTCTCACTGGCCGAATCGGGCGACGAGGGCGGCGCCTCGGCCGCGTTCGAGCGCGCGCTCGTCCTCTCGCGCGACGGCTCGGGCCCCGATGGCGCGCCGCGCGCGCTCCCTCCCCTCGCCGAGGACGACCACGTCGAGGAGACCGGCGAGCGCGAGGGGAGCCGCGAGGCGAAGAGCTGGCTCGAGCTCGCGCTCTCGCTCCTGACGCTCGGGGAGGAGGAGGAGGCGGTCGCGGCGTACGACCGCGCGTACACGCTCGACCCGAGCCGGGCGTCGCGCTCGCTGTTCCGACCGATGCTCAAGCTCCTGACCGCGGTCGAAGGGGCCGGCTCGACCGAGCCCGTGCCGACCGCGACCCCGCTCGGCGGGCCCGAGGGACCGGCCCTCCGGCGACCCGAGCCTCCGTCCTCGGTCCGCCCCGAGGTTGGGTAGGCCCACCGGGGCGGCAGCGGAGGTCCCCGACCGCTAGAGCGGCCGCGGGGGTTCGGTGACGATCGCCGACTCGGCCCAGCTCTTCGCCTTCTCGCGCGCGTCGGCGTGCGTCTCGTAGAACGCGTGGACCCGCTCGATCAGCTGGCCCTTGCAGTCGCCGCAGAGCAGCTCTCCCGAGCGGCACGAGCGCGTGACCTCCTCGAACTTCTCGTCCGACTCGGCGAACCGGGTCCGCCACAGCGCCCAGATCGAGCAGACCTCGGGGACGGCCCCGAGGCGGCGCTGCTCCTCGACGGTCGCGCGACCGCCCGTGAAGGCGGCGCGGAGCTTCCGCTCGACGACCTTCGGCGGATCGTTCAGGAAGAGCGCGTCGTCGGCGCGATTCCCCGTGGTCGACATCACGCCCTCGCCGAGGAGGCCGGGGACCATCTTCGAGTGGACGAGCGCCGGCTTCGGGTAGCCCAATCCCTCGGCGACGTCGCGCGTCAGGCGGAAGTGCGGGTCCTGGTCGATCCCGCACGGGATGAGGCACGGGACCGCCCGCCCCTCGGCCCATGACGGCCAGAACGCCGGAACGCTCTGGAGCGCGGTGTAGAACCCGAGCCCGATGTTCGTGCTCGGAGTGAAACCGAAGACCGCCTTCACGTTCGAGTACGAGATCTTCCGCGCGACGCGGATCGCGAGCGGGTAGAGCGCGGCGATCGAGCGGGAGTCGAAGAAGATGTGCGTCCGCTTCGGGTCGAAGCCGAGCGCGAGGATGTCGTAGAGGTTCTCGAGGCCCCAGTGCGCGGTCTCCTCGCGCGTCAGCCCGCTGCGGGCCCAGAACTTCTCGTCGTCGGTGATCTGGATGTACATCGGCACGCCGAGCCGGCGCTGGAACCACTGGCAGAGGTCGAACTGGAGGAGGTGGGAGGTGTGGAGCGGTCCGGACGGCCCCCGTCCGGAGTAGAGGAAGAACGGACGGCCGTTCGCGTAGCCGTCGAGGAGCGGGCCGAGGTCCCGTTGCGAGTAGTACACCCCGCGGCGGAGGAGCGGGTGGAGCTCCCCGCCCGCGAGGTGGTGGAGCCGCGCGAGCAGTTCGGGGGAGAGCTCCTGCGTGCCGAACCGCTCGCGGAGCCGGTCGTAATCGACCTTGCCCTTCACCTCGTACGGCGTGACGACGAAGTCGTCGGGGGCGGGCATCTCGGGCGCCTCGCTATCCTTCGGGGAACGTGATCTTGGCAAGGATCGACTCGCGTTCGCTCATCGGGACGCCCGCGCTCGTCAGCGCCTCGGCGACGCACGAGCGGGAGTGCTCGTGGTGGATCGAGTGGCCGCACGACGGGCAGGTCGCCCATCCCTCGATCAGGCGGCGGAGCCCCTCGCGTGACGACGACGAGTCCCTCCGGGCGAACCGTTCGACCAGGAACGCCCCGCCGACCTGGTTCTCGAGGTTCGAGAGCGGCACCCGCACCGGCGTGTTGCAGACCGGGCATCGGGCGGGGTTCCGGCACGTGCAGGTCATGGACGGAAAGGGTACCGCACGGTCCGGTCTAAAAGGCCGCTGGCCCATCGCCGGTGGGCGGCTCGACGGATATCCTCAAGTGCGGGGAGGCCCCCCGGTCGAGCCGTGCCCGACACCCCGGAGGGCGAGGCCCGCGAGTTCCACCTCGAGATGCTCGAGGCGCTGAAGCTCCTCAACCGAGTCGAGGAGGAGCACGGGCCGACCGAGGGCCTCGAACGCGACGAGCTCGTCCACCTCTTGGGAAAGGCCGGTTTCCTGACCGTGACGGTCGACCAGGTCGGCGAGACGCTCGACACGCTGATCGGCAACGGCCTCGCCCGTCGTCTCACCGACTCCGAGTACGCGTGGGACCGCGGCCGGGTCGTCGGAGAGCGGTTCGCAATCACCTCCGAGGGGAAGCGGCTGCTTCTGAAGGAGCTCGAGAAGGTCGGGCGGGTCTAGGGCCGGACCGCAATCTCCCTGTACCCCTCCCGAGTGCCTACCCCCATGGGCCCACCGACCGGGTCGCGCCACTTCCGCATCGAGCGACTCGCGGACGGGGTGTACGCCGCGTTCGCTCGACCGGGCGGCTTCGCGCTCTCGAACTCGGCGATCGTCGACCTCGGCGGTGCCACCGTCGTGTTCGACTCGACCCTGACTCCGATGGCGGGGGCCGCGCTGCGGCGCGCCGCGGAGCGGCTCACCGGCACCGCCCCCTCGTTCGTCGTCAACAGCCACTGGCACGGCGACCACCACTGGGGAAACTCGGCGTTCGTCGGCGCGCACGTCGTCTCGACCCGTCGCGTACGCGAGGTGATCGTCGAGAAGAGCCGGCCGCTCTTCCGCTCCTGGCGTCGCGAGCTCCCGAAGGAGCTCGCCTCCCTCCGCCACCCGGGGCCGGGGGTCGACCGTCGGGACGTCCCCGAGCTCCGCGGCTGGTTCCGCGGCGTCCTCGCTACGCCCGCGACGTTGCGCATCGTCCCGCCCGGGGTGACGTTCGACGACGAGCTCGTGCTCACCGGCCGCCGTCGTTCCGTCCGGCTCCTGTCGTACGGGGGCGGTCACTCGCCGAGCGACGTCTTCGCCTTCCTCCCGGACGAGCGGATCGTCGTCGCGGGGGACCTCGCCCTCGTCGGCTACCACCTTTCCGTCGGGGACGGCTACCCCGCCGAGTGGATCCGGATCCTCGGTCGGATGCTCCGCTTGCGCGCCGACCGGGTCGTGCCCGGTCACGGGGCGCTCGGCGACGCCCGCACGCTCGAGCGGAGTCGAGAGTACCTCCGCGACCTCGAACGGCGGGCGGCCGACGCCCGACGGCGCGCCGTGCCGCTCCGCGTCTTCCGCCGCGCCGCGGTACCCGAACGGTACCGGGAGTGGCGCTTCTCGCTGATGTACCCGGACAACCTCGTGCGCGCGTACCGGCTCGGCACGACGGGAGCGGGCTGACCCGCGCGGGGCGCGGACGGGCGCGCCCCCTCCGGCGGGATCCGCGGCCCGCCGGGCACGCGGGACGTGACGACGTCTCCTCGGCGCCGGGCGTTTTTAAGTAGGGGGACCTCGCGTAGTAATCGAGCATGCCTCCCGGGGACGCGCCCGATCCGGTCCGGGCGACGCTCGTGGCGATCCTCCAGCAGTTGAACCGCACGGAGTCGATGCACGAGGGCCATGCCCGGGAGCAGTCCCTCGAGCTCGCCGACCTCGAACGGATGCTCGCGAAGTTCTGGGCGATCGATCAGGACCTCGTGAAGGTCCCGCTCGCCCTCGGACTTCTCGTCCGGAACGGCATGGTCGAGGTCCAGACCCCGGGGAACTACGCCTCGGGCACCCACGCCGCCCGCACCGGCGGGAAGGCGCACTACCGGATCACGGCGGGCGGCAAGCAGTTCCTGGTCGAGAATCTCCAGAAGAGCGACCGCATCAGCTAGTCGTCGAGTGCCCCTCGGACGAGACGCCGGAGCGTGCCCGAGAACTCCACGGGTCGTAACGGTCGGACGTCGCGGGGAGGTGACGGTCGGCCGGACCGGTCAACGATGTCCCCGGTCGAGCGAGAGGGCGAGCTCGGGCGCAGGACGAGCGTGGGGGAAGTCGATGCGGGAGTCAGGAGCGGCCCGCTGCGACGGGGGCGAGAGCACCGCGGGCAGTGAGTCCCCGAAGGCACGACTCACAGACCGCCTCGTCGTCGAGACGACGGAAGTCGAGCGGGAGGATCGAGAGGGGAGCGAGAAGTGGCGCGCGGAGGTGGCCGAGGAGTGACCGACAGACTCCTAGGCCCCGAGACGAGCGGCCGTCTTAGGGAGGAACCTCTCTGGCCCGATGGAAGGGGAACGATGCGAGTTCTCCGGGGAGCCGGTAACGACCGGGCGGGCGAACCGGTGCGCCGGCGCTCAACGATGTTTTCAGTCCACCTCGGGTCTTCTTAAATCGTTAAGTATCCACCGAGGGTGGGCGGGCCCCCATGTCGAGAATTCACTCCGGGAACCGGGGTCGTGCCGGGTCGCACCGGCCGTACCCTCTCACGAAACCGGAGTGGGTCACCGCGTCCTCCGA
>JASHPY010000060.1 GCA_030037855.1 Thermoplasmata archaeon | reverse complement strand
ACCGTACCGACCGGCTTCTGCTCCCGGAGGGTCTTCAGCATGAAGTGGATCTGCTCGCGGGTCGGCTCGAAGACGTACCCCGCGGCGTTCGCGTTCGCGAAGCAGACCGGGCACTTCAGATTGCAACGGTTCGTGAGGTCGATCAGGGCGAGTCCCGTGTGGGACTTGTGGTGGCTGCACATCCCGCAGGTCGTCGGGCAGCCGCGGAACTTGTCGTAGTACGGATTCTCATACCCGACGCCGTCGTGCGCGTACACCTCCATCCGGAGGTAGAAGTCGACGTCGTTCGAGATGATGTCCCAGAAGTACCCGTGCGTGCGGCAGGTCTTCTCCATGATGACCCGTCCGTCCTTCTCGCGGACGATCGCCGGGATCACCTTGATGCACTCCGGGCAGACCGAGGCCGTCTTCCTGGGCAGGCCCCGCGGGGCCTGGAACTCCTTCATGACACGTGCCGGCATCCTCGTTTCACCACTTCGGGCCGTGCCCCCTTTCGGGGCGGCTCTTGCGGACCACCCACTCCATCCTACATAATCCATCTGTCGTCGGGGACGCTACAAAGACGAGGTCCCATGACGAGGATTGACACGGTGTTATTCGCTACAACCCCCGAAAATCGACGTCGGCGTCGTCGGCGAACACCGAGCTCGTCCCCGACGTGTTCCCTCGACCGCGACTCGATCCGTGCCGCGCCGGCCACACGTTATCTCGGCGCGGGACTCCTCCGGTCGCGATGGCGCGTCCACGAAAGTCGCCTCGAAAGGGCGATCGGCGCCCCCAGCGGACGGCGCGGCGGGGGTCCGTTCGCACCGGCTTCGTCGGGCGGGATGCATCGCCCGTGCTGGACAAGTACCCCCCGAAGGACCCGGCCCTCTCCGTGAGGGGTCCGCCCCCGGCGACCCCGGCCACGGTCACGCCCCCTCCTCCGGCTTCGACCGCTGCCCCCGCTCCGAGCGCCCCGATCCCCCTGATCGCACTCGACCGCCCGTTCGACGTCGACGAGTTTTCGGGCCTGCTCGGAGAGACGTCGATCCGGGTCACCGTACCGCGGGAGGACCTCGCGGAGGTGCTGCGTCGCGTCAGCGAATTCATGGGGTTCGGCATCTACGTCTACGCGGTCAGCGTGCGGCCGACCCCGGGCGAGCTGCTGAAGAGCTTCGTGGTCGAGCTCCAGCGGGTCGACTACGATCCGGAGAAGCGGTCCTGGACCCCGTTCGTAGAGAAGGGGACCTCGGACTCCCCGTTCGGCCCGTCCGGTACGCGGACGTAGCGCGCCGCGCGAACCCCCTATGTACCTAGGGAGGGTCGGGGAGCGAGGAACGATCATGGGGATACCCGCGGAGAAGGATCGATGGGAGGTCGAGCTGCGCCAGGTGCGGGAGGAGTTGCACGCGCTCCGGGCCGAGCAACGGGAGCTCGCGAAGGCGGTGGATCAGCTGGTTCGGACGTTCACGGCGCTCTCCACGCATCTCGGCATCACGTCCGAGCCGTACTCCCGGAAGGATCGACGATCCGACGACGTTCCCGGCTTCGCCTGAAGCGGAGGGTCAGCGCAGCGGCACGGCCTTGCGGCCGTACCGCCACTCCCCTTCCATCGGGTAGAGGCGACGCAGGCTCGTCCCCACCCGAGCCCCGACGCTCAGTTCCCCGGGGCGAGCGTCGGTGACCTGCAGCGTCACGCGCGCGCCGGGCGCGAGCTCGACGAGCACCACGCCGTACGGTCCCGAGCGGGCGACCTGGTCGTCGAACTCGGTCGGCTGACCGCCGGGGCCGACCGTGGTCGACGCGACCACCTCGCCGCCTTGTCGCGGAAGTTCGACGGCGGTCAGTGACGTGGTTCCCCCGCAGTTTCGGCACCGCCCGCGGGTCGGGAACGACCGCGTCCCACACGCCCCGCACTGTTCCCCGACGAACCGCCAGTGGCTTCGCAGGCCCTCCGCATACCGTGGCCGGGGCACGTAGGCTCCCTGGGAGACCGGCTGTCCCGGGCGGAGCGGGAGCTCCGCGTCGCTCGCCCGGGCCGTAAGGGCTCCGGTCGGGCTCGGGGTCCCCGGCCCCGAAGCCTCGACCCCCGCCCGTCGCGCGAGCTCATCCACGGCCGAGCGCGGCGCGGGCTCTTCCGAACTCGCGTGAGCGATGCCCGGGCCGGGTCGGTCGGCCACCCATACCGCGACCGCGGCGTCGGCGGCTCCCGCCGTCAGATCAGACTCCCGGGACCCGATCTCCACCGCGACCACGAGGCAGGGCTCGGCCCCCCGGCCGCCGTCCACCGCCGACTCGAAGGCGGCGCGCGCCGCGAGGGCCCCGGTCCCGTGTCGCTCGACCCCCGCGGACCCGCCCAGGAATCGGGGGAGGTCGGCGTCCGCGCTCGGGGGAAGGTCTCCGACGAGCAGGATCCGACCCGGCGTTCCGAGGGGTGGGCCGTCCTCCCAGAGCCGTTCGATCGCCGAGACCGCCAGCGTGAGCCCGTCCTCGTCGAACGACGCCGGGCACGGACGGCCCGACCGGTCCGTCGGCGTCACCCGAACGGCTCGCACGACCCCTCGCACAGCTCACCCCACCGAGTAGATCGTGACGGTCGCGGTCGCCCCGGCCCCGCCGACGTTGTGGCTGAGCGCGCGAGAGGCCCCCGAGAGCTGGCGTGCCCCCGCGGCGCCGCGCAGTTGAAGGAAGACCTCGTAAGCCTGGCTGACCCCGGTCGCGCCGATCGGGTGCCCTTTCGCCTTCAGGCCGCCGTCCGGGTTCACCGGTAGGCGGCCGTCTCGGCGCGTCTCCCCGTCGAGGGTCATCCTCGCCGCCCCGCCGTCGGCGGCGAATCCGAGGTCCTCGAGCGCGAGCAGCTCGGCGATCGTGAAACAGTCGTGGACCTCGAGGAACGATATCTCGGAACGGTCGACGCCGGCGGAGTGAAACGCCTCGTCCGCCGCCCACCGGGTCGCTCCGAACCGGGTGAGGTCCGCCCGCTCCTGAACCGCGAGGAAATCCGAACCGGCCCCGAGCCCGTCGACGAAGACGGGAGTGTCCGTGTACCGGCGGGCCGTGTCGGCCGAGGCGATCAGGAGCGCCGCGGCTCCGTCGGAGACCGGGCAGCAGTCGTAGAGACCGAGCGGGTCGGCCACCCGGGGCGCGGCCCGGACGGCCTCCCGCGTCACGCGCTTCTGGAACTGCGCCTTCGGGTTGAGGGCGCCGTTCTCGTGGTTCTTGACCGCGACCTCCTCGAGCGCGTCGCGGCCCTCGGGGTGGTCGGCGACGTAGCGCGACGCGATCAGGCCGTACACCCCCGCGAACGTGAGCCCGGCCGACCGCTCCCATTCCGTGTCCCCCGAGACCCCGAGCCAGTACCGCCGGCGGGCGCTCGGGACGTCGGTCATCTTCTCAAGACCCGCGACCAGGACGAGGTCCGCGCCGCCGGACTCGACCGCCCGGACCGCCGTGCGCAGCGCGGTCCCGCCCGAGGCGCACGCGTTCTCGACCCGGGTCGTCGGGACGCCGGCGAGGCCGGCTTCCTCCGCGAGGACCGCCGACGCGTTGCCGATCTGCCACCCGCCGAAACCCAGGGTCGCGAGGAATCCCTCCCCGACCGCCGCGCGGTCGACGCCGAGGTCGACCGACCGGAACGCCTCGTCGACCGCCTCGCGCACGAGCGCCCGCGGCCCCACGTCGAGGGCACCGAACCGGGTGTGACCCGCGCCTACGATCGCCGCTCGATGCCCCAAACTCCCCGCTCCGCGAACCGTCTTAACGGACGAGTCGCTGAAGCCTCTTAAGGACAGGTGGGACGTGGCCGACGAACCTCCGATCGTCGTCGGCGTCTCGGGGGCCAGCGGAGCGCCGATCGCGCTCCGGGTGCTGGACGCGCTGCGCGATGCGCGCGTCCCGGTCGCGCTGGTCGTGTCGGACGGCGCGGTCGCCGTCCTGCGGGAGGAGTGCGGGCTCGCGCCCGAGGCGCTCGCGGACCGGGCGCAGGTGGTCTATTCGGACCACGACCTCGCCGCCCCGATCGCGAGCGGGTCGCGGGCGACCCGCGGGATGGCGATCGTGCCGTGCTCCGCGAACACGGTCGCGCGGGTCGCGCTCGGACTCGGCGACACGCTGCTGACCCGCGCGGCGCACGTCCACTTGAAAGAGCGGCGGCGTCTCGTGATCGTACCGCGCGAGACCCCGCTCCCGACGATCCTGCTGCGCCACCTCACGACCTTGAGCGAGCTCGGGGCGGTCGTGCTCGACGCGGCCCCGCCGTACTATCTCCACCCCCGGTCGGTCGACGACCAGACGTCCTACCTCGCCGGTAAGGTGCTCGACCACCTCGGAGTCTCGCACCAGCTCTATCGGGGCTGGAAGTCGGAGGCCGCGTGATCGCCCCGCCCCCGGCGCGCGCCGGCGGGGGAACGCGGTTCGAGGAGTTCGCGCCGCTCCCGTTCGTCGGCGTCGCGCTCCTCCTCGTCGTCCTGATCATCGCAACCCCGCTGCTCACGGGCCAGCCCACCGCGGGCGGGCCGCTGACCCAGGCAGAGCTGATCGTCGACGCCCTCCCGGGGAACAACTCGACCCACTACTACGTGCGGGGCCTGAGCACGACCGCGCGCTACGACGAGATCAACCTGGGCTTCGCGTTCGGCTTCCCCTGGACCGGGTCGTTCCCGTCGGGCCGGCTCAACTGGACCAACTGGACGAACGCGTCGGGGGTCCTCTCGGTCGACCGGGTCGCGCCGTACGACCCGGTCGCGGTCAACGTCACCGCGCTCTACACCGTCAACGGCGTAAACTCTCTCTACGCCGGGCTCCTCGCGTTCGACGTGGGAGTGGCGCCCGGCGGGACGACCGAGTCGCTGACGGTCGTCTCGGCCACCAGCGGGATCGGAGGGTTCTCGACGCCGATCTCGAGCCTCCCGGTGCCGATCCTGCTCGCGTACGTCGGGAGCGGAGGCACCTAGTGAAGCCGTCCCGCGCCGTGATCCTGCTCTGGTCGGCGCTGATCGTCGGCCTCCTCCTGGTCGAGTTCGCCGAGATCACGGGAGCGTTCACGCTCCCGGTCGCGTCGGCGTTCGGCGACCCGTACGCCGTCCTGTTCGCGCTCGTCTTCACGACGGTCCTCGCGCTCGTCGGCGCGATCTTCATCGGGATCTACTTCTCCGCCCGGGTGCTCCGGGTCCAGGGGTTCACCCCGTTCGAGGAGGAGATGCTCCGGATGCGGGCGGAGGTCCGGGAGATCCGCGCCGCGCTCGAGCGCGCGGAACGCGCGCCGACCGACCCGGGGATCGGCCACCCACCGAAGGAGGGAGGTCCGTGAGGATCCCGGTGCTCGATAACGGCGGCCAGTGGACGCATCGTGAGTGGCGGGTCCTCCGCGACCTCGGGGCCGAGACGACGATCGTCCCGAACACCACCCCGCTCGCCGAACTTCGCGCCGACGGGATCGTCCTCTCCGGGGGCGCGCTGAGCCTCGAGGGGTCGGAGGAGCCGCTCGGGCGGGTCGGGGAGTGGATCGGCGGGGTCGACGTTCCCGTGCTCGCGATCTGCCTCGGCCACGAGTACCTGGGGCGGCACTTCGGAGGGAAGCTCCTGCGCTCCTCCCCCGAGTTCGGCTCGGTCGACCTCGTGGTCGACCGGCCCGACCATCCGCTGTTCGCCGGCCTCCCGGACCGGTTCCACGTCTGGGCGAACCACAACGATGAGGTCGCCGAGGCGCCGCCCGGCTGGACGGTCCTCGCGCACTCGGCGGCGTGCCGGGTCGAGGCGATGAGCCACCCCGAGAAGCCGATCTGGGGGGTCCAGTTCCACCCCGAGGTCGAGCACACGGAGGGAGGGCGCGAGATCTTCCGCCACTTCCTCGACGCCTGCCGTCGGTAGGGCGAACGACCCGCGGGAATATGTACACCCCGCCGCTCGCACGGACGGTGAGTCCGTGCCGCGAATCCGTCGGGGCTCGGGCCTGCGCGAGCACGACCTCGTCGCGCGCGCGAAGGTCCTCCGGGAATCGGTCGAGCCGCTCCTGCCCCGGCGCACGCCCGACTGCCCGCCCGACCGGTTCGACCGGCTGCGGGACGACCTCGAGGGGGTCCGGGAACTCCGGGACGATGCGAAGCGGCTCGAGCGGGCCTCGCACTGGGGGGAGCCGCTCGTCCGGTCGTACGCCGGGCTCCTGAAGTTCTACCTCGAGCCCGAGACCCCCACGGTCGTCTCGTTCCCGCTGCCCGACGGGGAGGTCTCGTACGCACCGCTCGCACGGGCTCCGCGGGAGACCGAGGTCGCGGTCCAGCAGTCCGACGACCCCGAGCGCCTCCTCCTCGGTTACGTCGACTGGGCTCGCAAGGGCTTCCACTTCTTCGCGACCCGCCGGGCGCTCTGGTGCGCGGGACGCTCCGCGACCCCTCCCGAGGAGTTCCGGACCGAGCGGGTCGCGGACCTGCCGTACCGGCTCCTCGACGAGCCCGCGAAGCACCTCCATCTCTGCCCGCACCTGAAGGAGAACGAGCCGAGGCCCTACCTCGAGGTCGCCTGGCCCGGGGCGAACACCGCGTTCCGCGTCTGCCGCAAGTGCGCCAAACCGGAGCGGCACCTCCTCTCGAGCGTCTCGGCCGGAGCCGCCGGCCCCGACCCGAGCTCGGAGTTCCCGGTCGACGTCGTCTGGAACGTCCGCTGCCAGGGGGGCCCCGAGTGCGTGCACGCCCGCCTCCCCGAGCTCCCGCGCGGTCTCCGGAAGCGCTACGAGCTCGGCCGGCTCGCCGACTCCCAGCTGATCGACGCCTACGCGGACGAGCTCCGCCCCCGGATCGAGGGGACCGACCGGCCGACGTACGTCGCGGGCGGGGTCTGCTACGGGAGCAACGCCGCGGGGTTCCTCGAAGCGCTCGACGCGACCTCGATCGAGCGCCGGGCGGTCGGCGAGGCGCTCGAGGAGGTCAGCGGCTACTTCGAGGTCGACGAGCCGTCCGCGAGCCGCGCGCTCGAACGGCTCTGGGCCGACCACGCCGAGGCGATCGTTCGGACGATCGTCTCCGACCCGAACGAGGCGCGGCGCCTGATCGACGAGAGCCGCGGCGCTCCCGGCCGCGTCGCCGAGATCCTGAAGCGCGCTCAGCGCAAGAGCGAGGAGCGGCAGGTCTTGGACGAGCTGCCGCGGTACCGGCGGCTGGCCCGCGAGGCGGCGTGGGTCGACCGGATCGCACGGGAGTACCGGACCCACGGAGGCCCCGCCGCGGAGCGGGCGCTGCTCCAGTCCCTTCCGTCGGAAGGCAAGGAGCGGGGGCTCGCGTTCGGCCTCCTCTCGGCCCTGGGTCGCGGGAGCGCCCACGCCTGGCAGTTCTCGAAGACCGAGCAGGAGTTCGGGAGCGCGCTCGCCGACCGGGCGCGCTCGACCCTCGCCGCGCCCGCCGAGCGCTACCATGCCGCGCTCGACGCGCTGCTCCAGGCCGCCGGGGTCGCGGACTGGGGGGAGCGGGAGGAAGCGGGCCCCGCCCCGCCTCCGCGCTAGCGCCCCCCGGGCCGTACCCGCTCGTTTCCCCGGGTAGAACAAAATACTTGGTCGTGTACCTCTCTACTGACCGACAAGTGGGCCTTCGGGAGGCCAGATGCGGTTGGTCAATGGAAATGGTCGACTCGAGCGCCCCGGTGGCGTCCGCCGTCGTCGTCGCGGGTGACGAAGAGACCCGCGTGCTCCTCCGCGGGCTGCTCCGGCTCCATCACTTCCGGGTCGACGGCGAGGCGGAGGGCGCGACCCAGTGCCTCGAGCTCATCCGGGAGCACCATCCGAGCCTCCTGGTCGCCGACGTCAACTTGGCCGAGGGGAGCCCGGGGACGCTCGTGGCCGAGGCCCGGCGGGCGGCGCCCGAGCTCCGCGTGATCCTCGTCGCCCCGGCGTCGCGGCCCCCCGCCCCGTCCGGGAACGGGGGGCCGGACGTCGTGCTCCTGCGGCCGTTCCGGATCCGTCAGTTCGCCGAGGCGTTGATCGCGCCGAGTCCCGCGGCCCCCGGTGCCTAGGGGCGGGGCGTCTCGGGTCGACGGCGGAACCGCTCGAGCGCGGCAGCTTCCTCGAAGTGGAGCTCGGGCGCCGGCACGACCACGACGTGCATCGGCGGCCCGAAGTCGAGCGCCGCGAGCTCGTCGAACGGCCCGAACCAGCCGGCGGCGTCGTCCCGTCCGACCCGGGCCGCCACCGCGACCGGCGCGTCCGGTCCGAGCTTCTCCCCGCGCGGGTCGAGCTCCCGGAGGCGCGCGAGCGCCGCCCCGGCGGAGAGGAACCGGCCCTCCTCGGGGCGCAGGTCGAGCAGGAGGAGCGTGTGCAGCCCCCGCTCGCGGTTCCCGGCGACCTGCTCGAGCGGCGACCGCGGGGCGAAGGCGGGGTCGGGGAACGGCAGCGAGACCGTCCGGCCGAACCGGTACGGCATGAAGCCGAGCCAGCCCGCGGCCGCGGTCAGGATGCTCGCGTTCGGGACGTACGTCCAGCGGTGTCCGGCCCGCTCGACCGCGATCCGTAACGCGACGTGCGTGGTCGCGGCGAACGGGTCCCCGACCACGAGCAGCGCGACCCGGGGCGAGCGGGCGAGCGCGTCCAGGAGCGGGGTCTCCGACTCGAGCCGCGGCCGGTCGAGTCGTTGGATCCGACGCCCGAGGGTCGCGCTCGCGCGCTCGATCGTCCCCTCGGGCGCGACCCCGGTGTATTCCTCGGCGAACACCTCGTCCGCCGCCCGCAATACGTCCCAGGCGCGCGCCGAGAGGCCCCGCTCGTCGCCGAGGCCGAGGCCGACGAACGCGAGCTCCGCCATGGTGGGCCCCCTCGGTCGTCAGCTCCGCAGCGCGAGCACCGGACACGGGGCGGCGCGGAACAGCTCCTCGAGGAACGGTCGGGTGAGGAGCGCCCCGCCCGCGAGGTCGCCTTCCTCGCCGACCAGGAGGAGGCCGTACCGCTCGCGCTGCGCCGCCTGGAGGATCACCGCGGGCAGCCGGCCCCGGCGAACGAACGCGCCGGCCAGGGCGGAGCGCTTGTGGGTCACGACGACCCCGCGTGCCGTTCGCTCCTCGCGGTCGAGCGGGTCGTCCGGTTCGCCGGGGGGACGGGGGCCGAGCGAGAGCGTCGTCACCGGCGGCCCGTCCATGTGGAGCGAGATCTCCTCCGCGACCTGCATCGCGCGCGGCGGCGGCGCGGCATGGAACGACGGGAGGAGGATCCGGGGGAGCTTCCCGGCCCCGAGCGCGAGCCGGTTGACGATCAGCACGTCGGCGTGGGCGTGGTGGAGGATCCCGCTCGCCGTGTGGCCGACGAACGGGTTGTGGCTGCGCTTGTCGCCGCGCAGCGTCATCAGGATCGCGTCGACCCCGTGCGACTCGGCGCTCTCGAGGATCTCACCGGGCACGTCGGTCGACGCGCGGACCTCGGGGTCGACGCGGACGTCGAGCGCCGCGCCCGCCTCGTGGGCCGGGATCACGAGGTTGACCGACGACCGCCACTCGCGCGTCACCTGGGGAAGGGTCGTGGTCGGAATGATGTGCAGGATGCGGACCTCGCCGTCGGGGTCGAGCAGCATCGCCCCGAACCGGATCAGCGGCTCGACCTCGGCCGGCTCCTGGACCGGGATCAGGATCTGTCGGTACATCATCCTCTCCCGATCAGCGGAAGGAGGTCGAGGTCGAGCTGCAGCACGTCGACGTACGACACCCCGAGCCCCGGGATCGGCGGGTCGGTCGTGTGGGCGTTGATGAAGTTCGTGAGGAAGTCGTAGGAGAGGTTGGTCGCGCTCGCGACCCGCGGGACCTGTACGAGCACAGCGCCGGGCGTGAGGTCCGGGTCGATCGAGGAGCCCGACGGCGAGACGAACCAGATCGGCAGCGTGGCGTTCACGGTGAAGTTCCCATACTCGCGTAGGTAGGCAAGGGTTTCGTTGAACCATTCGGCGAGCGCCGGGTCGGTCGGACCGTACGGGGTGATCATCCCGAGCGTCGTGTTGTAGTCGGAGAGCGACGGCCGCTCCCAGAACAGGTACGGGGCGTCGGTGTTCTGCGCGATCAGCGACGAGCCGACCACGGTGCCGTTGTAGTGAAGGAGGGATCCGTCCGCGGCGTTCGGGTCGATCACCTGGGCGATCCCCGTCACGACCAGGGGGTAGGCGAAGCCCGAGACGAACAGCGTCAGCACGAGGAGGACGACCGTCGCGCGCACGTGCTGGCCGGTCGTGTGCGCGGGGGCCGGCTCGCGGCGCGACGGGGACGGGGCCGGGGTCGGACCGCCCGACACCGGCGGGGCGACGGCGCTCACAGCCCTCCGAGCGGGAGATAGTGGCCGACCAGGACGCCGAGGGCGTGCACCCAGGGGAGGCCGCTCAGCCAGGCGAGGAGGAGGTAGAGGAGCTTGATCCCGACGAACGCGCTCACGAGCCCACCGAAGCCGTAGTACACGAGGTTCCGCCGCAGGAGGTCGATCGCGGGTCGGGGCCGGAACGGCACGCCCGCGAGCGCGAGCGGAATGAGGCACGGGATGATGAGGGCGTTGAAGAGCAGGGTCGCGAGGACCGCGAGCTGCGGGTTCTCTAGCCCGAGGAGGTTGAGGGCGCTCACGCCCGGGAGCGCGGTCGCGCCGGCCGCGACGAACAGCGCCGGGATGATCGCGAAGTACTTCGCCACGTCGTTCGTGATCGAGAAGGTCGTGAGCGCGCCGCGCGTGATCAGGAGCTGCTTTCCGATCGAGACGATCTCGATGAGCTTCGTGGGATCGTTGTCGAGGTCGACCATGTTCCCGGCCTCCTTCGCCGCGCTGGTGCCGTTGTTCATCGCGAGCCCGACGTCGGCGCGCGCGAGCGCCGGTGCGTCGTTGGTCCCGTCGCCGCTCATCGCGACCAGCCGGCCCTCGGCCTTCTCCTTCTCGATCACGACCAGCTTCGTCTCGGGCTTCGCCTCCGCGATGAAGTCGTCCACGCCGCTCTCGGTCGCGATCGCGGCCGCGGTCAGCCGGTTGTCGCCGGTGCACATCACCGTGCGGATGCCCATCGTCCGCAGCTCCCGGATCCGGTCGCGGATGCCCGGTTTCACGACGTCCTTCAAGAGGACGAGACCGACGACGTGTTTGCCCGCGGAGATCGCGAGCGGCGTCATCCCCTCGCGCGACGCGGAGGCAGCGGACTTGCGGAGCGCCGCGGGGAGCGGCGCCCCGTACGCCTCGATCGCCTGGATCGACCCCTTGTAGAACTCGGTCCCGTCGGCGGTCGCGATGCCGCTCATCCGCCGCTCCGCGGTGAACGGCAGGACCTTGAACGACCCCTGCTCGAGGCGGCGGACCGGGGTGCCGCGACGGGCCGCGAGCCGCACGATCGACTTCCCCTCGGGCGTGTCGTCGACGGTCGAGGAGAGCATCGCCGCCTCGATCACGGTCTCGACCGGGACGTCGGGCGACGCGATGAACTGGACCGCGAGCCGGTTCCCGACCGTGATCGTGCCGGTCTTGTCGAGGATCAGGGTGTCGAGATCGCCCGCCGCCTCGACCGCTTTACCGGACTTCGCGATCACGTTCGAGCGCGCGACCCGGTTGATCCCCGAGATCCCGATCGCGGGCAGGAGCGCGCCGATCGTGGTCGGCATGAGGCAGACGAACAGCGCGACGATCGTCGCGAGGTCGACCGCGATGATGTCCGTGAAGTTCGCGAGGTAGACGAACGTCACGACGACCGTGAACAGCGCGACCGTGAGCGCGGCGAGGAAGACGCCGAGCGCGAGCTCGTTCGGGGTCGGTTCGCGCGCCTGCCCCTCCACGAGCCGGATCAGTCGGTCGAGGAACGACTCGCCCCGGACCGCGCTCACCCGCACGCGGACCGTGCCCTGAACGACGCGGGCGCCACCGAGGACGCTGGTCTTGTCGCCGCCGCTCTCCCGCATCACGGCGGCGGACTCCCCGGTCATCATCGACTCGTCGATCAGCGCGGCGCCCTGGGTGACGTCCCCGTCGATCGGGATCGGTTCGCCGGCCTGGATCAGGACCGTGTCGCCGACGTGCAGGACGTCCGCCGGGACCCAGCGGGTCGTCCCGTCGGGAAGCACCTGACGCGCCCGGATCCCGCTGCGGATCTCGCGGAGCGTGTCCGCCTGCGCTCGCCCCTGGGCCTCCGCGATCGCCTCGGAGATATGGGCGAACCAGAGCGTGAGGAACAGGATGACCGTGACGCCGAGGTAGTAGCTCGGGCTGTAGAAGCGCGCGAGGTCCGGGAACACCTCGGGGAACAGCGTCAGGACCACGAGGTAGACGAACAGCACCCAGACGACGAACATCATCGGGTTGTGGACCTCGCGGCGCGGGTCGAACATCCGGAACGAGTCGGCGACGACGCGCCGCGCGGACGTGTGCGGCACCCGCCGCACCGAGACCTTCGCTCCGGGTTCTGCCACCGTCGCACCCCTCAGAGGATCTGGGCGAGCGGCCCGAGCGCGAGGACGGGGAGGAAGAGCAGCGCGGAGATGATGATCAGGATCATCGTGAGGTAGATCGTGAACGTCGCGCTCGCGGTCCGCAGGGTGCCGGGTCCGGGCGGTTTTTCGGACTCCGAGGCGAACAGCCCGCCGACCTGGAGCATCGCCCAGATCGGGACGAACCGCCCGAGGAGCATCACGAGCGCCCCGGTGACGTTCCAGAACGGCGTCGTATCGTTGAACGACGCGGTCGAGAGCGCGCTGCCGTTGTTCGCCGCCTCGCTCGTGAGCTCGTAGAGCACGGACGTGAAGTTGTGCGCCGACGCCGCGAGCGTCGTCGCGGAGATCCCGGGATCCCCCCAGAGGACGCCGACCGAGAACGGGACGAGGATGATCGCCGGGTGGATCAGCAGCGCGAGCGCCGCCCACTTCACGTGGCTCGTCTCGATCTTCTTCCCGAGATACTCCGGGGTTCGACCGACCATGAGCCCGGCGATGAAGATCGCGAGGACCGCGAAGAGGAGCAGCGTCGCGAAGCCGGTCCCCTCGCCCCCCGGGGTGCTCTGCGTGAACATCCCGAACAGGAGCACCATCTGGCCGATCGGCGAGATCGACCCGATCGCCATGTTGTTCGCCCCGACGTTCGCGTAGACGCTGACGACCTGGAAGAGCGACGCCTCGGGGAGGCTGAACCGCGTCTCCTGGCCCACGGGGTAGCCGTTGGTCGAGACGCCGAGACCCGAGACGCTCGCGAGGCCGGGGTTCGTCGCCGCCTGGTAGAAGATGAACAGGCCGAGCGCGATCGCGAAGATGATCACGATCGTGCCGATGAACGGCCACGACTCCGACTTCCGCCGGATGATCTGCGAGAACGCGAACGGGGTCGAGAACGGGATCAGCATCATCACGCCGACGAGGAACAGGTTCGAGATCGCGGACGGGTTCGCGAGCGGGGACGCCGCGTTGGCGCTGTACCAGCCGCCGCCGTTCGTGCCGAGGAGCGAGATCGACTGGAACGAGGCGACCGGACCGAGGTAGATCCACTGGATCCCGCCCGTGAGCGGGTGCGCGGTCACGTAGTTCGTGAACGTCTCGGGGACGCCGAGCAGGACGAGGACGAGCGCGAACAGGATCGAGAGCGGGAGGAGGATCCGGGTCATCGTCCGGACCAGGTCGACGTAGCAGTTCCCGAGCGTCCCGTCCTTGCGGATGAAACCGCGGATCATCGCGGCGGCGACCGAGAGCCCGGTGGCGGCCGAGAGGAACAGCGCGAGCTGCCAGGCGATGACCTCCGCGCCCATCGAGATCTGCGACTCGTTGGTGAAGTGCGTGAAGTCGGTGTTCGTCGTGAAGCTCGCCGCCGAATGGAGGGCGAGGTCCCACGACATCCCCGGGACCCCGGTCGCGTCGAGGGGGAGCGCGTTCTGGAAGAAGAAATAGAGATAGAGGAACAGGAAGACGCCGCCGTTCACGAGCAGGAGCGCGACCATGTACTCGCGCGGCCGCATCGAACGGCGGGGCGACGTGCCGAGCAGGCGGTACGTCGCCTGCTCGAGCGGGGAGAGAAGGACGTCACCGAACGCGGGGCGATTGAGGTACACCCGGCCGAGGTAGGAACCGAACCACGGGGCGATCGCGAGGACGAGGCCGACGACCAGCACGACGTCCCAGAGGGAGGTCAGGTCGACCAAGGGTCGCCACCCCCTAGTACCGCTCGGGGTGGGCCATGACGCGCAGGAGGTAGATGGTGAGACCGGCGGAGATGAGGGTCAGCGAGATGAGTCCGAGGTGATCCGTGAGCGCAGCTACGAGGCCCATCGCCACCTTGCGGCGTTGGACCCGGAACCCGTTATTTAGCCTCGCCGACGGAACGGCAGGGCGTCGCACGGCGGGAGAAGGATTATACGGGAGCTTTCGGGCGATCGGGGACGCGCCGTCGCGACCCCGGCGCGGCGGTCTCGGTCGGGTCCGCCCGGCGGTTGCGCGCCTCGGTCGAGAGACGACGCACGATCCGTCGCATCGCCTTCTCCCGACGCACCTCCGCGGCCTGGTACTGCACGTCCCTCGTCTCCCGGGTGAGCAGCACCGCGACCCGTCCCAGGGACGTCCGGCCGGTGCGACCCCGGCGCTGGATCGCGCGGATCTCGCTCGGGACCGACTCGAAGAAGACCACGAGGTCGACGTCGGGGACGTCGAGCCCCTCCTCCGCGACGCTGCTCGCGACGAGGATCGGGAACCGCCCCGCACGGAACCCTTCGAGCACGCGGGCCTGCTCCTTCTGGTTCATTCCCGGGTCGTCCGCGTCGCGGGTCGCCTGGCCGACGAACCGGCCGGCCGTCCAGCCCTGGAGCTCGAGCCGGGACCGGATCCCCTGGATCGTGTCCCGGTACTGCGCGAAGACGAGGACCCGCGGCGGGTGCCCTTCGGTCCGCTCGAGCGTCGAACGCACGAGCTCGACCAACGTGTCGAGCTTCGGGTGGGACGGCTCCTTCGTCGACCGGAGGAACTCGCGGGCCTCCTCGCTCGCCGTGACGACCTCGGGAAGCTTCAAGAACGCGAGGTCGCCCCGGCTCGGCTTCTCCTTGGCGCGCACCCGGTCGAGGTACTGCAGGAACGGAGCGAGGCCCTGGGTCTCGAGGCGCTCCTGCGCGTGGTGGAGGTGGAGCAGCACGAGCTGATGGAACAGCGGCCCGAACCGCCGGACCATCGGACCCGGTCGCGCGAAGATCTCCGCGCGCAGCGCGATCAGGTCCTTGACCGAGAGCGAACGGATCGGCTTCTTCCGTAGGTAGCCCATCCGCTGCAGCTTGCGCGCGGTCGCCTGGGCCGCGGTCGCGAGCAGGTCGCGGATCCGCGCGGTCTCGGGAGGGAGGTCGACCCAGACGAGCTCGACGTCCGTCGGCTGGACGAACTCGGCGACCCCGGGTTCCTCGCGGGTCCGGGCCTCGATGCGCTGGACGCCGAGGGCCCGCACGACCTCCTCGATCCGCTCGTCCTTCCCGCCGGGCGAGGCGGTCAGGCCGAGCACGCGGCCGGCCGCTGGCCGCTCCGCCCGATACCGCTCGGCGATCGGGACGTAGACGTACTTCCCGACCGCGTGGTGGGCCTCGTCGAAGACGAGGAGCGCGACGTCGTCGAGCCGATAGCGCCCGGCCGCGAGGTCGTTCTGGACGATCTCGGGGGTCGCGAACACCAGGTCGGCGGTCTCCCATGCCCCCTCGCGTACGGGACGGCGAACGGTCCCGGTGAACCGCGCCGCGCGGAGCGGCGTGAGCCACCGTCGGAACATCTCGGCGTGCTGTTGAACGAGCGGGCGCGTCGGGGCCAGGACGAGCACCTTTCCCGGCCCGCGGCGGAGGACCTCGGCGGCGATGAGCGCCGCGACCACCGTCTTGCCGAGGCCGGTCGGGAGGACGACGAGCAGGTCCTCCTCGAGCCCGATGCGGGCGAGGTCGATCTGGAACGGCAGCGAGCGGACCGCGTCCGGCCGGAGGAACGGGTGCTCGACGTATCCGTGCGCCACGCGCCACACGCCGGGGAGACCGTCCGGATGCGGTCGCTCGAGCGCGACGGGCGGCGACTCGGTTCCCGGGCCGGCCGGGCCGAAGTCGTCGAGGGATCGCTGCTGGCTCACCGAACTCCCGGCCCGGCGGAGTCGACCCCGCCGCATAGGGGTTCCGGGCGGACCGATCGGCTACAGGAACTTCACGTCGTGCGGCAGGTCGCCCGCGAACTCGCGGAACCCGGAGGGCCATCCGTCTACGTCGAGCCCCTTCTGGGCGAGGAACGCGGTGAGCCAGCGTTCGAGCCCGATCCCCGTGCAGCCGGACCAGATCTCGCCCTTCTGCGCCTTGATCGCGAACGCCTGGGTGTACTTGTCGCCGACGATCGAGAGGTTCTGGAACTCGAGCCACTCCGACTTCTCGCGCGTTCCCCGGTACGGCAGGTAGGCCTCGAAGTCGATCGTGCCCTTCACCCGGGCGTCGGCGTCCTCGACGCCGACCTCGCCGCTCTGCTGCATGTAGAACGGGGTCACCCACGCCGTTCGCCACTCGAGCTCGAGGATCTCGTTGAACACCCGGGCGTAGCGCTCGAGCAGCCGCTCCCGCAGCGCGAGGAGGTCGTCGCGCGTGCCGACGTAGACCGGTTCGATCCGGTGGAACTCGTCGACGCGCTCGAGCCCATGGCGTCCGCCGCTCTCGTACCGGTTCGAGACGGCCGAGCGGTCGAAGACGAGGAGCGGAAGGCTCTCGGTCGCGATCGTGCGGCCCGAGAGCCACCAGTAGACCGTCGGGCACTGCGCGTAGCAGGAGATCGCGGTCGGTCCGGTCACCATCCGCTCGAGCTCGTCGCGCGGGACCTCGCCGGTCAGCTTCACCAGGTCCGTGAACTTCTCCCACGCCGCAGGGTCGCGGGTCTTCGGCTCGGAGACGTAGTAGAACTCGCCGGGGAGCCCCGCGAGGTGGCCGGTCTTGAGCAGGATGTCGAATGAGTCGTGGTGGGGCTGGACGACCTCGTGGAAGCCGAGCGGTTCGAGGACCTCCTCGCGCGCGATCCGCTCCATCGTTCGAAGGAGGTGGGCGGCCGTCGGGCCGAGGAACCACTTGCCCTTCGTCGGTCCGGGGCGGACCCAGTGCCGCTTCAGCATCTCTTCGGTCGGGTCGCGGGAGAACGGCATCTCGCGCCGGGGGCTTTCCGTGAGCAGCGACCAGAACTGCTCC
This sequence comes from Thermoplasmata archaeon, assembly GCA_030037855.1. Lineage (GTDB taxonomy): Archaea > Thermoplasmatota > Thermoplasmata > Lutacidiplasmatales > UBA184 > Lutacidiplasma. The sequence goes on along the minus strand of JASHPY010000060.1, from coordinate 1,163 downwards.
TTCCCCTCGTAGTGCTGCTTGTCGACCTTCTCGCGGACCAGGGTGACCGCGCGGTCCATCCAGTTGTCCCGGAGCCCTGCTTCGGAGAGCTCGGTGAGCTCGAGGGTTGCGTCGGTACCGTGGTGGGAGAAATGGTGCGGGATCGGGAGCGAGATCGGCTTCTTCGGAGCCGCGGCGAGCGAGAACTGCGTGCGGTACTTCGACGCGCGGAACGACCGGACCCCGACCTTCTGCGCGCGGCCGAGCTCCTCGCTGAACCGCCGGACGAACGCGAGCAGCGTCTGGTGGGGCCGGGGCCCGCTCGACTCGAAGACGAGCGTGAGGCGGTCGCCGTCGAGCGTCTCCTCCGCGAGCCGGCCCTCGCCGCGGGCGCCGATCGTCCGCTGGATCGCGTCGGCCGCGACCCGGGCGACGAGCTCGCGGGCGGCCGCCACGTCCGCGACCCGACCGCTCAGGGTCAACTCGGCTTCGAGGCGATGCTCCATCCGACGCCGGACGCGAGGGGCCTCTATTAAGGTCGCGAGACGGCCCGGACCCGCGCGAGCGTCGGCCTTTTAGCGGGGCCGTTCGTCCGGCGCCCCGGTCGTGGGCGCGATGGCGTCGAAGCTCGAGGAGTTCGGTCTCTACATCGGCGGAAAGTGGGCGTCGCCCCCGAAGGCGAAGCGGTTCGAGACCGTGAACCCGGCGACGCGGGAGCCGATCGGTTCGTTCGTGTCCGGGACGCCCGAGGACGTCGAGCGGGGGGTCGCGGCGGCCGCGAAGGCGTTCCCCGCGTGGAAGGAGCTCCCGGCCCCCAAGCGGGGCGACCTCCTCCTCGAAGCGGCCCGCCTCCTGAAGGAGCGCAAGCCCGAGGTCGGTCGGATCGTCACGCGCGAGATGGGCAAGGTGATCGCCGAGGGGCTCGGCGACGTCCAGGAGTCGATCGACTTCATCGAGTACATGGCCGGCGAGGGCCGGCGGCTGGTCGGGGAGACGGTGCCCTCGGAGCTCCGCTCGAAGTTCTGCCTCACCGTACGGCAACCGAAGGGTGTCGTCGCGTGCATCACGCCGTGGAACTTCCCGACCGCGATCCCGAACTGGAAGATCGCGGCCGCGCTGATCTCGGGGAACACGGTCGTCTTCAAGCCGGCGTCGAACACCGCGCGGTGCGCGGTCGAGGTCGT
>JASHPY010000059.1 GCA_030037855.1 Thermoplasmata archaeon | reverse complement strand
AAGCAGAACCTGGAGAAGGTCCGCTACCTCCCCGAGCTCTCGGAGATCCGGGTCCACCGACTGACGGCCCTCGACAACCGATGGGTGATCGTCTTCCTGCCCGGCGCGTACCGGTACGAGTCGATCGAGACCTGGTACCCGAACACCCTCTGGAACCCGAGCACGACGAACCTCGTGATCATGGGGGACCACGAGGGACACCACGGACGAACGACCTACGCGTCGATCGGAGGGTGCTACTACGCGGCTCGGCTCGCGACCAGCGAGGCGCTGCTCGCTTGGGGCCGGCAGGCGGGGGTCGTCGTGCTTCGCGAGGTCCACCCGGGCGAGATCCTCCCGCTCGGGGTGTGGAACGTACGGGAGTACGTGCGAGCCGCGCTCGCCCGTCCACCCGAAAGGCTCGCGACGCTCGACGAGCTCTCGCAACTCATCTCCTCCTCGTTCGCGATCCCGCTCGAGCGCTGGCTCGCGGCGAGCGCGGTCCTGCACGAAGCGCGGACCCAGCGACGGCTGGACGACTGGGTCGATCGGTCTCCCCCGGGTCGGGGGCCGACCGCTAACTGAAGGACGCCCCGCAGCGCCCGCAGAACGTATCGGACGAAGTCCGCGGCGAGGCGCACTTGGGGCAGGCGAGCGTGGCGCGCGGCGCGCCGCACCCCCGGCAGTAGACGTCGTCGGACCGGGTCGGGTAGCCGCAGTCCGGGCAGCGGGACGCGCTCGCCGCGTTCTCCGCCTCCTGTTCGAGATCGACCGCCACGGGAGTCGTCTCCGCGGTCCGGCTCCCGGGATTCGGAGCGACGGTCTCGACCCCGCCCCCGAGCCCCCGTCGGCCCTTGAGGGCGAATCGGAAGGCTTCCGTGTACTGGCCCGCGTCGAACGCGCTCTGGGCCTTCGACTGGAAGTCGACCGCGGCGAGGGTCGCGGGAGCGTCCGGATGGGCGACCCGTGCGGTCTCGAGGTCGGAGTCGAGGAGGCGCATCTCGAACTGCGACTCGAGCCGGTTCCGGGGCAGCGACGTCGGCGTCGGCGCCGACCCGCCGACGGTCGCGGACGTGCCGGAGGCGTTCGAGCTGCTCGAGACCGGCACCGACGCGAGACGCGAGGTCGGGCGGGGCGAGGCCGCGGCGGCCGGCGCGGCGGCTGCGCTGGCCAGCGGACCCCCTTGCCGCGCCCGGACGAGCGACTCGTGGGCGGAGTGCGCGAGCTCGTACGCGCGGTCGAAGTGGCGCAGGTCGCTCGCCGCCTGGGCTTGGGCGATCAGCTCCTTCGCGCGGGACACGTCGACCCCCTGCCGGGCGAGGACGTCGACCTCGCGTCGGGCCATCGCGATCCGGTTGAACGCCCGGTCGGCGTCGTGCCGGGGAGAGCGCTGGAGGTCGCCGATCAGCTTCTGCTTCTGTCGCCGCAGTTTGTTCAGGGTGAGGAGCCCGATCCCGATGCCGACGATGAACAGCACGACGACGACGACGAGAAGGATGTAGTACTCCGAGGTCCCCACGCGCGCTCGTGCCTCTCGGTCCGTGGCCCGGACGCGCGGTCCGCGGACCCACGAAGTAACTGGCCGGTCCGGCTATATAGAGCGACCCTTCGGGGACGCGGGGGCGTGACCCCGACGACCTAGAAGACCGTCAGCTTCCCCGTGAGGAGACGTCGAGGGATCGTGTCGATCTGGTCCATCCAGCTGTTCGCGACCGCCTCGGCCTTCGACTTCACCGCGGAGAGCTTGACCCCCTCGGCCGGAAGGATCTGGAGGCTCGCGACCTGCGGCTGGTCGACCGGCTTACCGATCTGGGAGAGGATCCGGACGTGGACCTCCTTGACGTTCCCGCCGGTCTCCTTCACGACGTCCGCGGCGATCAGGTTCCCGAGGAGGTTGTAGATCTTGCCGACGTGGTTCACGGGATTCTTCCCGGCCGACGCCTCGAGGCTCATCGGGCGGCAGGGGGTGATGAGGCCGTTCGCGCGGTTGCCGCGCCCGACCGAGCCGTCGTCCCCGGCCTCCATCGAGCATCCGGTGACCGTGAGGTAGAACCGGCCGAGCTCGGGGTCGTCCGCGGTGTTGACGTCGATCGCGACCTTGCGCTGGGTAAGCCGGGCGGCCTGCTCCGCCAGCTCCGCCGCGATCTGGTCGCAGACGGCCCGGTACTCCTTCGGGTTCGCGATCTCGCTGTCGACGAGGGCGGCGGCGACCGTGAGGCGGATATCGTCCCCCTGGCGGTATCCCATCACCTTCACGTCCTCCCCGAGCGCGGGGAGCTTCTTCTTCAGCTTGAGCGTCAGGAACCGCTCGCTCTCGAGCACGAGCCGCTCGAGGTCGGAGAGCGGGGCGAAGCCGACGCCGAACGACGTGTCGTTCGAGAGCACGCTCTTCTGCTCGAACACCCCGCGCAGGTCGACCGACCCCTGACCGATGCGGCAGTCGAACTCGACGTGCTGGTCGATGTCGATGTGGGCGCAGACCGACTGGACGTACTTGCGGGCCGCCTCGATCGACGTCGCGTGGATCGGGAGCTTCTCGCCGTTGACCTCCGAGGTCGCGCGTCCCACGAGGAGCATGTAGATCGGCTTCGTCACGCGGCCGCCGCCGAACTTCGGGTCCGAGGCACCGCCTACGACCTGGGTCTCGTCCGTGTTGTGGTGGAGGATGCGGCCGAACTCGTCGAGGTAGAGCCGACAGAGCGCGCGGCTGACCGACTCCGAGACACCGTCCGCGATCGAGTCGGGGTGGCCGAGCCCCTTCCGCTCGACCATCTCGACCGCCTGATCCTCGATGTGCACCGTCCGCAGCGGCTCGACCTGAAAGTTACGGGCCATTCGGGCTCACTCGGTCGGCGGAGCCGGGGGTGGGTTTAACGGTTGCGCGAAGGACAATGCCCGCCGACTCCCGGAACGCCGTCAGGAGTTGCGTGCAACGCAGAGCGGTTTCCTCATGTGCGGGCCGGCGCGGACGTACCCGCGCCTTCCGTAGTACTCCCGGGTCCCCACCGCGCTCCGGACGTAGATCCCGGAGTAGCCGCCGCCCACGACCTCGGCTTCGGCGACGTCCAGGAGCGCGCTCCCGAACCCCCGGTGCTGGTACTCGGTGGGACGGTCGGCGGCCGCCCCGACCGCGACCTCGCTCCCGACGACCTTCAGCTCCCGGATGACCGGTTCGCGAAGACCCCCCTCCGTCGCATCCGAAGGGAATCGGAGCCGAAGGAAGCCGGCGACCGTGTCGGTCGCCTCGTCCTCCCACGACAGGAACAGCTCGCGGCCCCCGCCCGCCGCATACTCGACCCGGCGCCGCCGGAATGCCTCCGGGTCGGGGACGGCGCGCCGCCCCGGCTCGCGGCAGCGAAGGCAGCGGCAGCGCGCCCCCTCGGTCGCGAGGCGCTCGACCGCCAGTTGCCGCACGTTGCTCGCCCGTACGCCCGCGGCGACAAGGCGTACCGGGATGTCGCGCTGGATCCGCTGGATCCTCACCCAGGGAGGGACGAGGCGCTTCAGGTCGGCGAGCACTCGGACCGCGGTCTCGGTATCGTACGGCTGGTACGCCCCGCGTCGCCAGTCGTCGTACAGCGGGGTGTCCGGGAGCACGAGCGTCGGGTAGATCTTGAGCAGATCCGGACGGAACTCGCTCTCGTCCCACAGCCGCCGGAAGTCCTCGAGGTCGCGCCCCGGGTCCATGCCCGGCAGCCCGATCATCCAGTGGTAGCAGACCTTGAGCCCGTGGTCCCGGGCCTCCCGAGTCGCCCGGCCGACGTCGGCCGAGGCATGGGCGCGGCCGACCGCGGCGAGCACGGGGTCGGTCAGGCACTCGACGCCGATCTCGACCCGCGTCACCCCGGCGTCGAGCAGGAACGGCAGCACCCGCGCATCGCACCAATCCGGCCGCGTCTCGACCGTGAGGCCGACCGTCCGGTGCTCCGCGGTCTCGTTGCGGGCGATCGACTCCGCGAGGCTGGCGCTCGGCTCCCCGTTCAGTCCGTCGTAGATGCCCCGAAGGACCGCCTCCTGGTACGCCCGGGGGCGCGCCGGGAACGTGCCGCCCATCACGATCACCTCGACCTTGCTGGTCGGGTGACCGATCGCCCGGAGGGTATCGATCCGGTGGCGGGTGATCGCGGCTGCGTCCCAGCCGAACTGGGCGCCGCGGAGCGCCGACGGCTCCTCCCCCGTGTAGCTCTGCGGGCTCGCGTTCTCGACCCCGCCGGGGCAGTAGGTGCAGCGGCCGTGCGGGCAGCGCGCCGGCGCGGTCATGACCGCGACCACGGCGACGCCCGACAGCGTCCGGGTCGGCTTCCGCCGGACGGCGCCGGCGAGGCGGGCTCGCTCGTCCGCCGGGAGGCGCTCGACCCAGTCGACGTTCGAGGGGAGCGCGCCGCCCGGACCCGCCCGGGCGCGCCGCAGCTTCTCCCGGTGGATCTCCTCGGGGGTCGGGGGCCGTGCGGGGGTTACCGACGCATCCATTGCCGACTCTCCCCGGTCACGAGGTACGGGGCCCGTCGGAGGTCGTCCAACGTGCGGGAGCCGGTGAGGAACATCGCGACCTTGAGCTCGTGGACGAGGAGCTCGAGCTCGCGTCGGGTCGCTTCGTAGCCGGTCGACGCGGCCCGGAGCACGCCGCCCGCGGTGCCGGCGGCGGTCGCGCCGAGCGCGACCGCGCGCGCGACGTCGAGGCCCGAGCGGACCCCTCCGCTCGCGACCACCGGGAGCCCGAGCGGGACGAGCTCGAGCACCGAGATCGGCGACGGGATCCCCCAGTCCCAGAACGTCTTCCCGACCCGCGCCTCCCGCTCCGCGCCCTGGTCGACCGCGCGGTAGTGCTCGACCGCGGCGAACGAGGTGCCGCCGGTCCCGCTCACGTCGAAGGCGCGGACCTTGCGCTCGAGGAGCGACTCCGCCACCTCGCGCGAGATCCCGGCGCCCGTCTCCTTGACGAGCACGGGGAACTGGCGGGCGAGGTCGGCGATCTGGTCGAGGCAGCCGCGGGCCCGGCGGTCGCCCTCGGGCTGGACCATCTCCTGGAGGAAGTTCAGGTGGATCGCGAGCACGTCCGCGTGGATGAGCTCCATCGCCGCCCGGACCTCCTCGGGGCCGACGACGTGGTCGCCCGGTCCCTGCGGGATGATCTGGGGCGCCCCGATGTTCGCGAACTTGAGCGGCACGGCGTGGCCGGCGACGGTCGCGTAGCTCTCGGGATACTGCCCCTTCAGGATCGCCGCCCGCTCGCTTCCGACGCCCATCGCGACGCCGACGTCGGCCGCGGCCCTCGCGAGGTTGTCGTTGATCTTCGCCGCATCGGGAAAACCCCCGGTCATCCCCGTGATCACGATCGGTGCGGCGAGCGGGTGGCCGAGGAGCGTGACGGACGGGTCGATCTCCGCGAAGTCGATCTCGGGGAGCGCCCTGTGGATCAACTGCACGTCGTCCCAGTAGCGGTACCGCCCCTCGACGTCGCGCCCGAGCACGACCTTCACGTGCTCGGCCTTGCGGTGGCTGAGGTCGAGGCCCGAGGTGTCCGCGGCCTTAACGGGACCCCGCGCGCGCCCAGCTCCCGTAGACATCTTCCCCCCGAAGGGCGCGCGAGAGTTCGCCATCCTTGAGTCCGCTAATAAGACCTGCGTCCACGCCGGCGCGCGCGATGCGCCGCATCGACTCCGCCTTGCCCCGGATCCCGCCGGTGACGTCGGGCGACGCGCCGGTCGGGCGGAGCGCGGCGACCACGGACTCGGTGACCTCGCGCGCCGCCCGCCGGCGACCGTCCGAGGGACCCTCGAGGATCCCCGGCACGTCGCTCACGAAGACGACGCGGGCGGGCGCGAGCGGGACGATGAGCGCCTCCGCGATCGTGTCGGCGCTGAGGATCGAGAAGCCCCACGCGTCGTCCGGCACGACGTCCCCGAACGAGACGGGGACGCGGTGGCCCGCGAGCGCGTCGCGGAACGGGGTGGGGTCGAACGAGGCGATCCGTCCGTCGCGGTTGCGTGCGTGCGTCGCAATGGGGACGGACGCCGGGGAGAGCCCGGCTCCGACGAGCGCGCGCAGTACGAGCAGATGGAGGCGGCGGACCTCCGCCGCGACGATCGCGGCGCCCCGCGCCCGGGCGGCCGGGTCTTCGTGGGGCGGAGGGGCTCGGGCGAGCCCGAACTTCTTCGCGCCGGGGTGGCCGAACGAGCCGGCCCCGTGGAGGATCACGAACCGCCGGCCCGGGACGGCCGCGATCTCTCGGGCGAGTCGCGCGAGGACCTTCGGCCGTGCCCGCTCGACCTCGCGCTTCCGCGTGATCACGGAGCCGCCGAGCTTCACGACCACGAGCGGCGGGTCGGTCGGGGCGGTCATCGGCGCGGGTCCGTCAGGTCACGCGTGGTCCCAGCCCGCGCGGGGGTTCAGAAACATCACGGCACCGAGGAAGACGAGCGCGATCCCCCACATGAACTCGAGGTTGAAGGTGTAGAGCCACCACCAGATCACGAACAGACCGGCCGCGCACAGGAGCGCCGCCGCGACCACCCAGGGAACGGAGATCGGGCTGACCGCGCCGTGCCCGTGCGCTCCGGAGGCGGTCGCGTGCTCCGACATCGGTCGGAGAGAGTCGTTGCCCCTTCAAATCGGTTCGGTCGAATCGGCCGCGACCTTCCGCCGCGACGACGCGGGGCCCGGACCGAGCTTCGCGCGCGTCGGCGGGAAAATTTTCGAATTTCCTACAGAAGGTTGATATGGCACGCCATCCTCGGAGCGCCCGCCCGAGGCCCGGGTAGGCGTCGACGGTGCCACCTGCTAGCGAAGATCGGTCGGCGGAAACGCCGGATCGGATGGACCCGCAGCACGCCAACAACGGGGCGGTCACCCCCGTCAGTGATCGCCCGCCGAGCGGGGGGTCCGCGTCCGCGCCGTCGTACGGCGCCGGCGCCCCTCCGCCCGGAACCTCGACCGCGGAGTTCCTCGACTCGTTCCTCCAGACGAAGAGCGAGCTGTTCCGCGAGAGCCGCGAGGTGCTCCGGGATTCGTACGTTCCGGCACGGCTCCCGCACCGGGACGGGGAGATCCGCCAGGTCGCCGAGGTCCTCGCCCCGGCGCTTAGGGGGGACGTGCCCTCGAACCTGTTGATCTACGGGAAGATCGGGACCGGCAAGACCGCGGTCGTGACGCAGGTCCGGCAGGACCTCCAGCGCCGCGCGGAGGCCGCGTCGAAGATGACGTTCGTCTCCGTGAACTGCGGCAACATCGACACCGCCTACAGCCTGCTCCAAACGATCGGCAATACGTTCGCGAAGACGGACGCCGACCGGATCCCGACGGGTTGGTCGCTCGACCGGGTCCAGGGAGCGATGCGCCGGATGATGGACTCGAAAGGCGGGACGATCATCCTCGTCCTCGACGAGATCGACCGATTGGTCGCGCGGAGCGGCGACAACGTGCTCTACACCCTCAGCCAGCTGAACACCGAGCTCGAGACCGCCCGCCTGGTGCTGCTCGGGATCTCGAACGACCTCAAGTTCACGAACCACCTGGACGCGCGCGTCCGCAGCCGCCTCAACGAAGAGAAGATCCTCTTCGACCCGTACAAGGCACCGCAGCTCCAGGACATCCTCCAGGACCGCGCGCGGGTCGCGTTCCGCGAAGGGGTCGTCGACCCCGGCGTGATCGAGCTCTGCGCCGCCTACGCGCAGCTCGAGAGCGGCGACGCGCGGCGCGCGCTCGCGCTGCTCCGGCTCGCCGCGGAGATGGCCGAGCGGGACCGCGCGAAGCGGATCACCCGGGACCACGTCGTGAAGGCGAAGAACCGGCTCGAGAAGGACATCATCATCGAGTGCTGCCGGTCGCTCCCGCCGCACTGCAAGGTCCTGCTCTACGCGATCCTCCAGTCGTACGAGCGTCGGCGCACCGGCGTTCTCACCGGCGAGGT
>JASHPY010000058.1 GCA_030037855.1 Thermoplasmata archaeon | reverse complement strand
CGCGCTCACTCGCGGGATCCTGCGGCGGTGCGTTCCGGCCCAGGCTCCGATCCCGATCGTGCTCCGCGTCTCGGGCGGGGCGACCGTACTGAAGGAGGACCTCTCCGACGAGAAGATCACGACGTCGATGCGGGAGGCGGCTCGGCTCAACGTCGCGGCCGTCGCGATGAGCGTCTTCGTGGGCGCGCCGCACGAGCATGAGTCCCTCGTCCACCTGGGGGAGCTGGTCGACGAGGGCGAGGAGGCCGGGATCCCCGTGATGGCGATCACGGCGGTCGGGAAGGAGCTCGAAAAGCGCGACGCGCGGTACCTCGCGCTCGCCTGCCGGGTGTCCGCGGAGCTCGGCGCCCACGTGGTCAAGACGTACTACTGCGAGGAGTTCTCGAAGGTCGTCGAAGGCTGCCCCGTACCGCTCGTCGTCGCCGGCGGACCGAAACTGGACAGCGACCGCGCGGCGCTCGACCTCGCCCGCCGGGCGATCGACGAGGGGGCGCACGGGATCGACATGGGACGGAACATCTGGCAATCCGACCACCCGGTCGCGATGCTGAAAGCGCTGCGCTCGATCGTGCACGACAAGGCGACCGTCCGCGAGGCGCTCGACGTCCTCGAGGGCGAGAAGATGCACCCGTCGCCCGCGGCGACCGCGTAGCGCCCCGTTCGAGGGCGAACGGTCTTATCCCGGACCTCGCTCCAACGGCGGGCGCGGGGATCGCCCAGCTTGGCCAAAGGCGCCAGATTCAGGGTCTGGTCCCGTAGGGGTTCGTGGGTTCAAATCCCTCTCCCCGCACCTTCCCCGATGAGCCGAGCCCGACCGCCTCCGCGAGTCGCCCGAGACCCAGCGCGTTGGCTAGGGGCCCTCGACCCTACGGGCCCACTCCCCAATCCGCTCAACCGGGGGCTGGGGCGACGCGGGAGCTCAGAGAAGCGGCGCGGTGAAGCGGACCGTCCCGCTCATCGTCCAAGATCCGACGCCCGTACCGTCCGCGGTCAGGACGTACTCCCCGCACACCGCGATCCGGAACGACGTGCTACCGCTCGCGGCGCTCGAGCTCCAGATCGTCGTCCCGTTCGGGGCGACGACGCCGAACGTCGCCGAAACTCCATCGCTGGAGTAGGTGAGGGAGGTTGTAGCCCCCGAGGGGCAGAACTGCTGCCCGAAGCTGTCGTTGAAGGTGACGGTCCCCGAACCCGACGACGAGTCCCCCCAGTTGAACGAGTAGCTCTGGTTCACCGGCACGGTCGCGAGGAGCGCGACCGTCACCACGACAATCACCACGACGACGATCACCACATAGGTCACCCAGCGCCGCGGCCGCCGTGCCGGCGCGGTGCTTCCGGGAGCGGGTGGGGCGGGAGGAGACGGGACGGACGCACTGCCGGGGTTCGTCATCGAGCGGCCCGGCACTTCGTGCACCGTATATCTCACCGAGGGTCGGTCTCCCACGGCTGCGGATGATCCGCGCCCACGCGCGGCTACGCCAGCGCCTCGTGACGTTCTGGCGCGTCGGCGCGCTCCTCGCACCGCTCCCGCCCGGGAGGGGGGCGAGCCCGGTGGGACCCCGAACGCGCGCGGCCGACGAGCGACCGGTCCCGCTGGAGCGCGGAGGCGCACGGTGGCCCGGTGCTCGGGGACCGGGCGAGGGCACGCGAAGTTCCGCCGCTAGGGGTGGTAGGCCTCCGTTCGAAGGCCGGGCACCTCGCCGCCGCTCCAACTAGAGCGAGGCCAGCCGGTCGCTCGCGCGGTGAGCCCAATCGCGAGTCGGGAGAGCTCCGAGATCCACTCCGCACGGTCGACCTCGGCGACCGGCACCTCGCGCACCTCCGCGATCTCGGGCGGGCACGCCCGGGGCTCGCCCGCGACGTGCTCGAGCGCGAACGCGAAGTAGACGTCACTCGCGGCGGGATCGAGGACCTTGTAACGGACGATGAGCAGGCGCCCGACCCGGACCGAGACCCCGGTCTCCTCCTCGAACTCCCGTCGGAGCGCGTCCTCGAGACCTTCCCCCGCCTCGACGTAGCCGCTCGGAATCGTGAAGCGGGTCCGGTACACGGCCCGGTTCACGAGCGCCCGACCGTCCCGCACGAGGACGCCGCCCACCCCGACCCGCGTGTGCGGCGGCGGCAGCGGCGGAAGCGCCATGAGCGGCTCGTTCCGGCGCGGCCCATCAGCCTTTCGCCGCGCGGGCGAGACGAGAGGAACGAAGGACATGGTCGCGGTAAGACTGCTCCCGCATCACGATCGACTCGGGCAGGACCCGTACGACGCGAAACGCCCCCATGGGTTCTCGAGTTCCCCCATCGTCCGCCGCGGCTCCGACCGCCTAAATACCGGGTCGGGGTCGCCCGGCCCGATGGCGAAGGCAGCCGCTCGGACGAGAGCCCGACCCCGCGCCCGGACCGCCCGCCCTCCGAAGCTGCCCCGCGAGTGGACCCCGCCGCCCGCGGTCGAGCGGGTCGTCCGGGTCAGCCTCGGGGAGACGCCTCACGCCCACATCGTCTGTCGCAACTGCGGGCGGATCCAGGCGATCGACCTGACCGAACTCGACCGCCACCTCCTCTCGGAACTCGCGACGCGGCACCCGGACGGTTGGAGCGTCGACGGTATCGCGTTCTCCGCGACCGGAGCGTGCCGGCGGTGCCGCGAGGGTCCTTCGCCGTGACCCGGCGGCCCGGACCCGCGCGCGGGAGATGACCGGGTACTTTACCGCGCCACGGATCGCCTGGGGCCCCGGGGCCGTCGAGCAGCTGAGCGGGTTGGGGACGCGCCGAGCGCTGGTCGTGGTCGACCCGAACGTTCGCGCGCGCGGGGGCGAGCGGCGTATCCTCGAGGAACTCGAGAAGTCCGACGCGCACGTCGAGGTCGTCGACGACCTGCGCACTCCCCAACGCGTCCCGAGCGTGGTCTCCCTCCGGGACCGCATCGCCGCGTATGCCCCGGACTGGCTCGTCGTCGTCGGCGGCGGCGCGACGCAGGACGGGGCGAAGGCCGCCCGGCTGTGGGCGGAGCGACCCGACCTGTCCCTCGAACAGCTCGCTCCGTTCCAGGAGTTCCCCGACCCGCCGCGCACCCGGCTCGTCGCGCTGCCGACGACGAGCGGCAGCGGCGCCGAGGCGAGCTGGACGGCGGACCTCGTCGGGCCGGACGGCACGCCGATCGAGGTCGCGCACCGCGCGCTCACCCCCGACTGGGCGCTCGTCGACGCCGGGCTCGCGGTCGGCCTCTCCGCCGACCAGGTGGCGGACGGCGCGTTCGAGGCCCTCGGCCTCGCGACCGAGGCGTACCTGTCCGCCTGGTCGAGCCCGTTCTCGGACGCGCTCGCGCTGGACGCAGCGGCGGCGGTCGTGGGGCGTCTTCCCCACGCGCTCCGCTGGAGCGACGACCCCGACGCGAAGGCCACGCTACACTTCGCCGCCACGGCCGCCGGGCTCGCCGCGTCGAACGCGCAGCGGGGCGTCGCGCACGCGCTCGCCCGGGCGCTCGAGGCGCCGACCGGCCTCCCGTACGGTCGACTCGTCGCGATCCTCCTACCGCTCGCCGCCGAGTTCGATCACCCGAGCGCCCGCGATCGGCTCGAGGCGCTCGCGTTCTCGCTCCAGCCCCGGGAGGAACGGGGGCGGGAGCCGCTGTCGGCCGTGATGCGGATCCGCCGGCTGAGCGAGATCGCGCGGATCCCTCCGACCCTGCGGGCAGCCGGGGTCGATGCCCCCCGGATTGAGGCGGAGCGGGAGACGATCGTTGCGCGCGCGCTACGCTCTCCCGCGGTGCTCGCCAACCCTCGCGTCCCGACCCGGGACGACCTCGCGGCCCTCGTGAACGCCGCCCTCGGGCTGCCCGGCGTCTCGGATCGTTGAGCGCTGTCGCCGGGACGAGCCGGACCCGAACCGGCCACGGGACACGGGTCACCCGCCCCACCTAAATATCCGGGGTCCTCCGAGCGCTCGTGTCCCCCGCCGACGGAGGCGATCGGATCGGGACCGACGCGCGTCGCCTGCTCCACACCCTCGACACCGCGCGCGTGCAGCGGTTCCACTTTCGGACGATCGTCGTCGCCGGGATGGGGTTCTTCACCGACGCCTACGACCTCTTCGTGATCTCGCTCGTCCTCCCGATCCTCGTCGGGCTCTACGGCGGAGTCGAGCTGAACGCCACCGCCCTCGGCCTGCTGGCCTCGTCGGCGCTGCTCGGGGCCGCCGTCGGCCAGCTCCTGTTCGGTTGGCTCGGCGACCGGCTCGGCCGCCGCCGGGTCTACGCCGTCACGCTCTCGGTGATGGCGGTCGGCGCCATCGGGAGCGCGCTGAGCGAGCCGATCGGCGGGCTCTCCGCGGTCGCGGTGCTGACGCTCTGGCGGTTCGTCCTCGGCGTCGGCGTCGGCGGCGACTACCCGTTGAGCGCGACGATCATGAGCGAGTACTCGAACGTCCAGAGCCGGGGACGCCTGGTCGCGATGGTCTTCGCGATGCAGGGGTTCGGCCTCCTCGCCGGCGCGGGCGTGAGCCTTGCGGCGGTCTACCTGCTCCCGACCCTCGACATCGCCTGGCGGGTGATCCTCGGCTTGGGCTCGGTCCCCGCGCTCCTGACGATCTACTTCCGGACGCGCCTCCCCGAAACCCCCCGGTTCAGCCTGTCGCAGGGGGACGTCGGCGCCGCCGCCGCCACGGTCGGTTCGATCACGGGCGCCGCGGTCACGGCCTCGGCGCCGGGCCGGTCGTATCGCGTTCCGCTCGCGCAGTTCCTGCGCACCTACGGCATGCTGATCGTCGGCACCGCGTCGGCGTGGTTCCTGCTCGACGTCGCGTTCTACTCGACCAGCATCTTCAACCCCTTGATCCTGAAGGACATCGGCTTCGGGGGCGCGTCGTCGCTCGCGATCGTCGCCCAGGTCCGCGAGCTCGCGCTCGGGAACGTCCTCATCGCGCTCGTTGCGGCCGTGCCCGGCTACTGGGCCGCGGTCGCGCTGATCGACCGGCTCGGGCGCCGCCCGCTCCAGTACCTCGGCTTCGGGGTCATGGCCGCCGCGTTCCTGTTCCTCTCGCTCGACTGGACGAACCTGATCGGGGTCCTCCCCGTCTTCCTCACGATCTACGGCCTCACGTTCTTCTTCGCGAACTTCGGGCCGAACACGACCACGTTCGTCTACCCGAGCGAGGTGTTCCCGACGTCGTACCGGACCACCGGCCACGGCATCGCGGCGGCGTGCGGGAAGACCGGCGCCGTGATCGCGGTCGCGCTGTTCCCGACGCTCGTCCTCGCCTACGGCCTCCCGCGGTTCATCGGCCTCCTCGCGATCGTCTCGTTCCTCGGCTTCGTCGTGACCGTCGCGCTCCTGCCCGAGACCGCCCGCCGCTCGCTCGAGGACGCGTCGGGCGAGGACGAGCTCGCGGTCCTCGTCCGCCGGTTCTCGACGTACCTGCGCTCGCTCTCGCTCACGATCGCCCAGGGTGCGGGCGCGCTGCAGGGCCTCCTCGCCGACCCGGGGACCGACCGCGACGCGAAGGTCGCGCGGATCCGCGCGATCGAGCACGAGGCCGACGAGGAGGTCCACCGGATCTTCATCGAGCTCAACAACCGCCGGCTCTCGCCCGAGGTCCGGGCGGACGTGGGGCATCTCGCGAGCGCGCTCGACGACATCATGGACGGCATCGAGTCCGTCAGCGCGCGTGTGCGGACCTACCGGCTCGACCGCTCGCGCCCCGAGCTCGCGCGGTTCGCCGAGATCGTGATCGCGTGCGTCGGCCAGGTCGGCGAGGGGATCCTCGGGCTCGACGACCTCTACCGCGGCGCGCCGGCGAGCCTCGACCGGGTGATCGTCGAGGTCAACCGGCTCGAGAACGAGGCGGACGACCTCCTCCGCGACCTCCTCGAGCAACTGTTCCTTGAGCGGGACGCGGTCGAGATCCTGAAGTGGAAGGACTTCTACGAGCGGCTCGAGCTCATCACCGACCGGTGCGAGGACGTGACGGACGTCTTCCAGGACCTGAAGGTCCGCTACGCCCCGGGCGACTGAGCCGCGGGACGCGCGACCTCGACCCGCGCCGGGGACTCGACCGCGCGGTTGATCGCGATCTCGGCGAGGTCGGTTGCGTAGTACGCCGACCGCTCGAGGCTCTCGAGGACGTAGGCGACGCCGATCGCGAGCCGTCCCTTCTTGGTCGAGACCTCGCGCAGCACATGCGTCCGGTCGCGCACCAGTTGGTGGACCGCGTCGATCACCGCGTTCGCCTTCGGGATGTCGCGCGAATCGAGGCAGTCGAGGGCGTCCGACAGGCACGCGGCGGCGCGGCTCGCGATCCGCTCCAGCTCCTGGACGGTCCGATCGGGGATCGAGTCCGTCCCGATCATCTCCACGGTCTCCGAGATGCGGACGGCGTGGTCGGCGATCCGTTCCAGGATCCGCGAGGCGAGCAGGTACGTCGAGCACTCCGGCAGCGTGAGGTCGAGGCTCGCGAGGATCCGCGCGTCGCGCAACGCGCTCGTCACCTGCTTCTCGAGGAACCAGTGGAGCCGGTCGACCTCCCAGTCCCGTTCGACGACGTCCTTGGCGATCGACGCGTCCCGTTCCCGGAACGCGGTCATCGCGTCGGCCTGCATCGCCC
>JASHPY010000057.1 GCA_030037855.1 Thermoplasmata archaeon | reverse complement strand
GCCCTCGGGCGGGGGCGCGGTCGCGGGGGCCGCGGGGCGGAGGACGGAGACGCGGTCGCCCCGGGCGGCGAAGCCGGCGGCGAGCGCCCAGCCGGCCGCAGCCGGGTCGTACGGGTCCGAGGCGGGGGGCCCGGACGCGATGACGTCGACCGGTCGGGACGTCATTCCGGGCCGCTAGGGGCGTCCCCCGAAAAACGTTGGGGTCAACGGGACCGCTCAGGCGGCGAGGCCGAGCCGTCGGCCGAACGAGCGGCCGGAGAGCCCGGGCGGGGGCGTCACGCCCATCCCTTCGAACACGGTGGGGGCGATGTCGAGGAGGCTGAGCGGACCTTCGTCCGCGCCCCGCGCGACGCCGTCCCCGGCGCCGATCATGATCCCGTCCATCCGGTGCGTGCCCTGGCCGTAGAAGAACTCGGGTCGCTCGCGGATCAACGGCTCGGGATAGGCGAAGTCCATCCGAGGTTCGGTCCGCATCTCGTCGACACGGATCAGGATCTCCGGGGCGCGCCGCAGGTTCGCGCCGCGGTAGATGTGGCGCGGCTCGAGCACCTCGATCCGCGCGTCGGGGTACGCCTCGAGGCGGCGACGGATCTCCCGGATGACCCCGTCTCGCCGGTCGGGGCTGAGCTCGGGGTTCCGCAGGTTGAGGTAGATCCCCTCGGGGACGGGGTAGGAGTAGGCGATCGTTCTTCGCCAGTCGATCCGCTCCGCCATCTCCTCGAACGAGGTCGCGCCGCTCAGCAGGTGCGAGAGCCCCTCGGCCCGCCCGCCGCGCAGCACGTCAGCGACCGGCTTCGCGAGGAGGCGGCCCAAGCCGAGCCGCTGCGACCAGAGGATGATCCGCGCGATCAGGTTGCGGCCGGTGATGTCGGTCCCCTCGCGGAACGTGATCAGCCCCTCGTTCGCGAGCCAGCGGTTCGTCAAGAAGTCCGAGCGGATCGAGCCGTGGCCGTGGTCGCTGACCACGAGCGTGACGGCCGGACCACCGGCCGCGCGGAACGCGCCGTCGACCCGCTGGCACGCCGAGTCGACCGCCCGCCAGAAGCCGCGCAGGTCGTCCGGGATCTCCTCGACCGGGCGCTCCATCTCGGACCAGAACTGGTGCTCCACGCGGTCGGTCTCGCGGAACAAGGAGAACAGGAAGTCCGGCTGGAAGCGCTTCGCGAGGAGCGCGGCCGACTCCCCCCGCTGGACGACGTTGCGGGTCGCGAGCGCGAGCCAGCTCGCGCGGTCGTTCTCGCGCGCGACCGGGAGCTCGGCCGGGTACGGACCGCCCAGCCGGCCCTCGACCTCCGCGCGCAGCTCCTTCGGGAACGTCACGGAGCGCTCGCTCAGCATCCCGGGCACGATGAACCCGTGGAGGGGATAGCCGGTGAGGAGCGGGAAGTTCATGACCCCGACCTTGAGGCCCTGGCGGGAGAGGCGGTCCCACATCGCCTCGGTCGGCCGGAACGTGGAGACGAGCTTCGACTCCCCCGGGTTCGCGGTCGGCTCGGTGAAGCCGTAGATCCCGAGCTCGCCGGGGTCTCGGCCCGTGGCGAACGAGTACCACGCCGGGATCGTCTTCGCCGGGTACACGGACGTGAGCGGCGCGCGCACGCCCCGGTTCACCATCGACCGAAGGAACGGGAGCTCGCCGGCCTCCATCAGCGGGTCGAGCAGGTCGAACGTCCCCCCGTCAAGGCCGAGGATCAGGAAGCGTCGGACGGGAGCGGACATTGAGAGCGCGTCGTCCCCTAGACGAAGTGCTGCATCCTCCTCGGCGCACGCCGGCTATAAAACGACTTGTCCAACGAAGTCCGGTCGGGGAGGCCGGGCCTCATAGGACGCGGATCGCCTCGAGGTTGTACGGGGCGCGCGACTCGAGGTTGAACCGCTTGTGCAGGCTCGACGCGAGGTCGACCGACTTCGACTCCTCGCCGTGGTTGAGGATGATCGTGCGCGGCCGCGGATCGAGCGACGCGACGTAGTTCATCAGCTGGACCCGGTCGGAGTGGCCCGAGAACCCCTCGATCGTCGCGATCTCGAGGCGCACGGGGACCGACCCCTGCCGCGGTCCGTCGACGAACGACGCCTCCGAGAGCCCGCGCTGGAGACGCTTGCCGAACGTGCCCTCCGCCTGGTAGCCGACGAACAGGAGCCCGTTCTTCTCCTCGGGCGCCCATCCGCGGAAGTACTCCATCACCGGCCCGCCGCTCATCATCCCCGAGGTCGCGAGCACGATGCACGGCTCCTTCGAGTCGACGATCCCGATCCGCATCTGGGAGGAGTCGACGCGGTGGAAGACGTCGGAGAGGAACGGGTTGTCGCCCTGCTGGAAGATCTGCGTGCGGAGCTGGCTGTTCAGGAACTCGGGGTACGCGGTGTGAATCGCGGTCGCCTCGAAGATCATGCCGTCCAGGTAGACCGGGACGCGCGGGATCTTTCCCTCGCGCATCCGCTCCTCGAGGACGAGCATGACCTCCTGCGACCGCCCGACCGCGAAGACCGGGACGATCAGGTGCCCGTTGCGGCTCAGCACCTTGGTCGCGAGCGCGCTGAACTGCTCGGTCGCCTGCTGGCGGCTCGGCTGGATGTCGCGGTAGCCGCCGTACGTCGACTCGAGCACGAGGGTCTCGAGGCGCGGGAACCGGTTGGTCGCGGGGTTGAACAGCCAGCTCCGCTCGAACTTGATGTCGCCCGAGTAGCCGAGGTTGTGGTCGCCGTCCCCGAGGTGGAAGTGGCAGATCGACGAGCCGAGGATGTGGCCCGCGTTGTGCATCGTGAGCCGGATGTCCGGCGCGATGTCGGTCGTCTCCCCCCAGCGGAGCGGGATCGTCCGCCAGACCAGCTCGCGGACGTTCGCGGAGTCGTAGAGCCCCTTCCGCGCCTCCTGGTTGACGACCTTGATCGCGTCCAGCAGCATCAGCGTCATGAGATCGCGCGTCGGCGCGGTGGAGTAGATCGGGCCCTTGTACCCGTACTTGAGCAGCACGGGGACGAGGCCGCAATGGTCGAGGTGGGCGTGCGTCACGACGACCGCGTCGAGCGAGTCGAGCGGGAGGAGCTCGGGGGCGTTGAAGAACGGGGTCCGGTCGCTCCCCGGGTCGATCCCGCAGTCGATCAGCACCTTCGAGTTCTGCGTCGTCAACAGGTGGGCGCTGCGGCCGACCTCGCGGTAGCCGCCGAGCGCGGTGTTCCGGGCCCAGAGCTTCTCGGGGAGCGGGTCGCGCGCGATGCGGATCCCGACCTTCTTCAGGAACGAGCGGCGGTCGTCGAACGAGTTGCGCAGATGGATGCGGACCTCCTCGACGGTCTTCGACGGGATCGGCGGCGTCCGGACGACCGTCGGCACCCAGCCGATCCGACGCTTCAAGTCGTTCAGGACCGAACCGCCGCGTCCGATCGCGGCCCCGGGGTTCGCCGCCTCGATCGTGACCTCGCCGGTCTCGGGCTCGAAGAACAACTGGTTGATCTCGGCCTCGGGTGGGATCAGCTCGCGGGTCAGCTTCTCGGCTTCCTTGGGGTCGATCAGGCTCTCGGGGTCGGAGCGGACGACCACGCGGCGGTGAAGGCGCTGCGCGACCTGGCGAAGGAGGTCCCCGCCCGAGAGGAACGTGTCGAGCTGTTTCGTGTAGAGGACGATCTGCGGGCCTTCGAGCTCGATGTCGGTGACCTCGATCGTCTCGGGAAGCACGCTCCGTAGTGCCTCCCGGGTCTGCTCGATGAGAGAGTCGAAACTCATGGACTGGTTCGGAACGGGTTCTCCCGAAAGGGTTGGTCGCGCGCCCCCGGAGGGGTCGCGGTCCTAAGGTAGAGTCGGAGGCAACGGAATCTTGAGGGCCTTCAGGCGCTTATTAATTTCGTCGTCCGTCATCTCGTGGTAATCCTTCGCCGTGATGACGTGGCAGAGGTAGCCGTCGCCGCTCGCGCTGTCGCGCTTCATCGCGACCGTGAGGCCCCGGAGCGCGAGGTCGACGCCGTCCGAGGTCGACAGGTCGCGCGAGTACCCCTCCTCGAGCACGCCGTACGCGAACGTCGAGCCCGATCCGATCGAGCAGTAGCGGTCCTCGATGCAGCCGCCCGCCGGGTCGACGGAGAAGACGTGGCCGCCCTTCCCGTCCACCCCGCCGAGGATCAGCCAGGCGTAGTAGGGATAGTATCGGCTCCCGCTGAGAATGTTCGCGAGCAGCGTCGCCGCGCCCTCGGTCGAGACCGGGCCGTTCCGGCGGAGCCGGTACAGCGAGACCTCCGCCTTGAGGTACCGGGCGAGCACCTGCGCGTCACCGACCATGCCCGCGATCGTGACCCCGATGTTCTGGTCGACCTTGAACAGCTTCTGGGTCTGCTTGTTGGCGATCATCGTGCCGGCGGTCGCCCGGCGCTCGGTCGCGAGGACGACGCCGTCCTTCAGCACCATCCCGATGGTCGTCGTGCCCTTCAGGAGGCGCTCCTCGTCGGCCGCGGTCACCGGGGTTTGCATCATGGTACGGCGCCTCCCGGCAGGGGAAGCGAAGAGCGGACCCGGGTTCGATATATAACGGCGCTCGGGGCGATTACGCCCGCGTCACCGAGGAACCTCCGGGGAGGTGGTGGCGGTCGTTCCGGGGGCGGCCGGCGCCGAGTACGCCCGTCGCCCCCGGAACCCATTAAGTTCTCGCGGGCCTCGTGAGGCCGAATGGAACGGCACGACGTCGTCGTGGTCGGTGCGGGCCTCGCGGGCCAGCGGGCGGCGCTAGCGGCGGTCGAGGCCGGTCGCGACGTCGCGGTCGTCTCGAAGCTCCATCCGCTCCGCTCCCACTCGGGCGCGGCGCAGGGCGGGATCAACGCCGCCCTCGGGAAGGAGGACTCGGTCGAGACCCACATCTACGACACGGTGAAAGGGTCGGACTACCTCGGCGACCAGGACGCGATCGAGTTCTTCTGCACCGAGGCCGGCCCGACGGTCGTCGAGATGGAGCACTTCGGGACGATCTTCAGCCGTGCCGACGACGGCTCGCTCGCGCGCCGCGCGTTCGGGGGCGCCGGGTTCCCGCGAACGATCTACGCCGCCGACCGGACCGGTCTCGCCCTGCTCCAGGGCCTCTGGGAGCGTCTCGGCACCGAGGAGTTCACGCTCTACGAGGAGTGGGACCTGACGAACCTCGTCGTCCGAGAGGGGCGGGTCCACGGGATCGTCGCCTTCGACCGGAAGACCGGCGAGTTCGAGGAGATCGCGGCGAAGAGCGTCGTGGTCGCGACCGGGCCGTTCGGCCGGGTGTACGGCCGCACGACCAACGCACACAGCTGCACCGGGGACGGCGTCGCCGCGGCGTACGACGCCGGCGCGTTCCTGAAGGACCTCGAGTTCGTCCAGTTCCATCCGACCGCGCTCCTCGAGTCCGGCATCCTGATCACCGAGGGGGCGCGCGGCGAGGGCGGGATCCTGAAGAACGTGAAGGGCGAGCGGTTCATGGGCCGCTACGCGCCGCACGTCCTCGACCTCGCGTCGCGCGACGTCGTCTCCCGCGCGATCGTGACCGA
>JASHPY010000012.1 GCA_030037855.1 Thermoplasmata archaeon | reverse complement strand
CGAACGCGCCGAACGCCCGCTTCTACCAGGCGTCATCGAGCGAGATATTCGGTCACGTGGAGACCGAGCCGCAGGACGAGCAGACGCCGTTCCATCCACGGAGCCCGTACGGAGTGGCCAAGGTCTACGCGTACTGGGCCACCGTCAACTATCGCGAGGCCTACTCCATGTATGCCACCAACGGGATCCTGTTCAACCACGAGTCGCCGCGGCGGGGTCTCGAGTTCGTGACCCGCAAGATCAGCGATGGCGTGGCCCGGATCGCCACGGGAAAGTCAAAGTGCCTCACGCTGGGCAACCTGGACGCGCGTAGAGACTGGGGGTTCGCTCCCGACTACGTTGACCTGATGTGGAGAAGCCTTCAGCATGCGTCCCCCGGGGACTACGTCGGCGCCACGGGAGAGTCCCACACTGTGCGAGAGTTTGTCGAGGAGGCGTTCGCGGCGGCCGGCATTCGGGACTGGGAATCCTACCTCAAGACCGACCCTCGCTTCAATCGGCCCGCGGAGGTGTTCAACCTACGGGGGAGCGCAGAGAAGGCGAAGCGGCAGCTGGGGTGGGAACCAAAGACCCGGTTCCAGGAGCTCGTGCGGCTGATGGTCGAGGCGGACCTCGAACGCCACCGGGCCGGTTAGTCCGACTCTCGGCCGGGTCTCGACGCCGTCAATTCGCCCTCGCCGGCTTCGCTTCGACCCACGCACCGTGGGGCCGACGCCAAGCTCTACCGGACGGGCCCTCGGCGCCAGTACGACCGACTCTCACTCGGGCCGCAGCTGGGAGACCGTCGGCTGCCCGCCCGCCGCTCGTCGCGTGCCACAGTTATCTGGAGACCGGTCTCTCACGCGAGGCTCGGTCGGGGAAAGTCCGTGCCGGTACGAGTGGTAACGGGGGAGATCTCGGCGACCGACGCCACGACGCGGTTGTTGATCCCGACCCCGAAGCAGGGCAAGTGGCCCCCGTTCATCCGGGTAGCGGAAACGCTCGCCACGCCTCGCCGCAGATTCCCCGCTCACAGCCACTCGGGGGTCGAGGTGCTGACCTACGTCGTCGAAGGCTCTGGCACGTACGAACTCCCTTCGCATCCACCCGAGCCCGTCGTGGCGGGCTCGGTTCACCTGCTCACCGCGCCGACCCCTGTCGGGCACGCGATCAACCCGGGGAAGGGACAGACGCTTCGCTGGTTCGCGGTGGTTGTCTCGCTCGCGGAAGGCCGCTCGGCCGAGGTCCTCGATCGCTCCTCTTCCGCGCGCGAGCCTACTGCAGGCTCCGATGGACTCGGCTTCCGCGCGCTCGTCGGCGCCGGCAGCTCGATCCCTTCGGCCGCGAACATGGAGGTCGCGTCCCTCCAATTCAGTTCCGAGGCGACCACCTTCCGTCCGATGGGCCACGGGTCGCTAGGCCTTTGCTACGCACTCGCGGGGCGAGGGCGAATCGACTCCGAGACGATAGAAGGAGGCGAGGCGGCATTGATCGATGAGTCGGCCGGCATCGCGGTTCACGGGGAGCCGGGCTTTCGAGTCGTTCTGGTTCGGGTACCGCGGCCGCCGTAGGCGCGGTCCCTCGCTCACCACCGCGCGCTTGGATTGTGCTCTGGTGAGACGGGCGGCCAGCTAGAGGAGCGCGGCGCCTGAGGTTGCGAGGGTCGAACGGTTGGCGACCGGGGGCGGATTCACTCGGGGAGGCCGATGCTCTTCCATGCCGGGTAGCGCATCAGCTGTCCTTCGCACACGTTCGCAATGTATCGCCCACGGATGCGGAACTGCATGATCCGCTTGCCCTCCTGGGCCAGCTTCGCCCACCGCGACTTCGTCTCAGGGTTCTGCTCGATCCCCTCGATCAGAACGTCGTGCAGCGAGAGCGAGATCGTCCGCAGACCCTGACGCCGGGTGCGACCGACCGGGAACGCGCGCGCTTCGATTGCGACCTCGGGACGGTCCTCCACCATCGCTTGGCGCCAGACGGCCACGAGGTCTTCGCCGAGCGTCATCCCAACGGGCTCCTGAGGGCCGGACCGTCGTACAGGCTTGCGCCCGGGGCTCCCGTGCCTCCCGGAGCGGGATGACGTCGGTGCCCTTTCAACCTGTTCCCCGATTGGCCAACTCACGCTGGGTGTGCACGGCGCGTGACGCGCCCACTTATCTCTCGCCCCAATTCCCGAGCCTGACACACCGTGCACGAAGACCCGGTATCGAAGCTCTCCGACGCGGGGGCTGCGGCAGGAACGACCCCGTTGGCGGGCGGCGGAGAGCAGAACGTCCTCCGTAACGGGAACTTTCGTCGACTGTACGTCGCCTCCGTCACCTCGGCCGCGGGCGCGTCGGTGGCCGTCGTCTCGGTCGCCTGGCTGGTCTACGCGGAGACCGGTAGTGCGCTCGCGATCACCTACGTCGGGCTCGCCTCGATCGTTCCCGGGCTCGTGCTTGGACTCCTCGCCGGCGCGCTGGCCGACCGGTACAACCGCCGGCGGGTGATGGTCGTCTCGGACGTGAGCCGAGCCGCCATCATGGCCGGGCTCGCCGTGACGCTCTACTTCGCGGGCTTCCAGCTGCTGACCGTGCTCGGCGTCGTGGTCGTGGTGAACGCGTTCAGCGCGTTGTTCTTGCCCGCGAGCAGCGCTCTGCTCCCTCGCGTGATCGATCGAACCGGCCTCGAGGCCGCGAACGGTCTGCTGCAAGGGTCGACGCAGGCGGCCCAGATGATCGGGTCGGCCGCGGGCGGCGCGGTGATCGCCGCCGTTGGGGTGGTTCCCGGTCTTGCGGTGAACTCCCTCACGTACCTGGTTTCCGCCGCTTGCGTCCTCTCCATTGCCGCGTCGTTCGGGCAGCCGACTGCCTCGATCCCCGGGACCGCCGGCCGTCCGACCGTGGTCCAGGATATTCGGGAGGGCCTCGCGTACATGCGGGACCACCTCGCGGTGCTCGAGGTGACGCTCGGCTTCCTGCCCGGCAACCTCTTCTGGTCGATGATCACGAGCTTCACGGTCGTCTATTCGGCGGCCTACTTCGCCGCGTCCGCGGGGGCGTACGGCTACCTGGTCGCCGCGCTGGGGGGCGGGTTCGCGCTCGGAGCGTTCCTTGCGATCCGCCTCCGCCCGCGGAGCCACGCGGGCCTCGTGATGTGCCTGTGCGTCGTCATTCAGGGCGTCGCGGCGCTCGGGCTCTCCTTCTCCCATGTGTACGCGGCGTCCTTCGCGCTGATCCTCCTACTCGGTGCTGGCGCGGGGCTCATCAACGCGACGTACGCCTCCACGATGCAGGCGATCGTCCCCAATCGCATCCTGGGCCGAGTCCTGAGCGTCGACCTCGTCGGGAGCTTCGCGGGCATTCCCGCCGGTCTGATCGTCGGCGGCCTCCTGGCCACGGACTACGGAGTCGGGGTCAGTTACGCGGTCGCGGGCCTCGGCCTCCTCGCGAACGGGGTCGCGATGCTCGCGCTGCGGGACCTTCGACGGCTTGGCTACTCGGCCGGGGGCCCTCCCGCCCAACCGGGAACCGGAGGAAGCACACCTCAGCTCGGCTGAACCTCGGTCTCAGGACCCGTCCGGTCGATCCGCCAGCACCTGCCGGCGCCCTTCTCCGCAGAGAGTCGAGACTCCACGGTCCCGGTTCGTCCCACCGGCACGGGCCGCGGCGTGGGCCGTGCGCTCCGCGGGGAACCGCGAGCCCCCTACCCTCCGTACCACGGACGGATGAGGGGTGACTCCTTCGCGGGACGGGGTCCGTATGCACCGAGGGGTCGAGGTCGGAATCTTCCTGCGACCGGGAATCGAGGACGACAACTTTGTCGCGGAGGCCCTGGGGAACCTCGCGGCGTACCGACTCGCTGGCCAGCGGAACGAGCGGCTCCGCTGGCAGGTCCTTCGGGTGCAGACCTCCCACGCGCACCACCACTACCGCCTGGTCGTCTGCCACCCCGAGCGGGTGCTCGACCTCGGACTCAAAGCCGAACTCGGGAAGGTGCTGCGCGATCTCTCCGAACAGACGATCGAGCAACTTCGGGGTCAGCTCTTGGCGGCGGTGCGGGCGGGGCTCCAGCTGATCAAGCTGCGACGCGTCGAGGAGGAGGTTGACTTCTGGCGGGACGACTTCTGGAACTGGATCGGGGGTCCTTCGGGGATCGGTCCGCCCGGCAGCTTCCCCTAAGCGTCTCTTGGTCCCGCCTTCCCGAACCTCGCGCGAGGGCCCCGTCGTGGGACGCGCAAGCGTCAGAACGTCCGACGCGCTGTCGATCTCGAGCTACGGTCATGACCACCGTGAGGACCGTCGCCACCCACGAGGTCGTTCGAGCGGCGTTTCCCCGACCCGTGACCGAACGGGACGAGATCGGGATGGCCGTCGGGAAGGCGATCGACGAGTCGCTGTCGCGATGGAGCTACGAGTATCGGCAGGACCGCCGGCCGACCGCCACGGCGATGCGTCGACTCGCGACGGAGGTCCTCGACCGGGAGCTCGCGGACGCGGACGTCGCGCTGAGCGCTACGGGGCGAGAAGCGCAACTGGCAGCGATCGCCGGTGTGCTGCAGGCGTTTCGACAGTCGGAGCTCATGGGGCTCCCCCGTCCGAAGAGCCGGCTCATCTTGATCGACGAGAAGGTCGGGGTGTACGCCCAGCCGGACTACTGGAACGGCCGCGACCGATTCTACGAGATGAAGAGTTACTACTCGACTCCGACGCCGCCGGACGTGGTCCTCCAGGTCCAGCTGTTCCAGTGCGCGTTTCCGGGTTTTCGGGCGTACCTCGCGTCGTTCGACCGCCACTCGCTGCCGGTCGTACCTCGCATCGAGGAGGTTCTCCTGCTCGACGACGCGGCTCGTGCGAAGGTCCTCGCGATGGCATATGAGGTCGGGTCGGAGAAGGGAGTCGAGAAGGTGCTGGAATACGTCGAAAACCCTACCGTCCGTTACTCCCTCGGAGTGTCAGAACGTAGCCGCGGCTAGCGGAGATCGTCGCCCGGCCGAAGGTCGGGCCCGCCCGTTCCGCAACACCGTCGCGAAGGGATAGGCCTCCGAGGAGACAGGCAGGGCTCTGGCCCCCCAGACGGTTTGCGCCGATTTGGCAGCACCCCGGGAATCCAGCGGGCTTGGGCGAACTCGCCTCCCCCCGATCGAGCGGGCAGATCTCATCATCCACTTTCGGAGCAAGTTTACTTAAGGGGGGTAAGTGCTTAGGGGGGTTAAGTCATGCCGCTCTTCGACCTCGGACCGAAGGAGAGCCGTCGCACCCTCTACGGGCGGGACGCCGAGGTAGAGACGCTGGTCCGACTGATCCGGAACGGTCGCTGGTCGGTCATCCTGGGCCCCCGGATGGTCGGAAAGACGAGCCTCGCAAAGGCGGGAGCCCACCAGAGCGGGGTCCCGAGCGTCTACGTCAACCTGTGGGGGGTCAAGGGAGTTGACGGACTCCTGGATGCGCTCGGGGAAGGGATCAACTCGAACCGGCCGCTCCTTCGACGCGTTCGGGACGCCCTCGGTCGCATCGAGGGACTGAACGTGCTCGGGACCGGTATCACCATCGCCCCGCTGAACCGACCCCTACGCACCGTTCATGAGATCCTCAGCGCGCTCGGGGGAGCCCACCGACGGACCGTGATCATCGTCGACGAGGTGCAGGAGCTGGCCGCCTCCTCGGGCGCGCTGCTGAAGCTCCTCGCGAACGTCTTCAACACCCACCCCCGGGTCACGTTCGTGTTCACGGGTTCCGTCTTCGGATTGATCCGAACGTTGCTGGCGCCCGCCACGAGCTCCCCACTGTTCGGCCGTTCTCCGGTCCGGATCGACCTGCGACCGTTCGATCGAGAGGAGGCGTTCGGCTTCCTGGAACGAGGGTTCCGCGAGTACGGAGTCTCACCGGACCCCGAGGTCGTCCGGCGGTCGATCGAACACTCGTTGGACGGCTCGCCGGGTTGGCTCACGTACTACGGAAACTGCGTCGCGGTTCAGCGGATGGCGCTTGCGGAGGCCGAGCGCGCGACGGTCCAGGAAGGGAGGAAAGTCGCTCGAAGCGAGGTCGCCCACTTCCTCGTGGGCCGCGACGCGGCCACGCACTGGACCGCGTTGCGCGTCCTCACCCGGCCCGTGACGTGGACCGAGTTGCGAAGCGGGTTAGCGGCGGCCCGCGGATCGCGACTGAACGACAACTCGCTCGCCAACGTGCTCCGCAGCCTCCGCGCGGCCGGCCTGGTCGAGCGATCGGCCGAGACGTACCAGATCGGAGACCCGATGGTCCGAGGGTTCGTGCGGGAGGCGAGGCGGCCACCGGGCTAGCCCGGACGCGGTTCTCCTTGGGAGGTCGACCAGCCCGGGTCGCCGCGTCGGACCTGAGGCTGCGGGAGCCCGAGGAATCGCGCGAGCCGCTCCCCCTGGGGCGGGGAGAGCATGAACCACGCGTCGGCAAACCCGGCACCGACCGAGATTCGCGTGACGGTCGACGTTTCGGTGCCGGTCCGGCGGAAACGCTGCGTCCGCTTGCGGGCGATCTGGTGGACGTCCGCCCAGTCGTATGTGAACTCGCGGATACCACAATCGATGACGAGGCATAGCGGCGAGACGCCGAACCGACGGGAAGGCGGAGAGTATCGCGAGCTCGATTGCCCGGACTCCCTCGCCGGCGCGCGAGAACGCTGGTTGCGCTCCCGTACTGTAGCACTGCAGGGGGGCCGCGGCGGGTGGGCCCGCGCGTTGGCGGGCGATCAAGCACGAACGGCTAGTTCGTTGCGAGTGTATAAGTGACAATTCGCCTTGGTGGATTCGTGCGCCGCCCATCGGATCGTGAACGTAAGGCCGCCTACCGCATCTCCGCAGCGCCGTGGCGGGCCTCTCTCACAGTGGTAGAGTAGGGATCTCGCGGGGGGAAGAGGGCTGCGCGTCGGACTCTACATCATCACACTCGCCATCCTCGCCCTGATGCTGATCGGCGGCGGCGCGCCGACGGTGGTCGACTCATCCGCTGCCGGCTCGCCGCACGCAGTGCCCGCGGTGACCGACTCCTCCTCCTACATCTACTACAACGGATCCGCGACCGGGAACGGGGGGGTGCTCCAGACGTTCAACCTGCCGACACCGCCGAACGGCACGGTCTGGGACCTCGTCAGCGCCGACGTCACGATCACGTCTGGCTCGAAGGTCGATACCACGCAGAACGCGGACCTCTACGACAGCACGTGCACCCAGCTCGACGTCGCGCCCGCGGCGTCCAACTGCAAGGGCATCTACGGCCCGAACGTGGACACGTTGGTCAACGATGTGATGACCGACGGACAGAGCGGCACGAACACCGGGTCGGGTGGGTACTCGGCCACGGAACCGGCGGGCCTCGTCCAGTACTTCCACTGGTGGCAGACGATCCACATGACGTACGATACGTTCTGGTCGTTCGAAGCGCTGCTATCGTATGGCGTGAGCGCGGCCTACCATGTCGTACTCGACCCCGAGATCGGCGACTACCCCTCGTTCATTTTCTACCGCTGGAACACCCCGGTCGAACCGCTGAGCAGCTCTCCGACGACCGTCCGCATCCCCGGGCCGCCCTCGGGCTACGAGTATCGTGCGGAGATGGCGGTCTCGACCATTGACCTCGGAAGCAGCAGCTTAGCGCCTTCCCGATCGGCTGAGCTGCTCGAGGAGCCGAGCGGGACGGTCCTCTCGAGCATCGATAGCTGGACGGTCCCCGGCCCCGGCGTCACCGAGGACGCCTGCGGCGGGTATTCCTCGGGTCAGAGTTGCGCGTCGGATCCGACCGGCACTGGGACGGTGTGGGAAGATCAGGTCGTGATCTCGTCATCGGAGTCGTTCGAGGCCCGGTTCGTCGGGGTCTCCGGCGACTCCGGAGTGTACGCGGTCGTGGTCACCGAGTACCCGGCCGGACTCGCCGCGCCGACGGGGGTCGCGGTGACCGCATCCACGAACTCCTCGCTGACGTGGTCGTGGACGAATCCGGGCGGGGCACTGACGGACGACTACTTCTTCTGGGAGGCGAGTTCGGCCTGCTCGTCCCCGACCCGGATCGACCTCGGGGCGGTCACCGATTCTCACGTCGTCGGCTCCCTGGCTCCCGACACGGAGTACTGCGCCTACGTGGAGGCCGTGAACGCCACCGGTCCGTCTCCTCCCTCCTCGACCGCGACCGGCACGACGATCGCGGCGAGCGTTCCCGGACCCCCCACCGACGTTTCGGCGACCCCGCGGAGTTCGTCGGAGATCCAGCTGACGTGGACCAACCCGAGCGGCCCGCTTTCCGACGACTACGTCGACCGGTACGCTGGTTCGAGCTGCTCGGGCACTTCGACCGTGGTGAACGTGGGGTCGGTGGTCTCCTCGTACGAGGTCAGCGACCTATCGGCCGAAACGACCTACGGCTTTCAGGTGGTCGCCGCCAACAGCGCCGGCGAAGGCGCCCGGTCCGTCTGTGCCAGTGCGACCACGGAGGAAGCCGCGCCCCCGGCTCCGACAGGTCTCTCGGCGACGGCCGCGTCGTCGAGCTCCATCGACCTGACCTGGACCAACCCTTCGGGGACCCTCAGTGACGACTACGTCTACACCTTCTCGGGCTCCGGATGCACGGGCTCCAGCGCGTCCACCAACCTGGAGGCCGTCCAGGAGAGCTACACGAGCACCGGGCTTTCCAGTTCCACCACCTACAGCTACGAGGTAGCTGCGGCCAACACCGCGGGGGAGAGTGCGAGGTCCGCCTGTGCGCATGCGACCACCGACGGGGTCCCGCCCTCGGCTCCCTCGGCTCTTTCGGCGACGGCCGCATCGACCAGTTCGATCGACCTCCTCTGGACCAACCCCTCGGGGTCCCTCACGGACGATTACGTCTACACCTATCCGGACCCCGGATGCACCGGCTCCGCCGTAACCACTGACCTGGGTGCCGTCGAAGAAAGTTACACCAGCACCGGGCTGACCAGTTTCACCGCCTACGGATATGAGGTGGCCGCGGCCAACGCGGCCGGGGAGGGCGCACCATCGGTTTGTGTGAACGCGACCACGGACGAAGCGTTACCCGCGGCTCCGACGAATCTGTCGGCCACGGTCGTTTCCGCCGGCTCGATCGACCTCGCCTGGACCAACCCTTCGGGTCCCCTGACGGACGACTACGTCTATGCCTTCTCCGACTCCGCATGCACCGGCTTCAATGCGACCACCGACTTGGGCGCGGTCGAAGAGAGTTACACCAGCGTCGGTCTGCAGAGCTCCAGTGCCTACAGCTACGAGGTGGCGGCGGTCAACGGCGCGGGAGAGGGCCCCCTGTCGGCATGTGTCAGCGCGACCACTGAGGAGACCCCGCCGTCGGCTCCAACGAACCTGACGGCCGCCGCCGTTTCCTCGAGCTCGATCGAGCTAGTCTGGACGATCCCTCCGGGGGTCGTCACGGACGAGTACGTCTACACCTACTCGGATTCCGGATGCGCCGGTTCCCGTCTGAGCGCCGACCTGGGTTCGGTCGCATCGAGCTACGCCCGTACCGGTCTCTCGAGCGCTACCAACTACAGCTTCGAAGTCGAGGCGGCGAACTCGGCGGGGCCGGGCCCGGCCTCCAACTGCGCCGCGGCGACCACCGCGGCCGGCAATGGCGGAGGGGTGCAGAACAACACGACCGTGCTGGACGTGACGGCCACGACCACGAACGGGAGCGTGGTCCCCGGCGTCGCGGTCGACGTGGAGCTCCTGCCATCGTCGGAGAACCTCTCGATCCTCCTCGAACCGACCAACGACTCCGGGAACGCGACGTATATCGGACTCCCGACGGGAGCGACCATCGCGAACGTCACCCTGATCGGCGAGAACTACTCGATCAACAGCTACCTGGTATCGGCCGCCGGGGCCAATGTCGTCGAGATCCGGGTGGTCGTGACCCCCCTCCCCGAGGGCGAGAACAGTACGAGCACGGACAACTGGGTCCGATTCGTCGCCCAGGGACTCTCCACCCGCGCGACCTGGTGGGTGAACGTGACCGGCCCCGAATCCGAGAACCTGAGCGCCTCGGGCACCTCGATCGCCTTCCAGCTGGAGAACGGAACGTACGATTACGCGCTGGGTGCGTCGCCGAACCTCACCGCGAGCGCGTCCGAGGGAACGTTCGCCCTTCCGTCTCCCGCGAAGGTCGTCACCGTGAATTTCACGAACCGAAGCGAACCGTCGCGCGGTCCCCCACTCCCCGGCGCGACCTCCCCCGCGACCTCGGGTCCGCTGATGGCGACGATCGTGCTCGTGGCCGCGGTCTCGCTCGGGGGGGCCCTCGCGTTGGGGACCTACCGGCAGCTTAGGCGCAGGTCGTGAACCACCGCCGTCCGCTCGAAGTGGCGCGACCTCCGTTGTGGCCCGTGGGTGTCTCGCCAAGCGTCGCCACGTCGTTGACCGAGATCGTCGGAGCGAGGCGGTCGGTGCTGCCGGATGGCGGAGCGGACCCCCACGGCAAGGCCCCCTCTGGCTGAGCGGGGCGCCCTCCCGGGGTGGGTCCGGCTCATCCGTGGCCCTCGCCGCCAGCGACCGGGGAGCTCCCGTCGGAGCTCATCTCTGAAGGTGTTTCGCCGGCTCGGCCACCCCCTTGGCGCAGGGGCACGGAATTCGGACGAGGCCCTAGCCGCCGAGCGACCAGGCTCAGAGAGCTCCCGAGCCCGGCCGCGAGAGCAAGGGTCCCGAGATCCGTGGGCAACCAAAGAAGGTCCGTGAGTACGGGTTGCGTCGTGTGGTCCAGCTGGATCAGGAATCCCGGGCCGACCAGGGGGGCCCCGTACGTACCGAAGATGCGGTCGACGGAAGCG
>JASHPY010000056.1 GCA_030037855.1 Thermoplasmata archaeon | reverse complement strand
CGAGCCGTTTATGCTTCCCCGTCGTGGAGGACTCCGATGGCGACCCAGCGTAGATTCTGTCGCTTCTCCCGCGCGTCGAGCACGGCCGCGTTCAGCCTCTCGGAGATCCCGCCGGACGGCATCTGCCTCAGCGCGTTCCTCGTGGTCCGGTCGGCCGAACACCCCGCGCGGGTCCTCTGGGGACGGTTGAATCCCGAAGCGCCATGGGACCACCTGGGCGCGCTCGATCCGGAGCGTGTCGCGCACTGGAAGGATCGGTGGATGTTGCCGGCCTCGCACCTCATCTATCGTGAGTCGCCCGAGGAGGCCGCGGAACGCATCCGCTCGGAGCTCACGGGCCTCAGCCCCCGCGAGCTGCACGGACCGCGGGTCGTCTCGGACGTGTACGCACCTCCGCGTCACCCGACCGCGCGCCAGCACTGGGACCTCGAGTTCATCTTCCAAACCGTCGCGCGAGAGGACGAGCTGCGCGCGGTTCCGGCGTGGTCGCGGCTCGAATTCCTCGACCCCCGGTCCCTCGCACCCGAAGAGGTGGCGCGGCTCCACAACGACGTCATCTCTCGTGCCGGGCCCGAGGGGGGCGCGCCGGGCGCGTCCGATTAGCGGTGCCGGGTCCGACGGCTCGGATCGGGCCGACGCCGGGCTCCGGAGCGCTCGGGATCGGGGCCGGCCGGGCAGAGGTCGGATGGGCTCGGCCGGATTCGAACCGGCGACCTTCGCTGTGTGAGAGCGACGTCGTAACCGCTGGACCACGAGCCCGAGGACGACGGGCCGAAGGGTCGGCCCACTTAAACGTGAGCGTCAGACCGGGAGCGCGAGGACCGCCGGCAGCAGCAGCGTCGCCGCGATCGTGAGAACGAGCCCGTTCGCGAGAGCGAGGCTCGCGGCGTCGCGGTCTCCGTACCGCGTCACGAAGTAGAGCGTGGTGTCCATCGACGTCGCGCCGCCGAGCGCGGCGAGACCGCCGCCGCGCAGGCGGTGGCCGAGAAACGGCGAGAGGAGCATCGTCAGGTCCTCGCGAAGGAAGTTCGTCAGGAACGCGAGGAGCCCGAGCACCGCCCCGGCCCGCGACGCGACGAGCGGGCCGGCGAGCGAGTAGAAACCGAAGCCGAACGACGTCGCGAGCGCGGCGCCCACCGCGAGCCGGTCGGCGAGGACGAACAACGCGGCCGCGAGCACGGCGGCAACGGACGCGGCGGTGAGCGGCTTCCAGACCCCGCGCAGGGCGGAGAGCCGGAGCGTGATGTCGAACCCGACCAGCCCGAGCAGGACGTAGAGGACCCACGGGATCGCCGAGGTCGCGGGCAGCAGCACGACCCGTCCGACGCCGAAACCGACGAGCAACGACGCGAGGAGCACGAGGCTGAACGGCAGCCGCTCGCGCGAGCCGCCCTCGGGGCCGACGGGCGGCGGGTCGGGCACCCAGCGGGTCAGGAGGAGGTAGATCGCTCCCGTGCAGCCGAGAATGACGAACGCAAAGGCGACGGCGATCGGGATCGTCTCGACGAGCGAGAGCGCCGGTACCGCATCGAGCGAGGCGCCGAGCAGACCGACGAGCACGACCACCGTCGCGCGCGTCGCGCGCCCGACCCAGGGGCTCCGCGCCGAGGTGAGCCGTCCCGCGACGAAGCCGAGCGCGAACGCGATGTAGAGGAACGGGTCGAACTCCACGGTACGACTAGCCGTTCCACGCGGCGATCGCCACGGGGCGTCGCCGGGTGCCCGGCGGTCCGAGCCAGACCGTCTCGTCGCGGTGGGCGCCGTAGCCCACGTACTCGACCGGGACGCCGACCTCGTCCTCGATGAACGCGAGGTACCGCCGCAGTTCAGCGGGCAGCGCGGCGGCGCCCTCGCGTCGGATCCGTTCCTTCAGCCGCTCGTGGAACTCCGGCCAGCCGGGTCGCTGCTCGTAGACGGGCTCCGCCGCGGCGAGCTCGTCGGCATGCGTCGGGGGGCCGTCCCGCAGGGTCGACCCGTCGGGCATCCGGTACGCGACCGCGACCGGCACCTCGGGCAGTCCCCCCAGCACGTCGACCTTCGTGATCGCGAGCGACGTGAGGCCGTTGAGCCGGGCGACGTACCGCAGGAGCACGAGGTCGAGCCATCCGCAGCGCCGCGGGCGGCCGGTCGTCGCCCCTCGCTCACCGCCGACGCGGCGGAGGTATTCGCCGCGCTCCCCCGCTTCCTCGGTAGGGAACGGGCCGGCCCCGACGCGCGTGCAGTACGACTTCGCAACGCCCACGACGGAGTCGAGCTCCGTCGGAGGGATCCCGCTCCCGACGAGCGCGCCCGCGCTCGTCGGGTGGGAGCTCGTCACGTACGGGTACGTACCGAAATCGAGGTCGAGCAGCGCGCTCTGTGCCCCCTCGAGCAGCACGTTCTCCCCTCGGGCGATGGCATCCCACAGGAGCGGTTCGGTCGGCCGGATGAACGGGGCGAGTCGTCCGCCGACCTCGCTCAGGCGGGCGGCGAGCTCGTCGATCGAGGGGAGGCCCGCGAGGTGGGTCTTGGTCGCGTACAGGAGCTCGAGCCGCTCCCGGAGCACCGCGGGACGACTCAGTTCGGCGAGACGGATCCCGAACCGACTCGCGCGGTCGGCGTAGGCGGGGCCGATGCCGCTCTTGGTCGTCCCGAGGGACGCCTCGGGCCGCTGCCGGGCGCGGAGGTCGTCCTGCCACGCGTCCTCGACCTCGTGGATCGGCAGGAGCACATGCGCCCGGTCGGAGAGCACGATCTCGCCGCGGAGAAGGCCCCGGTCCTTGAGCCCCTGGATCTCCTCCTCGAGCTTGAACGGCTGGAGGACCATCCCCGGACCGCTGATCCCCGTCACGCCGTGCCGGAGGACCCCGCAGGCGAGCTGATGGAGGACGACCGGCCCCTCCGGCAGCACGATGGTGTGGCCGGTGTTCGGGCCGCCCGCGCTCCGGACGACGTGTCGCGCGGACGCGGCGAGGAAGTCCGCGATCTTGCCCTTCGCCTCGTCGCCGAACTGCGCCCCGAGCACGATGCGAACGCTCATCGTCGATCTCGCGGGGCACCGGAGCGCTGCGGATAGAAGTCGATTGTGCCGCCGGCCCGAGGGCCCGGCGCGCCCCCGCGCGTCGCCGGCGCACGGTCGCCACAACGGTAATGAAGGGAGCGACGGTCGGCCGCGGAATGGTTGCGCACCGGGTGCGTACCGTTGAGATATCCGGCATCCGGAAGATGTTCGAAGCGGCTCCCCCCAACGCGGTGAACCTCGGGCTCGGCGAGCCGGACTTCGAGCCACCGCCCGAGGTGATCGACGCGATCTGCTCGGCGATCCGGGACGGCATGAACCACTACGGCCCCTCCGCGGGGATGGCGGCGCTCCGCGACAAGGTCGCCGAGCGCTACCGCGACCGCGACCCGAAGACCGGCCGCGAGAACGTGCTGATCACCGGGAGCGGCTCGGAGGCGCTGATGGCGGTCGCGATGGCGCTCTACGACCCCGGCGACGAGGTCCTCGTCCCGAACCCCGGGTTCGTGCTCTACGCTCCGCACGCGCGCCTCTTCGGGGCGACCCCGGTCCCGTACTCGCTCCGCGAGCGCGCGGGCTATCTGCCCGACCTCGCCGAGCTCGAGCGTCTCGTGACGCGACGCACGAAGACGATCGTCGTGAACAGCCCGTCGAACCCGACCGGCGGGGTCTTTCCTGCCCGGGTCGTCGACCGGATCGTCGAGATCGCCGATCGGCACGAGCTCACGATCGTTTCGGACGAGGTCTACGAGGAGATCGTCTACGACCGGCCGTTCGAGTCATTCTGGGGGCGCTCGGATCGCGTCATCGTCGTGAACTCGTTCTCGAAGACGTTCGCGATGACCGGCTGGCGGATCGGCTTCCTGGTCGCCCCGCCGGCGCTCGCGCCCGAGCTGAACAAGATGCACTACCACATCATGGCGTGCCCGCCGACGCCCGCGCAGATCGGCGCGCTCGCTGGCCTTTCCCTGAGCGGCGAATCGGTGCGGAGGATGACGCGCGAGTTCCGGGCGCGCCGGGACCTCGTGGTCCGACGACTCGAGGGGATCCCCGGCGTCCGCGTGGTGCCCCCGGCCGGCGCGTTCTACGCGTTCCCGCGCTTCTCGTGGCGGAGGACCTCCTCCGAGATCGCGACCGAGATGCTGCGCCGTGGAGTGATCATGACCCCGGGCGACGCGTTCGGTTCGCTCGGCGCTCAGCACCTGCGCCTGTCGTTCGCGGCGTCGCGACCGAACCTCGAGAAGGGTCTCGGGGTGCTCCGGGAGTACGGGGAGGAGGTCCTCCGCTCGTGATCGTCCGGCTGGTCGGTTACGCCTTCCGCGCGCTCGCCCGTCTCGCGCCGGGGGATGCGGGCCGCGACCTCGACGCCGTCGGGACGGAGCTTCTCCGGCTCGTCCGCCGTCAGCCCGCCGCGACCTCGCGGTAGACGGCCCGCATCCGCTCGGCGGTCACGGTCCAGTCGAGCTCGCGGACGCGCTCGCGGGCGGCGGCCACGCACCGACGGGACGCCTCGGGCTCGGCCGCCACCGCCCGGAGCCCGGCGGCGAGCGCGTCCGGGTCGCCGTACGGCACGAGGCGGCCGAGCCGGCCCCGCTCGAGTACCTCCGGCACCCCGCCGACCGCGGTCGCGACGATCGGGATGCCCGCGACCATCGCCTCGAGGAGGACGAGGCCGTACGCCTCGTACTCGGACGGAAGCACGAACGCCGCGGCCCCGCGCACGACCGAGCGATACTCCCCGAGGTTCGCGACGTGCCCCAAGAACCGCACGTGCTCGGCGATCCCCAGCCGACGGGCCCGTGCCTCGAGGCCGGCCTGCTCGCCCCAGTCCCGGCCCATGAGGACGATCGAACGCCGCTCGACCGCCGGGATCCTCGCGAGCGCGTCCAGGAGCGTCGGGAGCCCCTTGTTCGGCGCGATCCGTCCCGTGAACAGGAGGTACTCGGACGGGAGGCTCGCCGGGCGCGGGGGGTCGCGCTCGGGCGCGCTCCACGCCGCGAGGTCGATCCCCGGCGGGATCGTGCGGATCTTCTCCGCGGGGGCGAACTCCCGAACGAGCTGCGCCTCGTACTCCGTCTCGACGATCAGCGCGCGGGCGATCCGGTACGCGGTCGCGCCGAACCCGACGTCCTGCAGGCGGAGGAGGGCGCGCTTGCGGGGCGGCTCGCCGCGGTCGGCCGGGTGGTAGTGCGTGGAGACGACGAGCGGGATCCGGAGCTCCTCGGCCACCGCGGCCGCCTCGAGGACATGGCCGTACCGGTGCGAGTGGGCGTGGATCACGTCGGCGCCGCTCGCCGCGAGGGCGTCCACGAGGCCGATCATCCCCGGTAGCGTGAGCCCCGGGACGAGCTTCTTGCGCACCCGGAAGCGCTCGACCGGGATCCCGTCGACGGTCGGGGCAAAGTTCGACCGCACCTCCCACCGCCCTTCGTCGTAGAGGTCGCTCGCGAAGACTCGGACGTCCTCGCCAGCCTCGCGCAACCGGCGCGAGACCTCGCGCACGCTCGTCTCGACCCCGCCCGGCGCGTCGAACCGGAGCGAGACCTGGACGACCCTCACCGTCCGAGCACCTCCGCGTAGACGCGCTCGAGCCGCGCGACCAGGCGGTCCCAGGTGTACTGCGGTACGACCTCGGTGCGGCCGTATCGGCCGAGCCGGCGAGCGAGCTCGGGGTCCTCCCAGAGCCGACGGAGGGCAGCGGTGAGCGCGGGGACGTCGCCCGGGGGGAAGAGCAACCCGCTCCGACCGTCCTCGATGAACTCGGGGATCCCGCCGACCCGCGACGCGATCACCGGCGTCCCCTCGGCGAGGGACTCGAGAAGCACGAGCCCGAACGCCTCGTACTCGCTCGGCAGCACCGTCACGCGGGCGTCCCGGTAGGCGGCGGCGAGCAGCGTCTCGTCCGCGACGTGGCCGAGGAAGTGGACCCGCGGCTCGATGCCAAGGGACCGGGCGCGGACCGCGAGCGTCGCGCGCATCCCGCCGTCGGTGCCGACGAGGACGAGGCGGGCCGCGGCATCGTCGCGCGCGAGGGCGGCGAACGCGGGAAGGAGGTCGGTGAGCCCCTTGTTCGAGGCGAGCCGGCCGACGAACAGCACGTAAGGGGTCGGGATGCCGGTCCGGTCCGAGAACGAGCCCGCGGAGGCGGGGGGGTCGGGCAGCGGCGCGTAGCCCGGGGGGATGATCTCCACCGGCGGAAGCGCTACCCCGAGTCCCCGCAGGAGGCGCTCCTCCTCGCGGGTCTGGACGATGACCCGCGCCGCGGAGGCGAGCACCGGGCCGGCGAGGCGGCGGTCGTAGAACCCGCGGATCCGGTGGCGGAGCCAGCCGCCGTAGATCGACCAGATCGGGTGGAAGTGGGCGGTGAGGACGAACGGCGTCCGGTGCCGCGCCCCGAACCGGCGCGCGACCGCGACCTGGTTCGTGCCGTACGTGTGCGCGTGCATCACGTCGGGCCGGTCGCGTTCGAGCGCGGCCTCGAGGCCCCGGAAGAACGGATAGTGGAGCTCGCCCGGGAGCGACCAGACCGGGAGGCGATGGACCGCACCGAACGCGGTGCGCTCCTCGCGCGCCACCCCGGGGTCGAGCCGCTCCATCGGGAACTCGCGGTAGAGCTCGCTCGTGTAGACGTCGACGGAGTGGCCGTCGCGCCCCAACCGGGCCGCGACCTCGGCGACGTGCCGCTCGACGCCGCCCGGTCCGGGAGGGTAGCGCGTCGAGAGCTGGGCGACCTTCACGGTCGGCGAGGTACCGCCTCGGTTACTTGACCGCGCGGGACGGGCCCCATCGCCGCTACGCGAGCGATCGCATCCCGGCGAGGCGCTGGGCGTACTTCTTGTAGACCTCGGTGGCGCGCGCGACCGATTCGATCTTGACGTACTCGTTCGCCTGGTGCGAGAGCTCCTCCTCGCCGGCGCCGAAGATCACGACGCGCGGGTTGACCTGCGTGTAGTGGACCGCCTCGGAGGCGTGGACGAGGACGGCGTTCTCGGCCTGGGCGACGTCCCGGAGCACCTTCACGTGCTCGGAGTTCGGGTCGATCTGGACCGCCGCCATCGACAGGATACGGCGCAGCGTGAACGGGGTCTTGATCCGGCGCAGGTGCTCCTCGATCTCGTGGTACAGCTGGTCCGGCGTGTACGGGGGCGGGAAGCGGATGTCGACCTCGGCCGTGCACTTGTTCGGGACGACGTTGAGGCGCGTGCCGCCGTTGAACGTGCCGATGTTGAGCGTCACGCTCCCGAGCTCGGGGTGCGCGATCCGGCCCTTGAACGACTCGAGCCCCCGGAGGATCCGCATCATCTTGCCGATCGCGTTCTCGCCGAGGTGCGGCATCGCGCCGTGCGCGGCCTTGCCCCGGGTCTCGATCGCGAGGTCGAGGACGCCCTTCTCGGCGTACGCGACCCGGAGGCCGGTCGGCTCGCCGACGATCACCGCCTTCGCCCGCCGGAGCGGCAGGGTCTTCGCGAGCGCCATCGCCCCCTGCATCGTCGTCTCCTCGTCGGTCGTGAACGCGAGGACGACCGGGATCTTCCGGGCGACCAGGTCCTGCGCCGCCTCGAGCATCGCGATCACGGTCCCCTTCATGTCCGCCGCGCCCCGGCCGTACATCCGGCCGGACGCGAGCTGGCTCTGCGAGAAGCTCCAGTAGTCGCCGACCGGCGGGGTGTCCAGGTGGCCCGAGAGCACGACCCCGCCTTGGCCGTACTCGGCGAGGAGCGACGGCGTCTGCGGGTCGCCGAAGAGCGTGTTGCGCATGTGGATCTGGTCGGTGAACGACTGTACGTAGTCGAGCACCTCCTGCTTGTCGGAGAACGGGTCGCTCGGGATCTTGATCAGCTCCCCGAGCATATCGACCATCTGACGTTTCATCGCAGGGAAACACCTCGTCGCTCGGGGCGGACCGTCCGAACGACCTCTCCTCCGGAATCGCCGGGCGCGTCTTAAAGGCGCGCCGGAACGCCGTTCGACGCTCGGAACGGGGGCACCGCGCCGGGACCTCGCGCACCGCGCTCCCCGCGCGGGATCACGCGAGCGAGTGCTCGGGCCGGTCGTCCGCCGGCGGCACTGTGGGGGGGCCGGCCGGGGACGAGGGCGCGCGCGCGGCGAGAGCGTGCCGGCTGTCCGTGCTCCCCCACTGGACCGCGGGCATCACGACGTGACGTCGCGCCTCGAGTCGCCGCCGGAAGCGCTGAAGGTCGCGGAAGATCACCCGAACGACGTCCTCGAGCTCCCGCGTCCGCCGGTACCCGAGCGTCGCGAGCTGGTCGTGGATCGGATGGTAGTAATGCGCTTCCGCCTCCGTCCGGGGGTTCGGTGGGTGCTCGATCGTCGGCCGGAGGCCGAACTCGCCCGCGACGCGCGCCGTGAGCTCCGCGAGCTCGTTGACGGAGTACGCGGCGTCGAACTGGTTGAGGACTCGGTACTCCCCCGCGGCCGCCGGTTGCTCGACCGCGATGCGGAGCGATTGCATCGAGTCCTCGAGAGCGATGAACCCCCGACGCTGGTCGCCGCGCCCGTACGGCGTGATCGGGAGCCCCAGCACGGCCTGCGCGATGAACCGGTTGAGCGAGGTGCCCCACGTCTCGTCGAAGTCGAAGCGCGTGAGCAGTCGATCGTCGGCGATCTCGGGCGTTCGGATCCCGTAGATGACGCCCTGCATCACGTCGGTCGCGCGGAGCTTCCAGATGCGGGAGGCGAACATCACGTCGCCGGAGTCGAACACCTTGCTCCAGTGGTACCACGACCCGGCCTGACGGGGGAACGGCAGTCGGTCCTGGCGGCCCCGGTAGTCGATCTCGAAGAACCCCTCGGGGATGTCGACGTTCGGGGTCCCGTACTCGCCCATCGTTCCCATCTTCACGAGGTGGGCGGACGGAACGATCTCGCGCATCGCGTAGAGGAGATGGAGGGTCCCGGTCAGGTTGCCGACCTGGGTGTCGACGGCATGGTGGACGTCGATCATCGAGTACGGCGCCGAGCGCTGCTCCGCGAGGTGCACGATCGTCTCGGGCCGCTCAACCTCGAGGACCCGGCGGACGAACTCGAAGTTCGCGAGGTCCCCGCGGTGAAAGCCGATCTCCTTCCCGAGGAGCGCCTTCACCGCGGCCTGACGGCGGGCGAACGGGGGGATCGGAGTCGCCGACCAACTTCCGACCTCGCGCACGCGCTTCCGGGTGACGAAGTTGTCGACCCCGACGACCTCGTGGCCCCGCGCCAAGAGATGGAGCGCCAGCGGCCACCCCGAATAGCCGTCGATGCCGGTGATCAGGACCTTGCCGCCGGTCACGCCGTCGCCATGCGGCGGGCTCGCCTTAAGCAGTGGGGCCCGCACAATCGGCGGCCCCCGGTCGCACGGAAAGGGATTAAGCCGACAGCCCTCTCCGAACGCCGCGGTGGAGCTCGAGGGCCGGATGGACGCCAGCGAGGTCCGGATCGTAGACACCCGCGACGAGCCCTTGAAGGGCGCCATGATGGTCATCGGGTTCCCGACGCACGGGCTCGTCGGCTCGGTCGCGGCCTCCTACCTCGTGCACACTCTCGACATGAGCCAGGTCGCGTACATGGTCAGCGAGGAGTTCCCCCCGACCGTGATCATGGAGGAGGGCGTCGTCGGCGCCCCGGTCCGGTTCTACGCGAGCAAGTTGGTCTGCGGGGTCGACCGCTCGTGCGACCAGCTCGTGGTCGTCATCGCGGACATCCAGCCCCCGGTCGGCATGCTGAACCACATGGGACGCGTCCTCCTGGACTGGGCCGAGGAGAAGGGCGTCCAGCTCGTGGTCGCGGTCGAGGGCCAACCGATCGAGGACGAGAGCCGTGGCGACGCCCGGGTCGTCGCGATGGCGAACCGGGCCGCCGCCCCGCTGCTCGAGAAGTACCAGTTCCCGGCGGCGAACGGGGTCGTCACGGGGCTCGCCGGCGGCCTCCTGCTCGGCGCGATCGGCCGCTCGACCCCGGTCCTATGCCTTGTCGCCCAGGCGCACAAG
Source organism: Thermoplasmata archaeon (assembly GCA_030037855.1). Taxonomy (GTDB): domain Archaea; phylum Thermoplasmatota; class Thermoplasmata; order Lutacidiplasmatales; family UBA184; genus Lutacidiplasma. The sequence continues at coordinate 16,398 of JASHPY010000056.1, read as the reverse complement.
GACTATCCGGACGCGCGCGCGGCCGCCAAGGTCATCGAGACCGTGAACCCGCTCGTCCCGTTGATCGTGCTCGACACGAAGCCACTGCGCGACAAGGCCCGCCAGATCGAGGCCGAAGTGCGGAAGACGCTGCAGCAGACGCGGGAGTCGATCTCGAACATGCGCAGCACCGAGACCGAGGGGCCGGGTGAGATGTATCGCTGACACGGCGCCCGGCGCATCCGTGTATCCCGTGCCCGACGACCGGCCCCCCGTCGCGCTCCGAGGGTTCCGACCGGCGGACGTGCCGTTCGTCTCCGCGATCGTCGCGGACGCGCTGCACGAGCACTACGACCCATCCCTCTACTCGACGCTCGGCACCGAATGGCCGGACGGGTTCCTCATCGCGGCCGACCCGAGCGACGTCCCGGTCGGATTCCTCCTCGGGGTCAGCCAGGTCGAGCGGGAGGCGCGGGTCCTGATGTTCGCGGTCGACCGGGGCCACCGGACGATCGGGGTCGGCACGCTCCTCATGCGCACCTTCCTCGAGCGGTGCCGACTCCGGGCCTACCGTCGCGTGACCCTCGAGGTCCGGGTTTCGAACGCGACCGCGATCCGGTTCTACACGCGGTTCTCCTACTCGGTGATCGACCTCCTCCGGGCGTACTACTCGGACGGGGAGAACGGCTACCAAATGGCGCGGGACGTTAGCTGACGGAGCGGCGGGGCGGAGGGGCTAAGACCTCTCGGCCCTCCGTCGCGCGAATGGCGACCGACTGGCCGACCGCCCGCGAACTCATGACGGCCCGCCCGTCGACGCTCCCGCACGACGCACCGATCGCCCGGGCGCTCGGCTTGATGCGCCGCGGCGCCTTCCACGAGATCCCGGTCCTCGAGCGGTCGCGGCTCGTCGGGATGATCACATTCGAATCGATCGCCCGCCGGGCGAGCCGTTCGCTCGACACGAAGGTCGGCCACATCCTGATCCTCCCGCCGCTCGTCACTCCCACGACCCGCCTCCCGCAGATCGCGGAAGAGCTGCTCGCCACCGGACTACGCGCGGCTCCCGTGGTCGGCGCGCGGGGGGAGTTGCTCGGGATCGTCAGCCGGACCGACATCGTCCGCGCGCTCGCGACCGTCGAGGAGGCCGCGCGGACCCGCGTCGAGGAGATCGCGCGATCGGCCGACCTCCTTGTCCACGAGACCGATATCTGCCGCCATCTGATCGGCCAGATCCGCCTGGTCGAGGAGCATCCGCTCCCCGTCCTCGACCGCAAGGAGCGGCTGGTGGGCGCGGTCGGAGTCGCCGACCTGGGCGCGCTCCTTTACCGGCCGGTCACCGGCGGGAAGCGCGACGTGCGCGCCGGACGGCCGGCGCTCGACGTCCGCGTCGGTTCGATCATGCACGCTCCGGCGATCACGGTCCCGGTCGGGACCTCAGCGGCCGACGCCGCCCGGCTCATGACGCGCGAGAAGGTCTCGAGCGTGTTCGTCGTCGAGGACGGCCGACCCCCCCGCACGGTCGGGCAGTCGGAGCTCCTCCAGCTCGTGATCGGTAAGGGCCGGACATCCGCGCCCCGGCGCGGCGTCGAGGACGTCTACGTGGAGATCACCGGGCTCCGCGGCTCGGGCGACCCGGGGCTGCTCGCGGAGGTCGACCATCTGGTCGCCGCCGGCCTCCGGCGCATCGCCCAGCACGCGCGGCCGACGCTCCTGAGCCTCCACTTCGCCCCGCACGCGACCCACCGCACGAACGACCTCACGCTCGAGGCGCGGCTGCACACCGAGGACGGGATCTTCTACGCGTCGCACACCGGCTGGAACCTGCTCGCCGGCGTCTCCGACCTGCTCGAGGAACTGGACGGCCAGACCCAGCGGGTCCGCGAGGCGCGGCGCCAGCGGGGCCGTGCGGTCCGGGGCCGTGCCCCCGACGAGGAGAGCCCGGTCGACGATCCGGATCTCGAGCGTCGGATCCGGGCCGCGACCGGGGACGACGAGGACGCCGAGGAGGAGGCATGATCCCGGGCGGGCCGCGGAATCCCCGCCAGATGGAGCAGATGATGCGCCGTCTGGGCATGAGCACGGAGCCGGTGCCGGACGTCGAGGAAGTGATCGTGCGGACCCGTACGAAGGAGCACGTCTTCGCGAAGCCGGAGGTAACCGTCCTCACCGTTCAGGGTGTACGGTCGTACCAGATCGTCGGCCAGCCGACCGTCCGACCGCGGGGGGCGGCGGCCCCCGCGGCTCCCTCGAGCGCCCCCGCGGTCCCGGCGCCGACGCCCGGGGGCCCGCCCGAGGAGGACGTACGCCTCGTGATGGAGCAGGCGAACGTCTCGCGCGAGGAGGCGGTCGAGGCGCTGTTCCAGTCGAAGGGCGAACCCGCGGAGGCGATCCTGAAGATCCTCACGCGGAGCCGGTAGGTGGACGAGCCGGCCGGCCCGGTCGTCCGGGAGTGCGTCGAGGGCTACCTCTTCAGCACCCCCCCGCTCCGCGTCCTCGTGTTCCGTCGGCCCCCGTCGCGGGGGCGGATCTGGGTGCCGATCAGCGGGAAGGTCGACCCCGGTGACGCCGACCTCGAGCACGCGCTGCGCCGGGAGCTCCTCGAGGAAACCGGGCTCGCCCGGCCGCGGCGCGTGGTCCCGCTCGACTGGCACGTGCGATTCCGTGCCGACAACGGAGAGGTCTGGCGGCTCCACGCCTTTGGCGTCGAGGTCGAGGCGGGATTCGCGCCCCGACTGAGCGACGAGCACGAGGAGAGTCGCTGGCTCGACCTCGCCGAGGCCCGCCCGCTCCTCCATTTCGAGGACAACCGCCTCGCGCTCGACCGGCTCGCGAGCCGCCTGGACTCCCCGGGGGCGACAAACGTTTAGCCGAGGCGCCGGGTGGAACGCTCGGGGCCATGGCCGACGGGACGACCGAGCGGACCGGCGAGCCGCCGCCCTCGTACGTCTTCCCGACGTTCGGCCCCGAGTTGTTCGAGGCGTTGCGGCAGGCGCATCCCGAACGGATCGTGCTCCAGGTGCCGGCGGGGCTCGTCCGGAACGCGCACGACCTCGCGGCCCAGCTACGGGAGGAGACCGGTGCTCGGGTCACGGTCGCCGCGCGCGCCTGCTTCGGCGCCTGCGACTTTCCCTCCCGCGACGAGGCCCCGAAGTCCGACGTCGCGGTCGTGCTCGGCCACTCGCCGATCCCGAACGTCCGGGTGGTCCGGGCGACGTACTTCGTTGAGATGCGGGAGGCGTCCGGCGACCCGGAAGCGCTCGCCGCGACGATCGGGCGCGCCGCGCTCCCCGCTCGTCTCGGCCTCGTCGCCTCGGTGCAGCATCTCGACCTCGTCGGGCCGCTGACCGCGGCGCTCGAGCGCGGCGGCCACTCGGTGCGGGTCGGGCGGGGCGACCGCCGACTCGCCTACCCGGCCCAGGCGCTCGGCTGCAACTACACCGGCGCCGAGGCGATCGCGGGGGAGGTCGACGCGTTCCTCTTCGTCGGCACGGGCCAGTTCCACCCGATCGGCCTCGCGCTTGCCGTCGACCGACCGGTCTGGTCGATCGACCCTTTGCAGGGCGAGCTCGCGCCGCCGATCGACCGCGCGACGCTGGTCGGTCGCCGGCAGCTCGCGGTCGCCGCCGCGCGGGACGCCCGGCGCTGGGGCATCCTGGTCTCGAGCTTCGCCGGCCAGAACCGCATGCCGACCGCGCTCGCGCTCCAGGAGCGCGCGGTCGCCCGCGGCCGGGACGCGGAGATCCTCGTCTTCGACCGGCTCGACCCGAAGGACCTCGAGGGCCGGGCGCTCGACGCCTACGTCAACACCGCGTGCCCCCGGATCGCGCTCGACGACGGGGGCCTCTTCGCGAGGCCGATGCTGACCCCACCCGAGTTCCTGATGGCGCTCGGAGAGCTACCGCTCGCGCCGTACCGGTTCGACACGTACCACTGACGGCGGACCGAAACCGAAAAGGTCGACCGGCCGCCTCGTCGAGCTCGTGCGCGGGCGCGCCCTCGTCCCGATCGCCTTGCTCGCAGCGGGGGCGGCGCTCGTCGCGGGCGCGCTGCTCGAGGGAGGCGCCTCGCTCGCCCTCGTGATCGTGGTCCCGGTGCTCTACGGGCGTTCCCTTGCGTTCGTCGTCGGCGCGGTCCTCATCGCCGTCGGGTGCGTGACGCTGCCGCTCGCCCTCGGCCCGTTCGAGCTCGCCGAGGACGAAGCCGACGCGACCTCGCCGGCGGCGCGCGGAGACGGCGGGCTGGTCCTCATCGGCCCCGTGCCGATCTTCTTCGGCCGGTGGTCCGGCGTCCCCGAGCGTGCCCGCGTGATCGTCGCGGTCGTGGGACTCGTCCTACTCGCGGTGGCCGTCGCGCTCGTGCTCCGGGCGGTCTAAGCGGAGCGCTTCGCCTCCGCGAGGAACCGTCGGTGGACGCGAAGGTCGTTCGCGAGCTCCGGGTGGAACGTAAGGCCCCAACGAGGTCCCTGACGGACGCCGACGATTTCGTCGCCTCGCCAGGCGATCGGCGCGGCCTCGGGACCGACCGCGAGGATCCGGGGCGAACGGATGAACACGCCGGGGAACGGGGGGCCGGCGAGGCCGTCGAAACGTACCGGGGCTTCGAACGACTCGCGCTGGGAGCCGTAGTCGTTCCGACGGACGCGGACATCGAGGGCCGCGAACGTCGGGGGATCGCGGCCGAAGGCGCTGGGGGCGAGCTCCCGGGACAGGAGGATCAACCCGGCGCACGTCGCGAGCACGGGGAGTCCCCGGTCGATCCGCTCTCGGAGCGGCTGCCAGAGCCCCATCTGCTCGATCAACCGCGCGATCGTCGTCGACTCCCCGCCCGGAAGGAAGAGGGCGCCCACGCGGTCCAGGTCCGCGGGCGAGCGGACCGCGACAGGGTCCGGCACGACCTCCCGAAGCACTCGAAGGTGCTCCGGCACGTCCCCCTGGAGCGCGAGGACGCCGAGCCTCATCCGGCGCCGCCGCGGCGCAGCTCGTCGAGGATCTCCTTCGCGCGGTCGAGGCGGATCTGGTGGTCCCGCACGAGCCGCTCGGCGACGCGATCGACCTCGTCGGGCCGGGCGCCGGCGCTCACCGCGATGTTGCGCGCGTGCAGCTCCATATGCCCGCGCTGGATCCCCTCGGTCGCGAGCGCCCGCAGGGCGGCGAAGTTCTGGGCGAGGCCGACCGCGGCGAGCACCTCGCCGAGCTCTCGGGCCGTTTTCACCCCGAGTACCTTGACGTTGGTCTTGGCGGTCGGGTGCACCGCCGTCGCGCCTCCGATCAGTCCGACCGGCGCCGGGATCTCGATCGAGCCGACGAGGTCCCCGGCCTTGTTCTTCTCGTAGGTCGTCAGCGGGAGCACGACCGTGGCCGCGTCCGCCTCGCCCGCCCGCCAGGCCGCGTACGTGTGCGCCCCGCTCTCGATCGCCCGGAAGTCGTTGCCGGTCGCGATCACGACGCTCGAGACGCCGTTCATGATCCCCTTGTTGTGGGTCGCGCAGCGGAACGGGTCGGCGACCGCGAGGGCGTAGGCGTCCAGGATCGCGTCCACGACCTCGGGGCCGGACGCGGTCTCGGTCTTCAGGAGCGCCGCCGGGAACGTCGCGTGCGCGCGCGCGAGACGGTGCACGGCGAGGTTCGAGATGATGCGCAGCACGACGCGGCCCCCGGATAGGCGCGCGAACTCGGGCGCGAGCGCCTCGCACATCGTGTTGACCGCGTTCATCCCCCCGGCATCGCGGGCGTCGACCAGGAGGTGCACCACGATCATCGGTCCCCGCGGGGACGAGAGGATGCGCGCCTCGAGGTCGCGCGCCCCTCCGCCGAACTTCACCAGCATCGGGTCCTTCGCGTTCGCCGCTGCGAGCAGCTCGTCCTTGTGCTGGAGCACCCGGAGGCGCGCCGCCACCGGGTCCGGCACGTCCAGGATCTGGACCTGCCCGATCATCACCGGCGCGGTCGACTGCGCGGCGAAGCCCCCACCGGCCCGGGCGACCTTGGCCGCGTTCGAGGCCGCCGCGACGACGCTCGGCTCCTCGATCGCCATCGGGACGAGGTAGTCCGTGTCGTTGATCCGGAAGTTGGTCGCGACCCCGAGCGGGAGCGGCATCACCCCGACGACGTTCTCGATCATCCGGTCGACGGCGCCGGGCTCGACGCCGGGAGGGAACTCCCACGTCCGGACCTCGGCGTCGGTGAGCCCGGCCCACTCCTTGAGGAGCGCCCGCCGTTCCTCGATGCTCCGCCGGTAGAATCCGGGGATCTCCGAACTGCGCTCCATGGGCGACGGGCCTTTCGGCTCACTCCTCCGCAACCGCCTCGGCGGTCTTTCCCGGGGCCGACGCTCGCCGGCCCACGATCACCTTCGCGGGCCGGAGCAGTCCGCCGAAGAACCGGTATCCCTGCTGGACGACCTCGACCACGCAGCCATCGGGAGTGCCCTCCGGCACGGCCGTCTCGCCGACCGCCTCCGCCTCGTCCGGGTGGAACGGGCGACCGACCGTGGCGACCGCCTCGACCCCCTCGTGGCGAAGGAACGTCGACCACTCGCGATCGAGAAGGTCCATCCCGCGACGAACCGGGTCGTCCGGCGGCAGCTTCGCCATCGCCTCCCGGGCGGCTCGGAACGCTTCCGCGATCGGAAGGAGCTCCCGCAACATCGCGCCGCGAGCTTGCCGGGTGATTCCTTCCCGGTCGCGCTCGGCACGGCGTCGGTAGTTCTCGAAGTCGGCGAGGAGGTACTTGTATCGCGTTCCCCAGTCCTCGGGCGGGGGCGCGGGACCCACCGCGGCCGGAGCGTCCGGGGCGCCCGCCCGCGCCTCGTCGGGGGGCGGTTCGTCGGGGCTGCCCGACTTCGGCTCGTCGGCCATGGACGCGCGGTGCGAGGAAGCCCCCGGATAATAGCGCTTCCCCGCGCCCGCGCCGGGCCCGGAAAGTGGGCCGGGACGCCGACGGTTCGGGCGCTTCCGGGTGGACGTTCCGGCGCCGTTTCCGCGCGACTTTTCGGGCGGTTTTCCGGCGAGATTTTTCCTCCGCAACCCAAGCGTTATAACGGCTCCCCGGCTCGGTAAGATACGCTGGTTCCACCGGCGATATTTCGATGGCGCAGGAGACCCTTTCCGCCCCCACGTACGACGCGAGTTCCATCCAGGTCCTGGAGGGGCTCTCGGCGGTCCGGAAGCGGCCCGGAATGTACGTCGGCTCGACCGATTCCCGGGGGCTTCACCAGCTGGTCTACGAGGTCGTCGAGAACTCGATCGACGAGGTGCTGGCCGGGGCGTGCTCCCGGATCCAGGTCGTGCTCCGGTCCGACGGTTCGTGCAGCGTCGTGGACGACGGCCGGGGGATCCCGGTCGAAGAGCATCCGAAGTACCATCGCCCGACGCTCGAGATCGTGATGACGGTCCTGCACGCGGGGTCGAAGTTCGACAAGAACACCTACAAGGTCTCGGGTGGGCTCCACGGTGTGGGTGTCCACGTCGTGAACGCCCTCAGCGAGTGGTTCGAGGTCCGGGTGCGACGGGACGGTCACGAGTACTTCCAGCGGTACGAGCGCGGGGCGCCGGTCGCGCCGCTCCAGGTCGTCGGGGAGTCGGACGCGACCGGGACCGACATCCGCTTCAAGCCGGACGGCGCCGTCATGGAGGTCCTCTCGTTCGACAAGGCGACGATCGAGCGGCGGCTCAAGGAGCTCTCGTTCCTCAACGCGGGGGTCACGATCGAGCTGCGGGACGAGCGGGACGGCACGGACGTCACGTTCCATCACGCCGGTGGCATTACCGAGTTCGTCGAGGACCTGAATGCCTCGACGAACCCGTTGTTCCGCCCCCCGATCTACTTCCACACGAAGCGCGACACCACCGACATCGAGCTCGCGCTCCAGTACAACGACGGCTACAACGAGACGACGCTCGCGTTCGTGAACAACATCTACACGATCGACGGCGGCTCCCACGTCGTCGGACTCCGGGCCGGTCTCACGCGCACGCTGAACGACTACGCGCGAAAACGCGGGCTCCTGAAGGGCGAGAAGGAGAACCTCACCGGCGAGGACGTCCGGGAGGGTCTCACAGCGGTCCTCTCGGTCAAGGTGCTCGAACCGCAGTTCGAGGGCCAGACCAAGGCACGCCTCGGGAACTCCGAGGTGAAGGGCCAGGTCGAGAGCGCGATCAACCAGAAGCTCGCGGAGTACCTCGAAGAGCACCCGGGCGACGGCCAGGCGCTGATCCTGAAGGCGGTCCAGGCTGCCCAGGCGCGCGAGGCCGCCCGGAAGGCCCGCGAGCTGACCCGGCGGAAGGGGCTCCTCGAGGGAGGCGGCCTCCCCGGGAAGCTCGCCGACTGCCACTCGCGGGACCCTGCGCTCTGCGAGTTGTTCATCGTCGAGGGGGACAGCGCGGGCGGCACCGCGAAGCAAGGGCGGGACCGCGAGTTCCAGGCCGTTCTCCCGCTGCGGGGGAAGATCCTGAACGTCGAGAAGGCGCGTCTCGACAAGATGCTCCAGAACGAGCACATCCGTGCGCTGATCACCGCGATCGGGATCGGGATCGGCGACGAGACCGACTTGAGCCGCCTCCGCTACCACAAGATCATCCTGATGACCGACGCGGACGTCGACGGCTCGCACATCCGCACGCTCCTCCTGACGCTCTTCTACCGGAAGATGCCGGCCCTGATCGGCGAGGGCCACGTATTCATCGCGCAGGCGCCGCTCTACCGGGTCCAGAAGGGGTCGAAGGTCCAGTGGGCGTACTCCGACGAGGAGCGCGACGGGATCCTTCGGGAGTTCGGCGGGATGAAGGGCGTGCTCCTCCAGCGATACAAGGGGCTCGGCGAGATGAACGCGAGCCAACTCGCGGAGACGACCATGCGAGCCGGCGCGCGGACGCTGCTCCGGGTCACGGTCGAGGACGCGGCGCGAGCGAACATGCTCTTCCAGGTCCTGATGGGTGAGGAAGTCGAGCCGCGTCGGGAGTACATCCAAGAGCACGCGGTCGAAGTGACGAACCTCGACATCTAGGAGGACGCGCACCGCACCGTGTCCGACGGCTCGACTCGGACCGCACCCCCGGCCGCCCGGGTCATCGCGGATGCGCTCGTCGTCACGCAGGACCCCGCGCGTCGCATCCTCCGGGCCGACGTCCGGATCGACGGCGGTCGGTTCTCCCACGTCGGCCCGCACGCCCCCCGGGAGGGCGCCGAAGTCGTCGACGGCCACGGCTTCGCCCTCGTTCCCGGGTTCGTCAATGCGCACACGCACGTTGCGATGGCGCCGCTGCGGGGCGTAGCGGACGACCGCGACCTCGCGGGGTTCCTCGAGACCCTGTTCGCGGTCGACGCGCGCCGGACCGAGGCGGACGTCGGCGCCGGGGCGCGCGCGGGCATCGCCGAGATGCTGCTCGGCGGCACGACGTCGTTCCTCGATCTCTACTACTTCGAGGACGCGATCGCACGCGCGGTCGAGGAGCTCGGCATCCGGGGGTTCCTCGGCTGGGCGGTCCTCGACGCCGACAAAACGACGCAGCACGGCCGTCCGCTCGACAACGCCGCGGGCTTCCTCGCCCGGTGGGCCGGCCACGCGCTCGTCACCCCGCTCGTCGCCCCGCAGGGGGTCTACGTGTGCGACCGGGAGACCTGGCTCGGGGCGCGGGAGCTGGCCGCGCGGCACCGGACGTTCTGCCACTTCCACGTGTCGGAGACCCGGCGCGAGGTCCACGAACATCAGGCGAAGACCGGCCGGCGCCCGGTGGACTGGCTCGCCGAGATCGGCTTCCTCGCCCCCGGGATGGTCGCGGCGCACGCGGTCTGGCTCACCGGCCAGGAGATCGATCGGCTCGGCCGGGGCGGCGTCGGGGTGGCGCACTGCGCGAGCTCGAACATGATCCTCGCTTCGGGCGGGGTCGCCCCGATCGTGGAGCTTCGGGCGGCCGGGGCCCGCGTCGGGCTCGGCACCGACTCGGTCGCGAGCAACAACTCGCTTTCGATGCTCCGGGAGATGCACGTCGCCGGGCTCGCGCAGAAGAACCACCGCTGGGACGCGACCTCGGTCACGGCGCAGACGCTGCTCGACCTCGCGACCGTGGAGGGGGCCGCGCTCGTCGGGCGTGCGGCCGACCTCGGCTCGATCGAGGTGGGAAAGCGGGCCGATTTCTCGCTCGTGCGGCTCGACCACCCGTCGATGCTGCCCGCGCGACCCGAGGCGATCGTCTCGCACCTCGCCTACTCCGCGTCGGAGGAGGCGATCGACTCGGTCTACGTCGAGGGCGAGCCGGTCGTCCGCCACCGCGCCCTCGTGCGCGGAGACTGGCAGCGGATACGAGAGGACGGCGAGCGGGCCGCCGAGATCCTCTGGGCCGGCCGCCCGTCGCCGCCCGAGACGCGTCGATAGCGCCGTCGCGCGGGAACGTCGGCCGGGCGGAGAGCCCGGGCCACCGATCCCCGGCCGCGGCGCCGTCGGGGGCCGGCCGAGCGCCGACGTGGCTGGGGCCGGAGTCGGTTCGCGGCGAAGGAAGCACGTCGAGTCGTGTGCCGGATCGCGGGACTACTCGGGCCGATCGGCTCGAGTGGTATCCACCGCGCTCCGACTCGACTCCCACGCGAGCGCCGCCGTGTCCCGGAGACTGGGGGCGCTGGGCCCCGGACGACGGACCACGCGCTCACCGAGTGGAAAAACGCAGCGGCGCGCTATGTCGAGCCGACCTCGAAACCGAACGAGCGCGCGAGTTCCCGAGCGAGCTCACCGGCGAGCCGTTCGGGCGACTCCGACACGCCGAGCTCTTCGAGCCCGGCGAGCCGTTCGAGCACGGTCGGTTCGGTGAGTCCGAAGATCCGACCCGTCGCGCTCCGGTCCACGACCCGGGCGATCATCCCCTGGTGGAGGAGCGCCGCTCGGGTGAGGTGTTGCGCGGCCCCGCCGACGATCCTCGAGCCGATGGTGAGGACCCGCCCACGGCCGCTGAGGACGCAGCAGTCGTCGGAGACGCCCGGCGCGGGGGACCACGCGGCCCCGACGCCGTGGCGGCGGAGCAAGTCGACCACGCCCGCTCCCAGCCGGTCGTACGCCCGGGCATAGTCCCGGCCCACGGCCGGATGCCCGCGAGGGAGGACGGCCGACCAGGCGAGGTCCCCCGCTTCGTGGAGCACCCCCGAGCCACCTGAGGTCCGGCGGACCACGGCAACCCCTTCGGCCCGGGCCCGGGCGATGAATCCGGCGTGCTCCCGGACGCCGACCCCGTAGGAGAGCGCGCGCCCGGCGAGGACCGCCACCCGCACGGCGGGGAGCCCGGCGCGGAGCGAGCGCTCGTCCGCAGCGAGCTCGTCGGCGCACGAGATCCGGTCGACGACGGCAACCGGCCGGGAGTCGGTTCGATGCGGTCCGTGGAGGAGGTCCGACACCGGCCGGGGAGAGAGCGACCCCCGTAAGAAGGTAAGAACCGGTCCGGACTCCCTTGGGTATGGCCGAATTGAGCGAGTTCCGCCTGCACCCCGGGGACGCGGCGCCGGATTTTTCGTTACCGGGCGTTGACGGGAAGACCTACCGCCTCGCGGATTACGCGTCCGACCCGTTCGTGCTCGTCACGTTCTGGTGCAACCACTGCCCCTACGTGCAGGGCTGGGAGGGCCGGATGATCGAACTCGGCCGGAGGTACGGTCCGAAGGGGGTGCGGATCTTCCTCATTTCCTCGAACGACTATCGGGCGTACCCCGAGGACCGGTTCGAGTCGATGGTCCGTCGGGCGAAGGAGAAGGGGTACCCGTTCCCCTACCTTCAGGACGAGTCGCAGCAGGTGGCCCGCGCGTACGGCGCGCTCGTCACGCCGCACCCGATGCTGTTCGACCGCGACCGGAAGCTGATCTTCCAGGGTCGGATCGACAACGACCACCAGCATCCCGAGCGCGCGACGCAGCACTACCTCGAGCGCGCCCTCGACCAGGCGCTCCGGGGCGAGCCGGTGCTACCGGCCGAACTACCGGTCGCGGGCTGCACCGTGAAGTGGCGGGACTGAGCGCGACCGCCGACCGGGGCGCGACTTCGGCGCGCGCGCCTCCTTGAGCCGGACGCGACGCGCGTCGAACGCGCGGAGCAGGCTCGGGTCGACCGGCGCGCCGGCGCGGTCGAGTCGCGCGGCGATCGCGACCTTGCCCGCGAGGGTCCGGGAGAGCTTGCCCCGTTCGTGACGGGGCGCCGACTGGATCGCGGGGTGGAGGAAGAGCAGTCCGTGGCGCGGCGGCGGTGCGTGGCCGCGGAGGTGCTCGAAGAACGCTCGCTCGGCCCCCAACACCTGGACCGTGCTGGCCGGGAGCCGCGCGAGGCGGTCGAGGCCGCGCGCCTGGGCGAGCAGCCGCGCCGCGAGTTCCGGCCCGAGCAGCGCGCTCAGGTTCGGCGTGCGCTCGGGGGTCGCGGTCTTCACCGCGCGCTCGAGCTCCGCCTGCGTGCGCTCGATCGCGCGGAAGAGTTCGGCGAGCCGTCGGCGTGCGGTCGCGATCTCCGCGCTCGTCGGTGCGAACGGCCCGGCGAGGTCACCCTCGATCGCCCGACGCGCCGCGGACGCCGCGTCCCCGGGGTCGAGATCCGGCGCGTCGCGCGAGACCCAGCTGCCGAGACGCTCTCCGACCAGGTTCCGCACGCGGTCGAGGTCGGATGCCGCCCGGACCGCCTCCTCGACGTGGACCGAGGGGTCCCACGACGCCGTCAGCGCGCGTTCGGCCACCGAGAGGAGCACAGCGCGCTGCCGCTCTCGAGGCGGCGCCGGGACCGGGCCGGGCGGGAGCGCGGCCGCGGCGCGGTCGAGCCGGAGGCCGTGCTCTGCCAGGCGTCGATCTCGGGTCGTCCAATCGTCGGTCCCCAGGGCGCCCAGGACCTCCTCCTCCTCGGGGGTCAGTCGGCCGGCTCGGCGAAGTCCCGCCCGCTCCGCAAGTTCCGGCTCCGCGTCGGGGGCGAGCGCGGCACGCACGACCCGGTCCCCGTCGACGACGAACGTGCCATACCAAGTCGTGACGACGCTTCGGACCATCGCTCCGCGAACTCCTCCGACACGAGAGGGCGAGGGCGATAAATAGCACGGCACGGGTCGCGACGGCGATGAATCCCCCGGGCGACGTCGTACGGTCGGCGCGGATCGACCACGCGCTCGTGCTGACGATCGACAACCCGCCGGTCAACGTGCTCTCGCGCGTCGTGCTCGACGCGCTCGCCTCCCGACTGGCCGAGGCCGAGGCGGACCCCGAGGTCCGCGCCGTCGTCTTGGCGAGCGCCGCGGAAAAGGCGTTCGCGGCGGGGGCGAACATCCGGGAGATGGCCCCGATGGGCCCAGCGGAGGCGTTCGAGCACGGGGCCCGGGGTCAAGCGATCACCCGGGCGATCGAACGCTTGCCGCTGCCGGTGATCGCCGCGGTGCACGGGGTCTGCTACGGGGGAGGTTGCGAGATCGTCCTCGCCTGCGACTTCGTCGTCGCGAGCGCGGACGCGCAGTTCGGGCAGCCCGAGATCAACCTCGGCATCATGCCGGGGTGGGGCGGCACCCGGCGGCTCCCGCGCCGCATCGGGGCCGCTCGAGCCCGGCGATGGATCCTCGCCGGCCGCCCGGTCACCGCCGAGGCCGCGGAGGCGGCCGGCCTTCTCGATCGCGTCGTGCCCCGCTCCGAACTCCTCGCGACGGCCCTCGCACTCGGGGAGGAGCTCGCGACGAAGCCTCCGCTCGCGCTGGCGGCGGCGAAGTACGCCCTCCTGGAGGCGCTGGACGGCCAGATCGACCGCGGGCTCGCCTACGAACTCGACCTCTGGGCCCGGCTGTTCGGCACCGCCGGGCAGCGGGAGGGGATGGAAGCATTCCTCGCGAAGCGACCCCTCGTCCCTCGGGCTCGCGAGGGTTGGACGGAGGCGTCGGTAGGGTTCCCGTGGTCCGGGGTGCCGGGCTCCCGACCGATGAGGTCCAGGGAACGGAGAGCCGGAGGGTCGCCTCCGGACTGACGCTTCGTCCGCGCAACATTTCCGCTTCCGCACGGACGGAAGGTACGGGCGCCGTCGGGTGCGCTCCGACCCGTCGGGCGGACGAGGGGGCCCGGACGCCGGGGCCGTAGCGCTCCGTCGACGTCGAGGCGGTGTCGCGTCCGCCCGCGAACCTGCGGTAGATTTAAGCGGGGGGCGGCGGACCACCGTGCGTGCCGTCACCGGCGGGCCGGATGCTCCGAGCGACCGGCGGGGTCGCGCTCCCTGCGGTACTGATCGCTTGCGCGCTCGCGCTCGGGGGAGCCGTGGCGAGCGGCACGGCATACGATCTCAGCTACTCGGTCGGCGCCATCGGGGAGGTGCCCTCGGTCATCGATATCGTCAGCGTGACCACCTCGGGCCCCTCCGGAGGGAACCTCACCGGGACCTTCGAGGTCGCCGGCGCGATCAACCTCACGACCCCGCAGGACATGTACGCCGTCTACTTCGACGGTACGTCCTCGGACGACGCGATCGCGTGGATCACGTACACCGACGACCCCACGAACGGAACGCTGTACAACTCGACCCTCATTCCGCCGGTCAACGAACCGGTGAGCCTCAGCCACGATGGGTCGACGTTGACGTTCGTCGTCCCGGTCTCCGACCTCGGCTCGGCCGCGTCGTTCTCGGTGAACGTCTACGCGATCCATGACGGCAACGGGAACTCCACGAACAGCTGGCTCGGGACGAGCTACGCGAGCGGCCGGGACCAGGTTTGCAACGATACCACGCTCCAGTGCATGCTGATCGCTTCGGGCGCCGGGTCGGGCGGAACCGGCGGGTCGGGTGGCGCCTCCGGGTCGTCGGGGTCGGGCATCGGGGGAGCGGAACTGTACGCGCTCGTCGGCGTCGCGGTCGTCGTGGTCGTAGCGGTGGTCGCGGTGCTGGTGTCGAGACGCGGCCGGGCGAGCCGTCCCCCGCCCCGTCCCCCACCGCCGGGCGGAGCACCTCCGAGGAACTAGCGAGTCGATCGACGCCACCGGCTTTGCCGTCCCCTTGGTCCCGAAGGAGCCACGGGTCTACCAAGGCGTCGGGAGCATCGGGCCGGCCGTTCGACCCGGAAGCCCGAAGATCGCACGGCCCACCGATGCGTCTCCGCTGGCCCCGCCAACGAGAAGCCGTCGTGGCCGGGCTGGCCCGCGGCCGGTTCTCCGAGTGACGCGCGCTCCATCGGAAAGCGGAAGAAGCCGCAGGTGTCGCTTCCGGGCCGACGCCGCGGTGGCTCAGCTGGCAGAGCGGCTCCTTGGTAAGGAGCAGGCCGAGGGTTCAAATCCCTCCCGCGGCTTCCCTCTATGCGTTCATATTCCCATAAGTACTTTGGGAGCCGTGCCTCGGAGCCGCGAGCCGCCGCGGACTGCGTTCGACCCCCACCGGGCGGCACGGCAACTCGAGCTGGCGACGAATCGGCTGCGGTCTCCGTCCCGTGGGATTCAGAAGGCCGCGGCGGACGCGATTCTCGAGTTCGCCGATGCGCGGGCAACCGTGGTGTCCCCACTGCGCCGCGTGTCGTACCTCGTCAACCTACGGGCCCTTGCAGCCAGACTCGGGGACCAGTTCCTCGAGCCGACGCGGGAGACACCGCATGCCTTCCTCCGCGCCTACCGGGACGCCCAGACGTGGACGCAGCTCACGCTCCGGGCGGTCCTCACGCCGTTCTGGAAGTGGCGGTTCGAGCGGGAGGGGAGGGACCTCCCGTCCTGGCTGAAGATCCCGATCTCCAAGCGGAATGTCAACGGCAAGGACCACAACGACGTCCTGACGCAGGACGAGGTCGCACGCCTCGCCGAAGGGGCACGGAGCCTTCGCGACAAGGCGCTGATCTGGACGCTCTACGAGAGCGGAGCCCGGATCGGCGAGCTGCTCGCACTCCGAATAGGTGACGTCGAGCGGACGGACTACGGGGCCCTCCGACTCCACTTCCCCTCGGGCAAGACCGGGAAGCGGACGGTCCCCCTGTTCGAGGCGGCGGTGCCGAACCTCCTGCTATGGATACGCAACCACCCGCGAGCTCAGGACCTCGCCGCACCGGTGTGGTGCCTTGTCGAGCAGTCCGGGGACCCAGCGCTGCCGATCGGTTACCGGATGGCCGCGAAGATCCTCGCGACGGCGGGCCGACGCGCCGGGCTCAGAAAACCGGTCAACCCGCACAACCTCCGCCACTCCCGGGCGACGGAGATCGCGCAAAACCCACAAGCCTCGACCTCGGTGCTCGAGCAGTTCTTCGGCTGGCAGCCCGGTTCGCCAATGGCGAAGACGTACGTCCACCTCTCGGGGAGGGACGTCGAGGAGGCGATGGCACGAGCGCACGGGATTGAGGTCGGGAAGGTCGCCACGCCCAAGGCGCGCCTCCCGCTCGTCTGCGCGCGCTGCGGGACGTCCAACGATCCGTCGGGGAGTTTCTGCATCCGGTGCGGAGGGCCGCTCAGCCTCGAAAGCGCCGCG
>JASHPY010000055.1 GCA_030037855.1 Thermoplasmata archaeon | reverse complement strand
GGTCTCCCGCTCCACAAGGTCGAGATCCCGTCGCCCTGTCCGAACGCCGTTTACGAGCAGTTAATGGGGGAGCAGATGCGACGGCTGGTCGCGGACGGAGTGAGCCGGGTCGTCTTCGGCGACCTGTTCCTCGAGGATATCCGGTCATATCGGGAGGAGAAGCTGCGCGGCACGGGCATCGAGCCGATCTTCCCGCTCTGGGGCCGGCCGACGCGCGCGCTGGCCGAGGAGATGATCGCGTCGGGGCTCGAGGCGCGGGTCGTCGCGCTCGACCCTCGCCAGTGCCCGCCCGAGTTCGCGGGCCGAGCGTTCGATCGCGCGCTCCTCGCCGAGCTTCCGAGTTCGGTCGATCCGTGCGGCGAGCGCGGCGAATTTCACACCTGCGTGGTCGCCGGGCCGATGTTCGACCGACGCATCCCGGTCGTCGCCGGGGAAGTGGTTCGGCGCGACGGATTCGTCTTCGCGGACCTGGCGCTCGGACCCCTTACTCGAGACTCGCGTGGAGCGTGATCGGGACGTTGCCCTTCATGACCCCCGAGATCGGACACCCCTGACTCGCGGCGGTCGCGGCGGCCTGGAAGTCGCTCGCCGACATCCCCGGGACGCTGCCCACCACGGTCAGCTCGGCCGCGGTGACCTTGAATCCGTCCCCGACCTTGTCGAACGTCGCGGAGGCCTTCACCCGGAGCCGCTGCGGGGGCTTCCCCGCGCGACCCAGGCCGGCCGAGAGGGCCATCGAGAAGCACGAGGCGTGCGCGGCCGCGAGAAGCTCCTCCGGGGTCGTGAGACCGGACTGGGCCCCGGTCCGCGCCGCCCAGGAGACCGGCATCTCGGCGAGGCCGCCGCTCGTGCCCTTGACCCGCCCGTGGCCCTTCGGTAGGTCGCCTTCCCAGACCGCTTCGGCCGTGCTCGTCGTCGCCATGGACGGCCGAGCCGCGGAGGCGATTTAACCTCGCCTCAGGACCGCCGTACGAGCCGCGAGCTTTTGTGAACGTCGGGGGTCGGTTCTCCCGTGTCGACCGCGCTGCGCGACCTCCCGAAGTTCCTCGTCGTCAGCCCCGTCTCGACCGTCCGCATCGAGATGCGGCTCGAGTCCCCGGCGTGCGAGATCGACGTCGAGCTCGAGAACCCCGGCCCCGGGCGCTCCTTCGTCCTCCTCATCGGCCGAGTCGGTGGCCCGTACGTCCAGCGGGTCCGACTCGCGGGCCGGGCTCGGATCTTCTTCGATCCGCAGTCGCCGGGCTCCTACGAGCTCCTCCTGGCCAATCCGCAGTCAACCCCAGTGACCCTTCGCTTGCGGGGTCGCGACGTCGGCCCGGTGGCACGGGTCCCCGGCGCGAAGCGCGCGCGGTCGGTCGCTCGCCGAAGCCACTCTCCTCGCCGCCGAGCGCGGACCGAGCACCGAAGTTAATTCGGCGGTCCGCGAACCACCGCCTCGCCGCCCGCCGACCGAGAGCGGAAGGCTTGAAGCCCCCCGAGGCTCCCGATAGCGACCGGACCCAGGGTGCCCATGGCCAGCACGATCTTCGCGGACCTCGCGATCGTCGTGACGGTCTTCGCGATCGTGGACCCGATCGGCACCCTCCCGTTCTTCGTCGCGCTGACGACCGGGTTCTCCGAAGAGGACCGGAGCGTGATCCTCCGCCGCGCGACGCTGGTGCTCGGGGGAGTGCTCGCGCTCTTCGCGTTGGTCGGCCGGTTCCTGTTCCAAGCGTTCGGGTTTACCCTCGCGGCGTTCGAGATCGCCGGCGGGATCCTTCTGTTCATGGTCGCGTACGACATGCTGCGGGGAGAGATCGCGCGCGTCAAGCTGACCCCCCAGGACCGCGAGGAGGCGATCCAGCGACGCGACGAACTCTCGGTGGTTCCGCTCGGGATCCCGCTCCTCGCGGGACCGGGCGCGATCTCGACCGTCATGATCTACGAGGGCAACGCTTCGAACAGCCCGATCTCGATCGCGGCGACGTTCGTCGCGATCGCGGTCACGACCGCGGCGACCTTCGTCGTGTTGAGGTACGGGCAGCCGATCCTGAACTCGCTCGGCCGCGTCGGGGTGATGGCGATGACCCGGGTCCTGGGCCTCCTGCTCGCCGCGGTCGGCGTGCAGTTCGTGATCACCGGGATTTTGGCTTCGTTCCCGACGCTTTAGCGCGTCGGGCGGTCTTCCCGGCCGACCGTTTCGCGCCCCGACCCGCGGGTCGCCCGGTCGCCTTACGCACCTGCTCGAGGACTACGCTCGAAGGGGTCCGCGGGTTGCGGTCGGCGGCCCACGCCTTCTCGCCCGCGCGGACGGGGACCGGGAGGTCGTTCTCCGCGGGAGGAAACCCGCACTCGTAGTCGTCGGTGTACGCGCAGTACGGGTTGAACGCGCGGTTGAAGTCGAGGTCGTACTCGTCCGACTCGTTGAGCTCGAGCGTCAGGTACCGGCCGGGCCCGTACGACTCGTCCCCGCTCGTCCGGTCCCGGAACGGCACGAACACCGACGTGCCGACGCCCTCGCCGGCGTGGTAGACGCCGAGCTTGAGCGAGCGACCCGCGAGCGAAAAGGAAAGCTGCCCCAGGTATCGCATCACGGCCTGTCCGTCCCGGTTCGTCCGCAGGTACGCCTCTTCGGGGATTGCGGCGCGAACGAGGGTCGCGCGGACCCGGTACGACGCGTCCGGGGGGAAGTACCGTAGGTCGTGGAACGGCACGCGGCCCGCGACGAACGGGGACTCGGGGTGCCGCGCCATGAACTCGTCCTTCATGCGCCGCTCCTCGACGAGGTCCCGCTCCCACTCGCCCCCCGCTGCCATCGACCGCGGGAGCCCGGTCCCCCCTTAACTTCTGTCGCTCGGCCGCGAGATCTCCTTGACCATGAGGACCTCATCGAAGTAGTCGCTTCCGCGCCGGACCACCCGCGGGATTGTCCCGACGTACGCGAATCCGAACTCCTCGTAGAGGCGGCGAGCCCGCACGTTCGTGGCGAAGACCGAAAGCCGGACGACCTCGAACCGGCGCGCCGCGAGTTCGAGCGACCGGCGCATCAGCGCCCGCCCCGCCCCCGATCCCCGGTGGTCGCGATGTACGAGGATACCCAGCTCTCCGACGTGCGCGGACTCGAAGTCGTCGTTCGCGCCCAGGCTCCGGATCGCGCAGTGCCCGATCGGGACCCCGTCCTTCTCCGCGACCACGACGATCGTGCTGCCCGCGGTCGCGCGGCGGTAGAGGTCGGTGAACCAGCCGACCTCGTCCGCGAACGAGGGTCGGGTGCCGTAGAGCGTGATCCCGATGTCGCGCTGGGACTCGCGCTCGTCGTAGAGCGCCCAGTAGATGTCGCGGAAGCTGTCGAAGTCGGTCCACCGGAGATCCCGGACCGTGATCCCCGACTCGGCCGCCGTTCGGGCGGCGGGCGTCACGCGTAGCCGAACTGGCGCTTCGCGAACTCGCTCATCCGCTCGGGGCTCCACGGGGGGTCCCAGATCATGTCGACCTTCGCCGAGTGGATGTTCGGGACCTTCTCGATCGCGGTCTTGACCTCCTCGGCCAGGATGCCGGCGACCGGGCAGCCGGGGGCGGTGAGGGTCATCTTGAGCGTGACGTCGTCGCCGTTCCAATCGAACCCGTAGATGAGTCCGAGGTCCACGATGTTCATCGGGATCTCGGGGTCGTAGATCTGCTTCAGGTTCTCCGTGATCAGTCGCTCGCGTTCGGCGTAGGGCCCGGGCGCGGGGGACGTCGCGGTCGGGGTCCCGGTGGGCGCGGGGGCGGCGGGGGGCGGGGCCGGCTCGGTCATCGAGCGAACGAGCGGCCGACCGCGTATAACGTCACCCGCTCGCCGGGAGATCGGGGTCGCCGGTCGCCGGTCAAGGGTTTAACTCCACCCCCAGTAGCTCGGCCGATGAAGGACGTCCACGCGATGGCGCCGGCGCGGGGCCGGCTCACCCTGCGCTCGGTCGGGGTGTCCGGCATTCGGAAGCCGATCACGGTCCGGCGCGGAGACCGCGCGAACACGCTGGCCGCCACGTTCGAGGTCTCGGTCGACCTCCCGTCGAGCCGAAAGGGCTCGGACCTCTCCCGGAACGCGGAGGTGCTCGCGGAGATCGTCGACCGCACCGCGGAACAGCCGGTGCCAAGTCTCGAGTCCGCGTGCTCGTCGATCGCCCGCGAGCTGCTCGTGCGCCACGCGTACGCGAGCGAGGCGATGGTCTCGGCGTCGGCGGAGTACTTCCTCCGCCGCGGGATCAGCGAGGCGAAGCGAAGCTTCGAGGACTACCTCTTGCTCGCCGAGGCGAGCGCCGCCCGTCGCCGCGGGACGGAGGTCGAGCTCCGCCGGGCGGTCGGCGCCGAGGCGGTCGGGATGACCGCCTGTCCCTGCGCCATGGAGACCTGCCGGGAGCGGCTGATGGAGGAGTACCCGGCGTTGCGCGACGCCTCGCTCGCGTCGCTGCCGATGATCTCGCACAACCAGCGGAACCGCACGCGGCTGCTCTTCGAGCTCGACGACGCGACCGAGGTCGAGGTCGACGAGCTGATCGCGGCGATCGAGGCCGCCCAGTCGAGCCCGACCTACGCGATCCTGAAGCGCGGCGACGAGGGGCAGGTCGTGCTCGACGCCCACCGGCGGCCGAAGTTCGTGGAGGACGTGCTGCGCGACCTCCTGGCCGGGCTCCCGACCGCGTTCCCCCGCGTGCCGGACTCCGTGGTCGTGCGCGCCTCCACCGTGAGCGAGGAGTCGATCCACAAGTACGACGTAAAGGCGGCTCACCGAGTCTCCTTCGGGGAGCTCCGCCGGTCCGGCGGCGCGTGAGGGCGCCGGAGGTACCGTGTACTACGCACTCGACGCGATCCGGCGACGGCCCGGCCGCTCCGCGATCACCGCCCTCGGGATCGGCCTCGCCGTCGGCCTCGTCGTGATCCTGCTCGCGGTGTCGGCCGGTATCCAGACGAGCGCGACCACGCTCGCCGACGCGAGCGGGGTCGACCTGATCGCCGCGAGCGCCAACACCACGATCACGACCGGGAGCGTGCCGCCGATCGCCCATGCCCACGAGCTCGCGAGCTCGGTGCCGGCCGCCGACCCGAACGTCGTCGTCGCGAGCCCGTGGCTCGTCAGCGAGCCGGTGTTCGGAAACGCGTCGCTCTGGGCCGCGGCGAACGCGAGCCACGTACCGCGGGGCTGGTCGCCGACCGGGGCCGGTGCGGTCGGTTGGATCCCGTCCGACAACACCGGCATCCAGATCCCCACGATCTCGAACGGGACGGGGTTCACCTTCCCCGGTGACCCGCACTACGCGAACGGCTCGTTCGACGGGCCGTTCACGCACGAGATCGTGCTGGACCAGGGCCTCGCCGCCGTACTGGGGGTCGGGGTCGGCGACCTCGTCTGGGTCGCCGCGGCCGGGCCGGTCGGCCCGTCGGCGCTCGCGGGCTGGTACGCGAACGCCACGGCGTTCCGGGTGGTGGGGATCTCGGGCCCGTTCTTCCTGATCCCGTCGGCGTTGCTCTCGTTCTTCTACCTCTCCGAGCTCCAGTCGATCTTCGGCGAGGGAAGCCCGTCCACCGACTACGCCTCGATCCTCCTCATCCACCTCACCGACCCCACGACCGCCAGCACCGACCAGGTGACGATCGAGGCGGCGTTCCCGACGCTCACCGTGATCACGCTCGCCGAGGTCCTCGGCGCGGTGCAACAGGTCGTCAACCTCTACCGGACGTTCGGGACGCTGATCGGCATCATCGGGATCGTCGTCGCGGCGCTGTTCGCGACCACGGTCCTCCAGATGTCGGTCGACGACCGGAGCCGGGAGCTCGCGCTCCTGCGAGCGGTCGGCTACACCCGAGCGAGGGTCGGCTCGCTCGTCGGCCAGGAAGGCGTGCTGTTGTCGCTCCTCGGGCTCGGCGTCGGGCTCCCAATCGCGTACGTCGGCGCCCACGCGCTGAATTCCTACCTGCTCGGTCTCATCCCCGGACTCCCGGTCGGGTTCTCGTTCGTCTCGTTCGACCTCGCGGTCATCTTCTCGGGCGTCGCGCTCGTGCTGGCGATCGGTCTGCTCGCGTCGATCCTGCCCGCGGCCCGGGCGATGACGCTACCGGTCGCGGAGGAGCTGCGGGCCCCGTGATGCGCTTTGGCTTCGGCTCCCGGCTCCGCCACCTCCGCCTCCAGCAGGTGCTCGCGATCGCGGCCGTCGCGACCGCGGTCGCCCTCCCGGTCGTGCTGATCAGCGTCGGCAGCGGGGTCTCCGCGCACGAGCTCTCGAGCCTCGAGAACGCGGGCTACCAGATCGTCGTGAGCGCCGCGGGGGTCCACGGGATCGCGGACGCGCACAACCTGAGCGAGCGGATCCTCGGCCTCGCGTCCGTGACCGCCGCGTCGCCGGTGCTCAGCGTCACGATCGACGCGTTCCCCGCCGGCGGCGGGTCGACCCCCGTGCTCGCCGAGGGGGTGGTCCCGGACGAGTTCACGCCGACCCTCGGCCCGGCGGAGAAGGGACTGTTCCCGGACCCGCTCCCGCTCGGGGACCCGAGCGACGCGACCCACTTCGCGAACGGCACCTACACCGGCCCGGCGACGGACGACGTGCTCGTCTCGTCCCCGCTCGCCGACGCGAAGGGGATCGTGAACGGTTCGAAACTCTGGCTCGGTCCGACCGCGAACGAGTCCGGGGCCGTGGAGTACAACGTCACCGGGACGTTCGGGGTGCCTCCGACCGCGCTCGGACCGACCGGCGTGTTCGCGATCGTGCTTCCGCTCTCGAACCTCCAGGTCATGAGCGGGGTCGCCGCGGGGGCGAACGCGTCGGTCAACGACGGGGCCGACACCATCGAGGTCGCGGTCTCGGGGCCGGCCGCGACGAACCAGACCGCGCTCGAGCACGTGCGGCGGGAGGTGCAGCAGCTCGTGCCGTACTACGAGGTCAGCTCGCTCGACTCGGAAGCGCAGCAGCTCCAGGCGGCGAGCGGGGTGCTCATCGGGTTCTACCTCGCACTCTCCTCGGTCGCGCTCACGGTCGGTCTGCTCTTCCTCGCGCTCGTCCTCGTCCGCCGGGTCGAGTCCGATCGGCGGTCGATCGGCATCCGGCGGGCGCTCGGCCTGCCCCGGCGCTGGATCGCGCGCGAGATCGTCGCGGACGGGCTCCTGCTCGCGTCGCTCGGCGGCGTGCTCGGCGTCGTCGGAGGCTACCTGATCGTCCGGGCGCTCGCCACGTGGGCGTCCGCGGACGTCCAGCTCGCGGCGCAGTGGGCGATCTTCGACCCCGGGACGCTGGTCGCGATCGTCCTCGGGGTGCTCGCGCTCGCGCTGCTCGCGAGCGGCGTCGCGACGCGCGCGGCGTTGCGCATCGAGATCACGGAGGCGCTGCGGTGAACCGACCGGCCGCGCCCGCGATCGAGCTCGCTCGCGTGAGCCGGACCTATCGGGCCGGCCGACCCGAGGCGGTGCCGGCGCTCCGAGAGGTCGACTGGACGATCCCGGCGGGAGAGTTCGTCTCGGTCGAGGGGCCGAGCGGGTGCGGGAAGACGACGCTACTGAACCTGATCGGCCTGCTCGACGCCCCGACGTCCGGCGAGATCCGGTGGGACGGGGTGCCGGTCGGGAGCCGCACCGACCGCGAGCGGGCCCGCCTGCGCCTCGAGGGGGTCGGTTTCGTATTCCAGCGGTTCTACCTCCTCCCGACCTTGACCGCCCGCGAGAACGTCGAACTACCGATGCGCGCCGCGCGCGTCCCCCGCGGCGAGCGGACGCGCCGCGCCGCCGACCTCCTCGCCGAGGTCGGGCTCCGCGGCAAGGAGGCGACGTTCCCGCACCAGCTCTCGGGGGGCGAGGAGCAGCGCGTCGCGGTCGCGCGCGCGCTCGCGAACCGCCCCGGCCTCCTGCTCGCGGACGAGCCCACCGGCGAGCTCGACACGACGAACGCCGGGGCGATCCTCGCGCTGCTCGAGCGGGTCCGGGCGGACCGCGACGCGACGCTCGTGCTCGTGACGCACAACCCCGAGGTCGCCCGCCGGGCCCGCCGCCACGTCACGATGCAGGACGGCCGGATCTCGTCCGACGTGCGGGAGGCCTAGTCGTGGCGCGCATCGCGATCCTCCTCGCGGACCGCTGCCACCCGAAGGAGTGCCAGTGGGAGTGCCAGGCGTACTGTCCCCCCGTGCGGATGGGGCAGGAGTGCATCGTCGAGGGCCCCCTCGGCAAGCCGATCATCTCCGAGACGCTCTGCATCGGCTGCGGGATCTGCGTCCACAAGTGCCCGTTCGACGCGATCAAGATCCTCAACACGCCCGAGGCGGACCCGAACGACATCGTCCATCGGTACGGGTACAACGGCTTCCGGATGTACCGGCTCCCGATCCCGCCGACCCGGGGGATCACCGGCCTCCTCGGTCCGAACGGCACGGGGAAGTCGAGCGCGCTGCGGCTGCTCGCGGGCGAGGAGGTCCCGAACCTCGGGGAGTACGGCTCGCCCGGGAACTGGGCGAGGGTCCTCGAGCACTACCGGGGGACGGCGCTGCGCGCCCATTTCGAGCGGGTCGCGAAGGGCGAGCTGCGCACGGTCGTCAAACCTCAGTACGTCGACCGGATCGCGGACGAGCCGTCGACCGCGGAGGAGTACGTGCTCGCGGCCGGGCCGGGCGGTCGCCGGCTGCTCGACGAGCTCGGGCTCGGCGCCCGGGCCGATCGACGGCTCTCCGAGCTGTCGGGAGGGGAGCTCCAGCTGGCGGCGATCGCCCGGACCCTCGCGACCGACGCCGACCTCTACCTGATCGACGAGCCATCGAGCTATCTCGACATCGTGCACCGCCTCGAAGTCGCCCGCGTGCTCCGCCGACTCGGCGAGACGAAGAGCGTGCTCGTGGTCGAGCACGACTTGGCGTTGCTCGACTACCTCGCCGACCAGGCGCACCTCATCTACGGCGAACCGGCCGCGTTCGGGGTCGTCAGCCACCCGATCCCGATGCGCTCGGCGATCAACACCTACCTCACCGGCTACCTGAAGGACGAGAACGTCCGCTTCCGGACCGAGCCGGTCCGGTTCGTCGCGCACCCGCCGAAGCCGGCCGCGCGGGCGCACCCGCTCGTCACGTTCCCGGCGCTCGAGAAGCGGTTCGCCGACTTCGACCTCGCGGTCGGTGCCGGCACGCTCGCGCGCGGCCAGACGGTCGGGGTCGTCGGCCCGAACGGAACGGGGAAGACGACGTTCGTCCGGATGCTCGCCGGCGTCGAGCCGCCGACGTCGGGGACCCCGCCCGTCGGCGTCACGGTCAGCTACAAACCCCAGTACCTCAAGGCCACCCAGTCGGCGAGCCTCCGCGAGCGCGCGACCGCGCTCGCGGCGGAGCCGTCGTTCGACGCGAAGCTGTTCGAACGGGAGCTCGTTCCCGGGCTCCATCTCGAGGAGATCCAGGACGTGGCGCTGACCGACCTCTCGGGCGGGGAGCTCCAGCGTTCGGCCGTCGCCCTCGCGCTCGCGCGCCCGGCGACGCTCTACCTCCTCGACGAGCCGTCGGCGTACCTCGACGCCGACGAGCGGATGTCGATGGCCCGGCTCGTGCGACGGCAGATCGAGCGCCAGGCCGCGAGCGCGCTCGTGGTCGACCACGACGTCTACTTCCTCGACCTCGCGTGCGACGAGCTGATGGTCTTCCGGCCGGACGCGCCGGACGAGCGACGCGGTCGCGGCGACGGGCCGTTCCCGATGCGCGAGGGGATGAACCGCCTGCTCGAGGACGTCGAGATCACGTTCCGTCGGGACCCCGAGACCCTGCGACCCCGGATCAACCGCGAAGGCTCCGTGCTCGACCGCGAGCAGCGGGCGCGGAAGGAGTTCTACTACGACGCCGTCGACTGACGCCGAGCCGACCGCCGAGCCGCCGCCGGACCCGTCGGCCGAGCCCGAGCCGCCGAAGCTCGACGCGAAGGGCCGCTACCGCGCCCACGGCACGGTCTCGGGCGTGACGGTCGGCGTCTACGTCGTGATCCTCCTCCTGCTCTACTTCGTGGTCGTCCCGAGCCCGATCGACTCCAACCACTACCTCGCCTACCTCCTGGTCGCCGGCACCCTGTTCTTCCTGCTCCGGTACCTGTCGACGTTCTACGTCATCGACGACACGCACCTCACCGCGTGGCGGATCCTCGGGCCGCGGCGGATGGCGCTCCAGGAGGTCCGGAAGATCGAGTTCACGGCGCTCCGGGACCTCTCGCCGACCGGCTTCTTCGGCGCGTGGGGCTACCGGGGTCGGATGTGGAGCCCGTACGTCGCGTCGTTCGACGCGATCTACACCGACCCGATCGGGATCCTCGTCACCGGTGGGATGCATCCGCTGTTCATCTCGCCCCGCGAACGGGAGCGGTTCGCGCGGGAGCTCTCCCGCCGGGTCCGCTCGTTCCCCGGGAACTTGAGCGTCGATGCCGGCGCGCCCTGGTGACCGGACCGCTCCGGCTCAGTACGTCGGAAGGCTCGGGTCGACGCGCTGCGCCCACGCGGTGATGCCGCCGGTCAGGTTCCGGACGTTCGCGAAGCCGAGGTCGAGCAGGAGGCGGGTCGCCTGCGCGGACCGGCCGCCGGTCCGGCAGTAGACCACGAGCCGACGCGCGCCCGTCAGCTCGTTGAGCCGGTCCGGGAGGTCGCCGCGCGGGATCAGGTGGGCGTTCGGAAGGTGGACAATCTCCCACTCGTTCGGTTCCCGCACGTCGACGAGCATCGGCGGGTCGGCGGCTGCGAGTTCGGCCTTCAGCTCCTCGGGCGTGATCGCGGGAAGGCCGGCGCCGTCGGTCGCCGGGGTCGCGGACGGGATCCCGCAGAACGCGGGGTAGTCGATCAGCCCCTTCTGCGTCGCCGTCGGCGAGCAGAGCACGCACGACGGGTTCTTGCGTACCTTGAGCTCACGGAAGCGCATCGCGAGCGCGTCGTAGAGGAGCAGGCGGCCGATGAGCGGCTCGCCGGTGTCGAGGAGGAGCTTGACCGTCTCGGTCGCCTGGATCATGCCGATCAGGCCCGGCAGCACGCCGAGCACGCCGGCTTCCGCGCAGGAGGGCACGAGGTCCGGCGGGGGCGGTTCCGGGTACAGGCAACGGTAGCAGGGGCCCCGCGTCGCGTCGAAGACGCTCGCCTGTCCCTCGAAGCGGTAGATCGAGCCGTAGACGTTCGGTTTGCCGAGCAGCACGCAGGCGTCGTTGACAAGGTAGCGGGTCGGGAAGTTGTCGGTCCCATCGACCACGACGTCGTACGGACGCAGCACGTCGAGCGCGTTCTCCGCCGTGAGACGGCCGGGGATCGGCACGACCCGAACGCCCGGATTCAGCGCCTGAAGGCGGTCGCGCGCGGCGTCGAGCTTGGGCCGGCCGAGGTCGGCGGTCGTGTAGAGGACCTGGCGCTGGAGGTTCGAGAGGTCGACCTCGTCAAAATCGACGACCCCGATCTCGCCGACCCCTGCCGCGGCGAGGTAGAGCGCGGTCGGGGCGCCGAGGCCCCCGGCGCCGACCAGGAGCACCTTCGAACGTCGGAGCCGCTTCTGGCCGGCGACGCCGACCTCGGGCAGGAGCAGGTGCCGGCTGTAGCGTCGGAGGTCGTCCCGTCCGAACGAGTCGCCGGGCGGAGTCGGCAGCACCGGGAGCGACACGGGCGGCGCCGGCCGGCCGGCTTCGGCGGGAGAGCCTCCGGCGATCGCGGGCACGATCGACACCACGTCGCCGTCCTTCACCGGGGTCGCGTCCCGCTGGAGGGAGCGCACGTCTTCGTCATTGAGGTAGATCGAGACGAAGCTGCGCAGCGCCCCGTCGTTCGCGTAGAGATGCCGCTTGAGGCCCGGGTAGGCGT
>JASHPY010000054.1 GCA_030037855.1 Thermoplasmata archaeon | reverse complement strand
CCGGGGATGTCGGCGAGCGACTTCCAGGCCGCCGCGACCGCCGCGAGTCAGGGGTGTCCGATCTCGGGGGTCATGAAGGGCAACGTCCCGATCACGCTCCACGCGAGTCTCGAGTAAGGGGTCCGAGCGCCAGGTCCGCGAAGACGAATCCGTCGCGCCGAACCACTTCCCCGGCGACGACCGGTATGCGTCGGTCGAACATCGGCCCGGCGACCACGCAGGTGTGAAACTCGCCGCGCTCGCCGCACGGATCGACCGAACTCGGAAGCTCGGCGAGGAGCGCGCGATCGAACGCGCGGCCCGCGAACTCGGGCGGGCACTGGCGAGGGTCCAGCGCGACGACCCGCGCCTCGAGCCCCGACGCGATCATCTCCTCGGCGAGCGCGCGCGTCGGCCGGCCCCAGAGCGGGAAGGTTGGTTCGATGCCCGTGCCGCGCAGCTTCTTCTCCCGATACGACCGGATATCCTCGAGGAACAGGTCGCCGAAGACGACCCGGCTCACTCCGTCCGCGACCAGCCGTCGCATCTGCTCCCCCATTAACTGCTCGTAAACGGCGTTCGGACAGGGCGACGGGATCTCGACCTTGTGGAGCGGGAGACCTGCCGCCTGCGCCTGGGCGTCGAGGATCGACTCCCGGACCCCGTGCATGGAGACCCGGCCGTACTCCCGGGTGACGGTCGTGAGGAGCCCGACGACGTCGAGCCGACCGGCGCGTCGTACCTCGTAGAGCGAGTAGGCGGAGTCCTTCCCGCTGCTCCAGGAGACGACAGCCTTCGGCCGGCCCGCGGCCGGCGCGGGCGGCGCGTTCACCGGCCCCCGAAGTCCGAGAGATGGCGCTGTACGCGCCGAGGTCCGGGGGCGGGTTCGGCCGCAGACGCGTCGGCGTCCCCATCTGCGCTCCCGTGCCGGCTCTCCTCGTGTCGAACCGGGACCTCGGGCGGCTCGGCCTCGGACTCGAAGAGTGCGGTCACTGCCGGGGAGTCCGGCGCGGTTCGAAGCAGGTACGCGACCTCCTCGGCCGTGAGCTCGAGCTCGCGCACGACGCGTGCCGCCGTGGGGTCGGGTCCCCTCCGGTGCGCGGTCGCCGACTTCGCGACGAACATCTGGTCGAGGAACGGCAGGACCGACTCGCGCACCTTTGCGCGCGAGAGATGCAGTCGGGCCCCGGCTTTCCTTGCGATGCCATCCCGCAGGCCCCGGGCGACGCGCGAGCCTCCCATCTCGGCGAGGAAGCGGGGGAATTGGGCACGGCCCACGGGCGGGATCGGGCCGTCCCGCAGCGCGAGCCCGACACCGCCGGTCATCAGTTCGGACGCGTAGCTCCACTGACCCCAGACCCGGAACCGCCGCGCACGGGCGAGCGAAAGCTCTGCGGCGGCCAACCGATCGAAGCCGGCCGAACGGTGGGCCCCGTCCGGCGCGAAGTGCGGTACGTTCTCCTCGATCCAGGGGAAGAGGTCGTCGGGCGTCGCGTCGAGTTGGTCCTGGACCTCGACCGATCGGAAGTACCGAGCGGCGGAGAGCGCCTGCTCGGTGAACGCGGCGAACTCCGCCGTGCGGTCCCGCGTGCCGAGGACGGAGAGCTGCAGCGGACCCGGGGGAAGCGGAGAGATCGCATCGAGGTCGTTCAGCGCGGCCCGCACGTCCCCTCCGGACCTTCGCACGATCGCGGCGATCGCCCCGGGGGCGAGGTCGAGATGCTCGCGCTGGGAGATCGAAGTCAGTTGGGTCGAGAGTTCCCGGTCGCGTACCGGGTAGAAGCGCACGCGCGCGACCGCCGTCCGGAACACGGCCGAGTACCGGCTGAGCACGCGGTCGTCGTTCACCGTCAGCACGAGCGGCTGGCGGGTCGCACGGACGAGGCGAGCGATCGCCCCGAGACCTCCGCGGTCCGAGAGGTCGCGCGAACGGCCGCTGCCTCGCCAGTCCTCGAGGTCCTTGCGCGCCGCCGGCAGTCGGGCCCACGTGTGGTTCCCGGGCGATCGGGGGACGGCGTCCCAGCCCTCGAACGGCGCGGGCTTCCCCTTGGGAACCAGACCCCAACCGGCATTCAGCGCCTCGACGTTTCCGTAGCGAGCTCGAAGGAACTCCTTCAAGCTCGGAGGGGCCGGCGCGGACCGAGCGGTTTCGACCGCGCGACCGCTGAGCGAGTCGGCTTCGTCGAGCAGGATCAGGGCACGGCGGGGACCGGCGCCGGGCGCCGTCTCGATCAACGAGTGCGTGATCGAGGCTCGGCCGGCGACCTGCTCGATCGCGCGCTCGTTCCGGGCGTCCGACGCGTTCATCTCGACCACGGACCAGCCGAAATCGGCGGCGAGCGCGAGGGCCGCGCTCGTCTTGCCCACGCCCGGGGGACCCGAGAGCAGCGCGGCTCTCGAGGCGGGGGGTCCGCCGGGTCCCGTCCACCCCTCTGCCCACTTCCGAAGCTGGGCCCGCGCCTGGGGATTTCCGATGACGTCGTCGAGGCGGGTCGGGCGAAGTCGTTCCGCGAGCGGGAGCTGGGGACCGGGGGACATCCGCCCCGGAAGGACCGGGCCGGGTTTAAGCCGTCCCGTCGATGCGGGACCGAAACGGGCGGTCCGCGCGGTCGACCCGAGGTCGCGAGCTCGGACCGCCGATGAGGCAGGGCCGGAATGGGCGAGTTGGGCGTGATTGAAAGCAATCGTCCAGTGCCTGGCACGCGCCTTCGCGCCTCTCCGATCGGCGTCCGCGTCGTCCCCTCGGCGCAGAGGAACCCCGAGTCCGACTCCGGCGCGGCGCGCCTACTGGTCCGCGCCCGCGCGCTCGGGATCACGACGTTCGACGTCGGGCGAGGGCCGGAGGCGGCGCGGGCGGAGCGGATCCTCGCGACCGCGTTCCCTGAGCCGGATAGGTCACTGCTGATCCTTGTCCGACGGGCCGCGGCTGACCTCGCCGACGGCGACGTTGGTTCGGGGCAGCGCCCCGCCGCGAGCCTCGACGCTCGACTCCGACGGTCGCTCGATGAGAGCGGGTCCCGCCTCGGCTCGCTGTCGGTCGGGCTGCTCGTTTGGGACGGCGGAGGGCGGAGCCCACCCGAGCCCGACGTCACCCGTTCCCTATTGGATGCCTTAGTCGACGACGGTCGGGTCGGGGGCTGGGCCGAGCAGGTCCGCGACGCACGGTCGGTTCCGTCCGAGGGCGCCCCGCCGAGCCCGGGCTCGAACGTGCTCAGCGGCCCCCTGTCGATGCTCGACCGCGGGCTGCTTCCGCCGCTCGAGACCCGCGCGGCGGCGGGACCTCTCGCGTTCTTCGCGGAAGACCCGCTCGGCGCCGGCCGCCTGGACGGGTCCCGGTTCGACCGGCCACTGGTCGACCGAGGTCCCGGCACGCCTCCGGCCTCGCTGACCGAGCTCCATCGGGAGTTCGACCCGGTCCTGCGCCTCGGATTCCTGACGGCCGGGCGTCGTCGAACCCTGGCCCAGGCCGCCCTTCAGTTCGTCCTTCGGTGGCCCTGGGTCGCCTCGGCGCTCGTCCCGATGCCTCCGGCGGATCGATTGGCCGAGATCGCGGGCGTCGCGTCGTCGCCTCCGCTCTCCGACGACGAGGTCGAGCGGGTCCTCGCCCTCGAGCCGTAGGCTCTCACCGACCGATCTCAAATACCCGTCCCCGGTCGTGGATACGTGCTCGAGGCCGGAGCGACCGCGCCCACCTTCGTCGGGCGGACCGCGGACGGCGGTTCGCTCGACCTCGCCTCATACCGGGGCCGTTCGGTCGTCCTGTACTTCTATCCGAAGGCGAACACCGCAGGGTGCACCGCCGAGGCACGCGGTTTCGCGGAGGCGTATCCCGAGCTCTCGGCGGCGGGCTACGCCGTGATCGGCGTGAGCGTCGACACCGTCGAAGCGCAGAAGAGCTTCACCGAAAAGTGCGGGCTGCCGTTCCCGCTCGTGGCGGACCACGACAAGGCGATCGCGAAGCAGTACGGCGTGCTCGGCCTCCTCGGCATCGCGAAGCGCGTCACCTTCTTTGTCGACCCGGCGGGGAAGGTGACGGAAGTGGTTCAGGGGATGCTCCCGGCGCCGCACGTTCGTCGCGCGCTCGAGCGCGCGCGCGCCGCCGCGGCCCGCTCGACCTAGTCGAGGTCGAAGTAGATCTTCACGGTCGCGTGATACTCCTCGACCTTCTGGTTGGCGATCTTTCCCTCGAGCTCGGTCACGCGGAACCAGCGCAGGTTCCGCACCGTCGTGGCGGCGGTCTCCACCGCGTTCGCGGCGGCGTGGGCGAACCCGTCCTTCGACACTCCGACGACCTCGGTCACCTTCTGCACCATCGAGGCACCCCGCGGAGGGAATCCCGTGGGGGGCTATAGACCCCGCCGCTGCCCCGGAGGGGCGAAGCGTCGCCTCTCGCGCCGGCGGCGCCGGCTACGAGAGCGCGTTGATGACGACATACATCGTCAACGTCTGGCCCGAGCTCGACGGCGCTTGGATCGTGAGGTCGAAGTTGCCGCCGTCATCCTCGTGCAGGACCGGTGGAACGACGAACGGGAGCGACGGGTAGCAGCTCACGAGCGTGAACGGCGGGTCGGGGTTCATCGAGTAGATCGTGTGGGAGATGCTATCGTAGTTCTCGAGTCCCACCGGTAAGGTGAAGGTCGCGCCGGGCGCGACCACGAACGGGTAACCGTTCGCGAGTCCCGTGTACGTGAAATTGCTCGGGCCGAACCACGGTAGTCCGCTCGCGTTGTTCTCTTGGAGGATGGTGAATTTCACCATATCGACCGTGACCGGGGCGGGGGCACCCTTACCGGGTAGAACGAGATCCCCGACCGCGATCAGGACCAGCAGGACGACGAGGGCCACGGTCACGATCGCGACGACGATCGTCCAGAAGTGAGTGCGCTTGATCTTCACCGACCCGTCCCCCTCACTCGCTGGCGGCGCTGCCAGTACATCCACTCATGCCTTCACGAGCAGGGCGCGACCCCATCGGTAAGGGGGTCGGCGGAGTCGGCCGATTCATGCCTGCGGCGGGGCCAGCGTGTAGACCGGGATGGTGGCGAGCACGGTCGTCGGGGAACCGGTGTAGGTGAGCACGATCGTGCACGCGGTCTGGCTCGTGAAGCACCAGGGGGGCGCGCCGTGGTAGTCGTCCGGGTCGAGGCACTGAGACTCGGTCCCCGGACAGTCGGTGTAGTCTAGGGGATAGCCGCCGTTGTGGATGTAGAGGATGAACGTGTCGCCCGTGGTCAGCACGCTCTGCCCCGGGGCGAGGGGAACGAACAGGCCGAGTCGGTTGTAGTAGACGCTGTTCGACCCGCCGCCGAAGCCCGCGGCGTGGAAGCTCGCGCACCAGCCGATCTTGGGCGCGTTCGCCGCGGGTTCGCTGGTGTCGCCCGGGAACCACGTCATCGCCGAAAGCGAGCCCTGAACGAGGATCGTCTCGTTTCCGCCGACGCTCTCGTTGTTGCAGATGAACGCGAAGTTGATCGAAGACAGCGGGATGTTCGAGGGCGAGGTCGCCGCGATGATGATCTGGGTCGTGTTGAGGAGCGAGTAGCTACCGGCCTGCTCGTCGGTCGGGTCGCCCCAGACCGGATTGCTCCCGCCCGACTTGATCAGGAACGTCACGCTGGGAGGGGCCGGCGGCGTGTTGAAGTGGAACGTGAACAGGATCGAGAAGATCACGATCGTCATCGCGAGCAGCAGGATCTGTGCGATGATCGGCGCCACGCCACGCCGTCGGCGATGACGCCATCCCCGGGAGGACATTCACGTATTCATCCGCATTGGGCGTTATCAACCTTACGGCGCGCGGGCGTCTCATTTGTCGCCGGTGACCGTGACTCGAGTACGGCCGCGCCGGGGCGAAGAACGAGGGTCGGCACTCGAATGAGCTGAGGTCCTAGTCGAAGCCGGCCGTCGGGTAACGACGACCACCCGAGAGCGTTATTTGTCATATCCTAATAATTAGGGTCACCCATAAATAGAGTCGCCGAGCTACGGCCGGCCATGGAGACGCTTCAGCAACTCACGCGGCGGCAAGTCGACGCGCTGCGAGCCGTAGCGACCCAGGAGACGGCCGAGCACGGAGCCCCGCTCAAGTCGATCGGGTCGGCGCTCCACGTTCAGCCACCGTCCGCGCTGGAGTGCCTGACACCGCTCGAGCAACGGGGGCTGATCGTGCGGCATCGCGGAAAGTCGCGACTCACTGCCCGGGGTAGGAGCACCCTCCTCGAGTACCAGCGACACCATCGCGTCGCCGAGACCCTCTTCGGGAGCCTGGGGCTCACCCCCGAGGACACCTGTGCGGCCGCACGGGAAATCGACCTCGCGCTCTCCCACCGAACGATCGAAGAGGTTTGCCGCGCCCAACAGCACCCGTCCGCGTGCCCCCACGGTCAGCCGATCGCCGCCTGCTCCTCACAGGAGTGAGACGCATGTCGTCCGGCTCCGTCGGCATGGCTTCCGGCGAGTCGCTCGGCGGCCCATCGGCCCCCGCGGGACCGGTACGCCCCTCGGACTCCGCGAGGCGCCCTCCCCGACGTTCGTTCTCTCTCGTCTGGGTCGCGTTGCTGGTTGCGGTCGTGGCTGTGGCGGGTGGGGTCGGCTACGAGTTCCTCACCAGTTCCGCCCCTCCGAATCCGTGCGCGGCGTTCACTCCGCAGGAGCTGGGGGCCAACGCGACCGACGGAGAGGTCTCGGGGAACACGACCCCGAACTTCGCCGCGGGGACGACGACGAACGGTCCGCTCGCGACGGTGCCGGTCGGGACGACGATTCAGGTCGTGGCCGGCGAGAACTTCTGGGGCAGCCTGATCGCCCAGTTAGGCGGGAACCTCACGCACGTGCTCAGCATCGTGAGCGACCCGAACGCGGACCCGCACGAGTACGAGGCGAACTCCTCGGACGCGGCCGCGATCGCCGACGCGAATCTTGTGATCGTCAACGGAGTTGGCTACGACGATTGGGCCCTACAGCTGATCGCCGCGTCGGATACGCCCGGCCAGGAGATACTGAACGTCGGCAACCTCAACGGCGTCAGCGTCTCCGGCGGGATCGTGACCGGGAATCCCCACCAGTGGTACAACCCGCTCTACGTCAACGACACGCTGCTCGCGATGTACGCCGATCTGGTGGCGCTCCAGCCCGCCTCCCGCGCGATTTTCCAGCAGAACTTCTACAACCTCAACACGTCGGCGGGGGGTGGCGCCGAGGGCGTCTCCATCGACCAACTGTACGCCCGGGCGAACCAGATCCGCGCGGAATTCGCCGGCACGGTGGTCGCCTCGACCGAGAGTATCTTCGTCTACCTCGCCAACTATACCGGCCTCGACCTGATCTCTCCGCAGCCGTTCATGGAAGCCGTCGCGGAAGGGAACGACCCGCCGGCCGCGTCCGTGGCCCTTTTCGACTGTCAGCTCGAGAGCGGGCACGTCAAGGTCCTGGTGTACAACATTCAGACGGTCACTCCGACCACGACCACGGTCGAGGCCCTCGCCAGCGCGCAGAACGTCACCGTCACCTACGTGAGCGAGACCATCCAACCGCCGGACACGAGCTTCCAGGACTGGATGTTCGGCGAGTACAACAGCCTCGAAAACGCGCTGAACGCCGATCAGTTGGGGAAGTGACCGAGCGTGGACGTCGAGGTTCCCCACCGACCGGTCTACGAGACGCCGGTAGGCCCTTCCGACCGCTCGGGGGCGGCGGCGGTCAGCGCCAAACACGTCGAGGTCCGCTACCCGACGCATATCGTGTGGAAGGATGCGACGTTCGACGTCCAACCCGGTGAGTTCGTCGCCGTCATCGGCCCTAACGGGGCCGGAAAGACAACGCTGTTCCGAATGCTGCTGGGCCTGCACTGGCCGTCCAGTGGAGCGCTCTCCGTCTTCGGGGAACGTCCTCACCGGGGCAACGCCCGGATCGGTTACGTCCCGCAACGCCACACCATCGACCAGGAGACCCACATCGAGTGCGACAAGCTCGTCCGTCTCGGCTACCCGGGTCCCCGTTGGGGTCCCGGAGGGCGCTGGCGCCCCCGGCAGTGGGGGCCCCGGTTCCAGCTGAAGGCGGAACGCGAGGCCGCGGCCCGCGCGCTCGCGGATGTCGGAGCGTCCGAGCTCGGCCACCGACCGCTCAGCGGGCTCTCGGGAGGAGAACTCCAGCGGATCTTCCTCGCCGAGGCGCTGGTCGGGGACCCCGAGATGCTGCTCTTGGACGAGCCGCTCTCGAACCTCGATATCCGGCGCAGCCGCGAGCTGGTGGAAACGATCCACGGCCTGGTCCTCTCCCGCGGCGTCACGACGCTGCTTGTGGCGCACGACATCAACCCGCTGATCAAGTGTCTCGACAAGGTGATCTACATCGCGAATGGAAGGGTCGCCACGGGCCGGCCGAGCGAGGTGCTCACCACGGAGACGCTCTCCGGGCTCTACGGCGTTCGGGTGGAGGTGCTGCGGGACTCGCGGAACAACATCGTGATCGTCGGGGGAGAGGACGAGCGCGGGGAGGAGGGGGCGTGAGCGGACTTGGCAACGGGATCCCGTTCAGCTGGAATCTCGTCACCGATGTCCGCGTGCTCTGGTCGTATGAGTTCATGCGGAACGCCGTGGAGGCCGGAACCGCGATCGCGATCATGGCCGGCATCATCGGGTACTTCGTCGTCCTCCGACGTTCGTCCTTCGCCAGCCACGCTCTCGGGCACACGGGGTTCTCGGGGGCCGCCGCGGCCGTCCTGGTCGGAGCGCCGCCGGTCTACGGGCTGCTGGTCTTCACGATCGCCGTCGCGACCGGCATGGGCTTCCTCGGCAAGCGCGCTTCGGCCCGGGACGTGGAGATCGGAACGATGCTCGCTTTCGCGCTCGGTCTGGGGCTCTTGTTCATCAGCCTCTACCAGGGATACGCCCAGGAGGCCTACTCGATCCTCTTCGGAGAAGTGCTCGCAATCAGCAGCAGCGAGGTCGCGCTCACGGTCTGGACGAGCCTCGGGGTGCTGGCGGTGATCGCCCTAATCTACCGGCCGCTCTTGTTCGCCTCGCTGGACGAGGACGTCGCGGAGGCGAAGGGACTGCCCCTGATCGGGCTGAACCTCGTGTTCCTCATCCTGCTCGCGGTGGCGATCTCCTTCGCCGTTCAGATCATCGGAGTGCTCCTGATCTTCGCACTGATGGTGACGCCGGCCGCCATTGCCGTACGGTTGACGACGCGCCCGCTCTCGGCGGTGATCGTCTCGGTCCTGGTGGCGCTCACCGCCGTGTGGGGAGGTCTCTTCGTGACCCTGTTCACCAACTATCCGGCGAGCTTTTTCATCGTCGGCATCGTGTTCGTGGAATACGTCTTCATTCGGGGGATCGGCGCGCTTCGGGAAACCGCCCTCTTGCAGGCGGTAGCCGCCCCCGAGCGGGACGGCGTTCGGGCGTTGCGGAACGCGTCGCTCGCGGCCTCGATCTCCCAGTTGCTGTTCGTCGCGGGCGTCGTGCTCCTCGCCGGGAGCCTCCTCGCGTTCCCGGGCGCTGCGTGGGACCCTTCCGGGCTCTACGCTCACGCGCTCCCCGCGTTGCTCGCGCTCGCATCGGCGACGGTCGTCGGCGCCGTGGCCTCGCTCCTCCACTTCTCCGGCTTCCGAAAGATGGCCGCGACGTCGCGCGAGTTCACGTCGCCGGCCTTCCTCACGCTCGTCGGACTCCTCGGCATCGCGTTGACGGCCGGTGGCGCGGCCCTCTACGTATCCGGTGTGACGCTCGCCGGGGTCTCGTACGGTCTCGCCCCCGTCGCGGAGTTGTTCGGGATCCCGCTGCTCTTCATCGGCGTCGTCCTCTTCCTCGCGGGCGTGATGGGCCAGGCGATCGGGAACTGGCGGGTCGGCCTCCGCTACCAGGAGCGGACGCTCCGGACCGGAGCGGTGCTGCTGTTCGTGCCGCTCCTCGGATACGTCTGCTCGTTCTTCGGCTATCGGCGGGCGCTCGCCCAGGAATCGTCGACGCACCCCACGGCTCCGCTCGGCTGAGGTGCGACGGCCCCCGGGCCGCGGGAACCTCGCCCCCGAGCACCGCGGTCGGATGGGCCGCCTCTCGGGTGCGCCGACTCGAGAGGGTCACCTCCTTCGTCCCTGAGGTTCCGGGCGCTCGTTTTATCCTCCACGGGGTGAGCAGGGAGGTCGGGCGATCGGCGAGGTCTACGTGTCTCCCAGCGCGCGAGGTCGGGACTCGGTGGATCGATGGAGAGCTACGCCCCGCTGCTCGCCGAGCCGCGGTTCCAGCGGCTGTGGAGCGCGCGCGTCATCTCGCGGTTCGGCTCCGCGCTCGGGTACGTGGTACTGATCTGGTACACGTACGCCGAGACCGGCTCGGCGTTCGCGGTGGTCTACGTCGGTCTCGCGGACTTCATCCCCCACGATCCTGGTCGGACTCTTCACCGGCGCGCTGGTCGACCGTTACGAACGCCGCTCGGTGATCGTGCTCTCGACCCTCGCCCGCAGCGCGGCGATGGGGGCCCTCGTGCTCTCGCTCGACCTTCTCGGATTCCACCTGGCCCTGATCCTCGGGGCGTGCGTCCTGTTCAGCCTATGCGCCACGTTCTTCGCCCCCGCGAGCCAGGCGCTGCTGCCCGAGATCACGGCGAAGGAGCATCTCGACCGGGCGAACGGGCTCTTCGAGTCGACCGAATCGATCGTCGGGATCGCCGGGAGCGCGCTCGCGGGCGGCCTGATCGTGACGGTCGGAGCGATCCCGTCGCTCGGCGTGGATGCGGCGGCGTACCTCGTTGCCGCGGTGCTGATCGCGTGGATCGGGGGGACGGCCCTCCTGCCATCGGAGACCGCCCGGGAGGGGCCGCTCCGAGTCCAGGTGCGGGAGGCGTTCCGCTATCTTCGGGGCGCCGTCGGGTTGCTCGAGCTCACGGTCTCGACGCTGATCGAGAACTTCCTGTTCGGCTTCGTCCTCACGTTCGTGGTCGTTTACGTGAGCGACTCGCTCCACGGAACCGCGCTCGTCTACGGAGCGCTCGAAGCGCTGCTCGCCGCCGGCTGGGGATTGGGGGGTGTCCTCGTGAGCCCGCTGCGACTGACCCGGCACGCCGGCCGACTCGCGATCGTCTCGACGCTGGGCCTCGGTCTGGCGACCGTCGCGCTGGTGTTCGCTCCCCTCGTCCCGGTCGCCCTGGCGGTGTTCCTCGGCGTCGGCGTGCTGCAGGGCATGGCGAACGTCGCGTGGCTCAGCACGGTGCAAGCGGTCGTGCCGGGCCCGCTCCAGGGCCGATACTTCGCGCTCGATAACGCGCTGAGCTATGCCGCGATCCCCGCCGCGCAGATCGCGGGCGGTCTGCTCATCCTGACCCGTGGGCTGTCGTTCACGTTCCTCGTCGCGGGCGTGGGACTCTGCGTCGCGGGTCTCGGATTCCTCTCGCTCCCGGACCTGCGGAACATCGGATACGACGCTCGGGTACCACCCCCGTCAACGAGCTCGTGACCGGTGTCGCACGGACGAGCCGCCAGAGAGGATCGAACTCCCGACCTGCTGATTACAAATCAGCCGCTCTACCGACTGAGCTATGGCGGCGTGCGCCCGACACCGAGTCCGGCCTCCCCGCATTTAGGACTTCGCTTCCGTTCCGAGCGCCCGCACGAGGAGCCGCATTGGCTCCCCCGTGCTTCGGAAGGTGGGGGCAGCCGATCGCGTTCCGGTCCCGCGCACCGTGCCGCCCCCTCCGATCCGCGCGGAGGGAGGACTGCGTCGACCATGCGACACGGTGAGCCGCGAGGGCCGCCCACGTGGCCGGCTCAGCGCGCACGGCCGCGGGCACGCGGGTTTCGTCAGCGACCCACACCGTGGATGGCGGACCGCTCGAAGCGCACCCACGGAAGCCGCTGCCGCCTCAACACCGAGTTCCCGGGAGCGTGGCTACGTGACGTTCACGCGGGATAGCCGGACCTGATCGAGCCACTCTCTGCCGAACCGAATCCGCTCCCGGAGGCGACCTTCGTACCGAAACCCCGCCTTCTCCAGCACACGGACCGAAGCATGGTTCCGAGCGAACGCTCCCGCCTCGATCCGGTGAAGCCGAAGCGTGTGAAAGCCGGCGTCGCACATCGCCCTCGCGGCTTCGGTCGCGTAGCCCTTGCCCCGATGGCCAGGTACGATCCAGTAGCCGAGCTCGGCCCGCCGATCGACGAGGGACAGGTGGCTGAGCTCGATCATCCCGGCCAGATCGCGGGAGTGGCTCAGGGTGACGGCAAGGGCCAGGGTCTCCCGCCGTCGAAACTCGGAGCGCTTTTCCTTCACGAATTCGACCGCGTGACGTCGGAGATACGGATGCGGGAGGAGGTGCAGCCCCCATCTCGTGGACGGGTGAGCGGCCGCGGCGTGGATGGAATCTACGTCACGTGCTTCGGGAAGGCGCAGGACCAGACGGTCGGTCCGGATCGGAAGGGTGGGCCATCGGCTTCGCGGAAACCTCGACACGGACCGCACGGGGAGCGCGTGGCCCGCCGAGAGATATTCCTTGCCCCGGGTCGCGCGGCGGGTGGCTCGTTGCGAGTAGCGACTACGGGGGGCCGGCGCGCGAGCGGCACGGGCGGGTGCTCTCTCCCGGTGTCGCCCCGTCCCAGCCCTTAATGCGAGCGGCGCCATACTACGCGAGGGTCCGCCGGCCATGTGGTGGTCGAAGCGCCGGGTGAGACTCGCCGCGGTCGCCGGCGCTATCACGGTCACGGCGCTCCTCCTGCTAACTCTGCTGCCCGTTCCCCAGCGCTTCTCCTTTCACGGAGCCGCCATCTACGATCCCGACCCGAACTGCCTCGGGATCGACACGACGTCCGGCACGACCGTGCAATTCTCGTGGTCGGCGGTGTCGCCAATCGACTTCTTCGTCGTGAGTTGTTCGGGGAGCCAGGAGATTTACGAGGGCAACGGGACCCAGGGGTCCGGCGCGTTCGTCTCGTCCGGCGGTCTGTACGAGTTCGGGGCCTCCTGCCCGGAGGGGCCGTGCGTGCCGGCCGATGTCTCGGGAAGCTTCACCGGCCCGTTGCTCCCGCTCTAACGGATTCCACACGGCAGGCACCGGTGGCGGTCGCCAGCGGAGCGGGAAGGACCCTCGCGGCGAAGCACGCTTCGGGAGCGGACGCGACGTCGGCGATACGCCGAGCGAAGGCTCTCCCTCGGCAGGGCGTCGCGTGTCGTGCTCACGATACGTCTGGTCGCGACTGCGAGTGTCGGAGTGTCCGCCCGCGCGCTCGTCCTCACCGGCGCGGCGCCGACCGTGCGCGGGCGCGGCGAGCGACCCCTCGCCCCGGAGGGCGGAACCCGGCTCGTTCTCCGCTCGACCGTTCCTCGAAAGTCAGTGGACCCGAAACAGGTCGATCTTCGTCTGCACCCGCGCGACGAGATCCGCCGTATCCAAGCTGAGCCCGTACCGCTGGAAGTACCGGTGCAGCGCCCGCCCGCCGGACTCGAGGGCCCGCATCGCCTCGTTCAGCCGGACCCAGGCGGGGCTCCCCAAGCGGTCGACCCGAATCCCGGCCGCGAGGTCGATGAACCACGGCTCACCTTCGTGGACGAGGATGTTGAAGGGGCTGAGGTCGGAATGCACGATCCCGGCCTCCGCGAGCGCCTCCACGCCCGCCACCGTGGACTCGAGGAACGCCTCGGGGTCCTCGAGCCGCGCGTGCTGCAGCATCGGAGCGACCGCCTCGGTCGTCCCCAGGTACTGCATCGAGAACATGTTCTCCACGCGACGGCCGGGCGCGGGGACCCGCGCGCCCCCCTGCCAGGCATAGGTGAGCAGGTCGAGCTCAATCAGCGCCCGCTGTCCCATCGACTCGAGCTTGATCGGACGACCCCCCCGGTGGGCCGTGCGATACTGGCGGTAGACCTTCACGACGATGAGTCGTGGACCGTCCCGGCAGAGGTAGACGTCGGCTTCCTTGCCGGACCCGAGGCGTTGGCCGACTTCCGTGGCCAACCCGCCTTCGAGGATCGCCTCGGCGACCTCCGGGTGGGTGGGTTCGGCGAATCCGAGCTGTCCGCTGCGGATCTTCCAGTGCACGCTCTGGTCGAGGTATGCTTCGTTGGGCATCGGTGGACCCGGCCCGGGTCAAAAGACTCACGAAGAGAGAGAGAGAGGCTGAGGGCCAGTGGTCCGTCGAAACGACGCTCAGTCGGTCCACGGTGCGCTGGCATCCTCATCGACTGCCATTTCCCCGTGAACCTCCTGGCCCCGTGGCCGCGAGGAGAGTATCGGGGAGGTATCTAAGGGGTTCCCTTCGACGGCGACTGGCGACGCGGGGTCGGCGCCGGACGGCGGGCGCTTCGGGCCCCCCGCGCCGGCTACGGCGCGGCCGGGCCGGTAGACGGGGGCGCGGCCGTCGCCGTCTCCGCCGGGACTCGGGCGCTCGCGCCCCCGCTTCGCGCGGGGGTTGCCGACGGCACCATCGGGAGCGGAATGCCCCGGTCGATCGGCGGCTGAGGAGCGGGCCCGGCGCGGCTCAGCTTGCGGCGGATCCAGAAGCGCACGTCCTGGTGGTACATGTTGCCGTACGGGCAGGCGCCGACGCAGTCGCCGACCCCGCAGCACTTCGAGCTGCGGTACTCCCCGTCGCGGCGGAAGTAGAGCGGCATGTCGACGAGCCCCACGGGGCACGCCTTCGCGCAGTCGAACGTCGTGCACGCCTCGCA
>JASHPY010000053.1 GCA_030037855.1 Thermoplasmata archaeon | reverse complement strand
GCGTACGGGACCGACGTCGGCCCGGAGGAGGTACTCGAGCTCGCGACCGCGCACCCGACGCTGACCGGGGTCAAGGAGAGCAGTGGGGATGTCCGTCGGGTCACCTCCCTCACGGCGCTGCTTGGGGAACGGGTCGACGTCGCGGTCGGCCTCGACGACGCGCTCCTCGAGGGCGTCCGGGCCGGCGCGCGGGCCTGGGTCGCCGGCCTCGCGAACGCGCTCCCCGACGAGTCCGTGGCGCTGTGGGCGGCGGCCCGGAGCGGCCCGCCGGAGCGGGCGCTCGCGCTCTATCGGTGGTTCCTGCCGCTCCTCCGTCTCGACACCGGGCCGAAGTTCGTCCAAGCGATCAAGCTCGTCACCGCGGAGCTCGGGTTCGGCAGCCCCCGGGTCCGCGCGCCACGGCTCCCGCTCGCCCTCGCGGAGCGGGATGCGACGCTCGACACGCTCCGACGGTGCCTCGCGGTCCGTCCGACCCGGGAGCCCGCGCCACCCCCTCGGGCGCCCTGAAGTAGGGGAGACCGCTTCCGACCCCAGCCGATGGGCGAGGAACGCTGGGCCGAGGTCGATCGGTACCTCACCGACCTATTGCTGCCGGACGACCCGGTGCTCGACTCGACCCTCCGCGCGAGCGAAGCCGCCCACCTTCCCGCGATCCAAGTCTCGCCACCGCAGGGAAAGCTCCTCGAGCTGCTCGCGAGGATCCGGGGGACCCGGCGGATCCTCGAGATCGGGACCCTCGGGGGCTACAGCACGATCTGGCTCGCCCGATCGCTCCCGCCGGGCGGGCACATGGTCACGCTCGAGCTCGACCCGAAGCACGCGCAGGTCGCGCGCGCGAACCTCGAGCGCGCCGGACTGGACGAGGTGGTCGAGCTGCGGGAGGGTCCCGCGACCCGTTCGCTCGCCGACCT
Organism: Thermoplasmata archaeon; assembly: GCA_030037855.1. Taxonomy (GTDB): domain Archaea; phylum Thermoplasmatota; class Thermoplasmata; order Lutacidiplasmatales; family UBA184; genus Lutacidiplasma. Next base: position 4,016 of record JASHPY010000053.1, on the reverse strand, counting down.
CGCCCGGGAGGGCGTGGACCCGTTCGACCTGATCTTCATCGACGCGGACAAGGCGGGGTATCCCGAGTACCTCGCCTGGGCGCTCCGCCTCTCCCGCTCGGGCAGCGTGATCGTGGCCGACAACGTCGTACGCAACGGCGCGGTCGCGGACGCATCCAGTCGGGACGAGAGCGTCCGGGGGGTCCGGCGCTTCCACGAGATGCTGGCCGGGGAGCCCCGCGTTAGCGCGACCGCGATCCAGACGGTCGGTGCGAAGGGGTACGACGGATTCGCGCTCGCGTTCGTGACGCGAGACCCCTGACCCGCCCCGGGCGGTCCCGTCGGTTCGAGCGACCCTCGCGGTAGGCGATCAGGAAGCGACGCAAGAACGGAAAGACGACGCGACCATCGGCGCGTCGCGGGTAGACCGTCGTCACCTCCTCGAGGTACTCGGCCAGGAACCGCTCGCGCAGGACGTCCGAGGCGAGCGCGGCGAGCCACGGGCGAAGACCGGCGCCGCGCGTCCACTCCACGATCGCCTCGGGGCCGGGCAGCACGTGGTAGTACCGCGTGTCCCAGACGTCGACCTCCCGGGCGATCGGGGCGAGCAGGTCGTAGTACTCCGTCGCGGAGAGCAGCTCCGAGTCGGGATCGGCGGGCGGCAGCACGTCGCGCCACGGCCCCCGGGTCTGAAGCCGGGTCAGGGCCTCCTGGTACGGCTCGGTCGAGTTCGCGGGCATCTGGATCGCGAGCGCTCCGCCGGGCGCGACGCAGCCGAGGAGCCGGGGGAACTCGTGCGCGTGGTCCGGGATCCAGTGCATCGCGGCGTTCGACAGCAACACGTCGACGGGGGCGACCGGCGCCCAGGTCCGGAGGTCCGCGAGCATCCAGTGGACGGTCGGGTCGCTCGCTCGCGCGGTCGCGAGCATGTCCGCGGAACTGTCGACGGCCGCGCACTCCGCTCGAGGCCAACGCCCCCGGAGGATCGCCGTGCTGTTGCCGGGACCGCAGCCGAGGTCCGCGACGCGGTGCGGCTCCGCGACCTCGATCCGGGCGACGAGGTCCCGGCACGGCCGGGAGCGCTCCCGCTCGAACTCTAGGTAGCGGGCCGGTTCCCAGCGTACGGCCGTCGGACGGGTGCCCACGGTCTGACCCCCCCTCGCGAGGGCCGGCAGTACTTAGGAGGACCCGGAGGGCCCGGCCCGCTGACCCCGCTCACCGGTCGGCCCGGGAGGGTCCCGGAGTCGGGCCGTCGCCCTCCGCCGCTGGGCCCGGTTCTGCCTCGGCGCTTCCACGGCGGCGCGCGCGGCGCTGGCCCTCGAGAAATTCCGAACTCTCATCGGCAAAATAAGTAGAAATACACATATATGCGCATTCGCGAAACATCATGCACTTCGTGCAGGGACGGGCCGCCCCTCGTTCCCCCGCGCTCTTTCGGTGGCCCCCCCGCACGCCGAGACGACGATGCTGCGAACGGTGGGAAGGGGAAAGCGGTTCGGACTGTTGGTCGTGCCTCTCGCGGTCCTGGGGCTCGTCCTCGTGGGACTCGTGGGCGCGCCGTCCCTCGGAGGACTCGGCGCTCCGATCGTCGGAACCGGAGTCCCCTCGAAGACGATCAGCCCGGCCGATTCGCCGACCCTGCTCTACTTCAACGGGACGGTGGCCGGGAACGGCGGGACGCAGACCGTCTACACGCCGTCGCCCCCCAACGGGACGGTGTGGGACCTCGTGAGCGCCAAGATCACGATCACCGCCACGAGCGCGGTGAGCACCATGCAAAACTCCTACCTCTACGACTCGGTCTGCACTCAGCTCGACGTCGCACCGGCACCGTCGGCGTGCAACGGAATCTACGGCCCGAACGTGAACGGCTGGGCGAACGACGTCATGGAACCCGGTAGATCCGGAACCGTGACCGGGGAGTGCGGGTACGGGGCGAGCGCGCCGGCGGGCGTGAGCTACTACTGCCAGTTCAAGCAGACGATCCACCTGACGTACGACATCTTCCTCAGCTTCGGGGCCGACCTCTCGAAGGGAGTGTCCTCGAGCTACTACCTCGTACTGGACCCCGAGGTGGGCGACTACCCGTCGTTCGCCTTCTTCCGATACTCTCACCCCGTCGAGCCGCTGAGCAGCACGCCGACCACGGTCTCAATCCCGGGGCCCCCGGTCGGTTACGAGTACCGATTGGAGATCGCTTGGACGACGATCGACTTCGGAAGCGCCCTCGGGCCGTACCGGCTCGCGGAGCTCACGGAAGAACCCAGCGGCCTCGTGCTCGCCAAGATCAACAACTGGACGTCCGGCTACTCCGGAGCGTCGGCGTGCGGCGGGTACTCCTCGGGCCAGACGTGCATCAGCGACAACGGGGTCGGGACGGCGACCGTGTGGGACGACGACATCGTACTCACCCACTCCGACTCCTTCGGGGCCGAGTTCGTCGGGGTGTCGGGCGACAGCGGGGATTTCGCCGTCGTCGTCACCGAATACCCCGCGTCCGCGTCGAGCGCAACGCCCCCGGCCGCGCCGACCGGCCTGACCATCGGCTCGGCCACGTCCTCGAGCCTCGGACTTCAGTGGACCCAGCCCGATGGGGGCGGCCTCCTCAACGACACCGTGTACTACTCGACCACCCCGGGATGCGCGGGGAAGCTGGACTCCAGCTCCACCGACGGACCGACCTCCACGTACACGCTCGGTTCGCTCCCCGCCGGGACCACCGAGTACGTCGACGTGACCGCCTGGAACGCGACCGGACAGAGCGCGCCCAGCACCTGCATCTCGGCGACGACCAGCTCGACGCCGGGCACGAACGACACGTTCGACCTCGAACTCATCGCGACGACCCCCGGCGAATCCGCGGTGCCGGGCGTCGTGGTTCCTGTGAGCTTCCAGTCGCCCGCCCAGTTCCCCTCGGTGACTCTCGGGCCGACGAACGCCTCGGGGGGCGCGGTCCTAGACGGCCTTCCGTCGGGCGCGACGATCGCGAACGTCTCGGTCGACGGGTCGAACTACACCCTGCTCAGCTACTCGGTGGCGACCCCCTCTGCCGGCCTCGTGCTGATCCATGTCGTCGTGGTCCCGGCGGAGTCCGGCGGGAACCACCGCACGCACCATCCGATGCAGTTCACCGAGCGGGGGCTCGGCTCGGGGGCGTTCTGGTGGGTGTCCGTGACCGGCCCCGAGGCGGTGTCCGCGAACTCGACGGGCTCGACGATCGGTCTCGAACTCGAGAACGGGACGTACCAGTACACGATCGGGGCCTCCGCGGGGTTCAACGCGAGCGCTCCCGAGGGGACGTTCGTCGTCCCGAACTCGACCGCCGAGATCGCCGTGAACTTCACGAACGCGCCCTCGACCTCTCCCGCCCCGCCGGCCGCTGGGTCGCTCTCCTCTCCGACCCCGCTGCCGCTCGGCGAGCTCGTGACCCTCGCGGCGAGCGGGGTCGCGCTCGCGCTGGGTGCGGCGCTCGTGTTGGAGGCTTCCCGCGACCGACGCCCGCACTCCGTGACCCGAGCGCGTCGGGTCCGACTCGTGGGCGCCGGCCGAGGCGTGGCCCCGATCGCGGGGACTCGACGGACGGCACCGCGCCGTTCCGACGGGGCGCGCTCCCCCGGAACGCGGCCGAGCGCCGACCGCCGCACCCGGTGATCGGCTCGGCCGAGCCGCTCTCGCTTCACCGCTCGAGCTCGGGGGCCCGGTGTCGCCCGGAACTCTCTCCCGTCGCCGCGGCGCCCACAGTGGAGGGCGCCTCTGCTCGATGGAGGCGACGGTTCGGGGACTCTCGAGCGGACCGGCGGCCCAAGCTGTTTTATATAGAAGGGCAATTTAGCCATTAGTGGTGACCTAGCATGCTCCAGGGCACGCCGATTCTCGTTCTGAAGGAAGGGACCGAACGCGAGCGCGGAAAGGGCGCGACGTCGAACAACATCGCGGCGGCGCGCGCCGTGGCCGATGCCGTGCGGTCCACGCTCGGGCCGCGCGGAATGGACAAGATGCTCGTCGACTCGATGGGCGACATTACGATCACGAACGAC
>JASHPY010000052.1 GCA_030037855.1 Thermoplasmata archaeon | reverse complement strand
ACTCAAATTCGACTCTCACCGTTTCCATCGACCTTAACTTTAATATAGCAGACCCCAGCCATAGCGTCCCCCGCGGGTCAAGCGACCCATCGGAGGAAAAGCGGAATGAACGTCTTTGGACAGAGAGAGCGAAGTTGGAGAAAGGCGCGGAAGCGCGCGGTCTCGCCGATCATCGCGACGATCTTGCTCGTTGCGATCACGGTCGTCTTGGCCGCCGTGCTGTACGTGTTGATCTCGGGCCTGACACACGGTCCGAGCTCGGCGCCCCTGGGGACGAACTTCTCGTGGGGAGTTCCGGTCAACACTACCGGCGTCGCGACGACCGGATGCGGTGCGACGTCGACCGCCCACGCGTTCTGCTACAGCCTCGAGATCGCGGGCTCGTCCGTGACGACCTCGAACTTTATCCTCGCGCTGCGAAACAGTGCGGGGGCAACAGTTGCTTGGCCCTCGACGACTAGCCAGACCGTTTGCCTCGGTAAGAGCGCCGCGAGCGCGACCAACGGGTGCGGTACCGGCCCCACGATCAGCCAGATCGACTTGATCAGCCCAACGAACTCGACTCCTATCGCGATGTACAGCACGACGGCGGCAGGCTGGAACCTCGCGCCTGGGTTTGCGGGATCGGTTAGCGGCGGCTTCACCGTCGTGATCTGGATGGTGGGCAGCACGACCGTTAACGGTGGTCTGTTCGGGGATGAGCTGGTCGCGATTGGCTCGAGCGGCTATTCGGGCAGCGTCCCCTCGAACGCGTTCTCGTGAACCGTCCCGACGGCTACGTCCAACCTCTTCCCTCCCTTTCTTTTGCGTACTGAGAACTCCGTCACGCGGTGAGTCGCTTAGCACCGGATTGAGCGGCTGACAGATTGATCCCCCGACAACGTCGGCATCCTAAGACGAGCCCGATCGGAGCGCGAAGGTCACGGCCACCTACCGTGCGCCCTCAGTCGGGGAGCGGAGCTTCCGAGCGGCACCACGCGGTAGGCCGCGGATTACTGAGACGCCCGCCCGACCGGTTGGACCATTCGCCACGGACACGGCAACGTCTAAATACGGGGCTCCCGCCTGTTTAAGCCGCCCGATTACGATGGAGATTCAGGCACCGGTTTCTGAGGGACGAACCACGGGTGGCTCCGTCGCGAAGCTAGGACGTCGCCGAGGCTCCCGAGCGTTTACTCTGCGCCACCGCCGAGGAGGGGTCTCGGACGTGGTAGCCACCATACTCCTGCTGGCGCTGACGGTGGTATTGTTCTCGTCAATCTTCTACTTCGTAACCACCTTCCCCCCGCCCCCGGCCCAGAATGCGAACCAGTTCCAAGCTCAGATCATTCAGGCTGCAAACGGATCATCCACTATGGCTGGCGCAATCAGCATCCTTCACCTTGCGGGTCCCACAGTGCCGGCGTCCGCGCTGATCTACCTCAAGTCTTCCGTGTACCCGCTCGGGCCCGAGTTTGCCTCCCCTTACACCGTTGCAGACGGCGGAATCACCACTGGCGTGTGGTCGCTAGGTCAGACCTGGTATCTGACAGCGTTCGCGGGCCACTGCACCACGAACCCGGGCGATTACTGCAACCCGATACTCCCCGACAACATCACCGTGTACATCTTGTCCGGAAGCTCGCTGCTTTTCTCCGCGATCATACCGGGCTCGGTGGCCAGCACTCCCCCCACGTTCCTCTCCGCTGCCACTACCCCGGGTGTCGTGGCAATCGGCGAGGGTTTCTCCGTTACCGCAGTAATCGGCGGGATTACATCGGCGAACACGGTCACTATCAATGAGTCGAAGCTACCAGGGGGAGTCCTCCCAACGACCCCGGTGACCATGAGTTACGGGACGAGCAACAACACGTGGTACACGTACATCAGCGCCGGAGCCACGAACGAGTCGGGTAACTACTACGCCTTCATCTCCGCGAGCAACACTGCCGGAAAGACGGCGGTCACGCCGGTTCCAGTGACGATCACTCCATACTCGACCCTGATCGGGTCGGCCTTATCCGTGGGCACAGCAGCTTACTCGGCGTGTACCGTCAGTCCCAAGCCTGCCGCTTGCCAAGCCACCACCGACTATGCGTTCACGGTGGCGATTACAGCGTCATCTGTGACCTTCGGAAGTGTCCTGTTCGAGGTCTACACAACGGCGACCGGGACCGCGTACACGACGGCGGCCCATGCCGCGTTCGCCGTCGCGTCGAGCAGCACGCCGGCTACCGCACTGTTGTCCTACGTGTGTACCTCGGCCACCGGTCCGATGGTGGTCTCGTCATCGGGCTGGACCACCACGTACAACACAGCCACCGCAACGACCCCTCTCACGAAGTCCTATGTCTTCTCGATGGACGTGGGTTCGACCAAGCCCTCGGCCACTGCCGGCACCCTCTCGTTCATCGTGATTGGAACGGGAGCATACTCGGGTACGACGATCGCACTTGCCTTGCCGGCCTCCTAAGCCAACGGCGAGGAGCCTCGAAGAATTGCGAACCCTCTCGGACTCGACGCCGAGTCGACACCCCGGAGGCTTGAGCGTGAGTCACCTAAGGGCGGTTCGAGCTTGAGAGCGGAGTAGCCGATGGGGCGGCTCCCAGGGTCGCCCCGCACTTCCAGCACGTCTTCTCTCCAGCGTAGACGACCGCGCCGCAACTCGAGCAGGCTCCTTCCTTCGGCGTCGGCGGTCCGGAGGGGGACGCGGGCCCAGTCGAGCTTCCGCTCTTGCCGGAAGGCAGCGTGGGTCCGGCGGAGGGGTCGCTCGGGGGGGCGGCGGCCCGCTTCGCGTCGTCCGCCTTCGTTCGCTCGCGCCGCTTGAGGATCATGTAGACGAGCAGGACGAGATAGAACGGCAGGCCGAGGAACAAGAGGTCCTCGATGTAGAGGGTCAGGAGCAGCGCTTCGTACGTGGTCGCGAACGAGCCGACCACCGGCCCCTCGATGCCGTTGTAGGTGGGGTCGCCGACCAGGAAGACGTAGCTCACGTTCCCGGCGGCGCGCGAGCCGTTGTGGTACGCGAGGCTCATCTGCCAGTCCCAGATCCCAACCGAGCCGATCAGGAAGTTCACGGTCGAGTTCGTTTCCGTCGTGACCCCACTCACGTTGGTCGCGGGGTTGACCGTCCAGAACGGATACGGCTGCGAGCACGACGGGTCGCTCGGCCCGGTGGCACCGGGACAACTCGAGACGTAGAGCGTGAGCCAGAGGACCGACGAATTATTTCCGGGAAGATACTGGGGGAAGATCGTCACGGTCCAGGTGAAGTTCTCCGAGGTCCCTCCCACGTACGGGTTCACGACCGCGTTCTGTAGCACGGCGCCGCCGTTCCCCTCCGGGAGCGTGTTCGAAGAGCTCGAGGG
>JASHPY010000051.1 GCA_030037855.1 Thermoplasmata archaeon | reverse complement strand
CACGTCGTGCAGGTCGAGGACCAGGTCGGCCGGCTCTCCGCACTGCTCCAGGCCGCGTCCGCGGCGAACGCGGTCGGCGCCCAGTTCACCCAGCCGATCACGCTCGGTTCGGCGGGCACCCCTCCGTTCGCCCAGGCGGACGCGGGAACGATCGGTCCCGCGATCAACGGTTCGGCGTTCAACCTGACGCTGCCGCTCGGAGGGACATGGTCGTACGTCGCGCCGTCGATCGGGACTGCGGGCTACAAGAGCTTCGGGAGCGGATGCACTCAGGGCACGGCGTCACTCAGCTGCACGGGGGCGAGCACCGCGACCGTCTTCTGGAACGTCTCGACGACGAAACTCACGAACTACGGACTCACGCTCACCGAAGGGACCTACAACATCAACATCGCGGACAGCGGGACGAGCACCACCAACCTAGCGACCCTCACCACGTCCCTCTCCACCGGGACGCTGAACCTGCTCGTCATCGGCAACAACGACACGATCCCGCTCACGCTCTCGGGGAGCGGTACCGCGAACATCGAGATCGTCGGGAACGACGACACCCTGACCGTGACGCGTTCCGGAGGTGACCCGACGGTAAATCTGTTCGAAGTCGGCCTGCTCGACACCACGACGATCTCCAACGCGGTCGACCTCACGTTCCTCGGCAACATCGACGGCACGAGCGACACGGTCGCCGTGACGACGACCGAGGCCGACCTCAGCTCCGAAACGGTGGTCAGCGTCTACTTCATGGGCTACACCTCGACGACCACCGCGTGCCCGAACGACAACCTGGCGGCCACCGACTCGGTCTCCGGGGGCCACGCGCCGGTTCCCCACCATGGCTTTGGAGGGGGGGGCAACACGTACTACGGCGACCTCAACGTCACGTACAACGTCACGAGCCTACCGGTTGCGGCGACGTTCCCGTCGTGGGCGATCTGGGACGGGACGAACAACTCGATGAGTCCGGCGACCTCGATCTGCCCGTTCTACGTGCAGGCGTCGATCCCGCTCAGCACCCAGTCGCTCGGCGGCGGGTTCCGCGTCCACCTCGCGAACTCCTACATCCCGCAGGCCGACGTCGGCTTCGACCAGGGCGCGGTCGTCTACGCCCAGCAGGGCGCGGTCCCGGTGATCATCGACCCGCCCGGGATCACCCCCACGATGACCGGCGCGTACCTCACGTCGCTCTCGATCTGGCTCCCGATCTTCGTCGGCACGATCCCGGTCGACTACGGCCTCTCGACCGCGGAGTTCGAGACGCGGCTGATCTCGTCCAACACGATCTCCTACACCACCTCGGGCTCGGCGAACATCGCCGCGGGCTCGTTCGTCAACCTCACCCTCACCTCGCCGTTCGCCGCGGGATGGATGAGCTTCTTCAACAGCACGGTCCCGTACGACTCCTTCCCGTTCGGCTGCATCGGGTCGACGCAGGCATGCGACGGTCCGTACACGACCGTCAATCCCCCGCTCGGGACCGTCTGGGTCGACATCGAGACCGGGTCGCGGCTCGCGACCGTGACGGTCCAGATCGCGACGTTCTCGGTCTCGCTGGTCTGAGCTAGCGTGGCCCGGGCGCCGGCCGGGCACGGTTCCGGATCCAGACCTTCGCGGGGCGCAGCGTTCCCCAGGTCCGGCGCGCCACGAGCGCGACCCCGGCGTCTTCGACGGGCGTGGTCCACGCCGCGCGCGCCGCGAGCGAGTGGAACTGGTCGACCTCGGCGATCGCACGGTAGCCGTCCGAGCGCACGAGCCGGAACCGTCCCCCGAACGCGACGCGCGCGAGACACCGGCGGAGCGTCGCCTCCCACCAGCGCGCGGTCGGCGGGAGAACGAGTTGGCCCGCCACCTCGATGCCGAGGTAGCGGGGCCGGAGGGTCGGCGGCCTACCGGACGAGGTCGATGACTTCCTCGGACTCACCGGCCGCGTAGCCTCCCTTCTGCCCGAGGAGGCTCGTCGCCCGGACGCCCGTGATGATGAGGAGCACCTTGATGGTGTTCTCCATGTCGGGAGAGTTCTCGACCGAGCAGCCCCAGATGATCCGGGCGCGCTTCGAGATCTTGCCGCCGACCAGCGCGGCCGCTTTCTCGGCCTCGCTGACCGTCATCGTCGGTCCACCGATGACGCGCACGAGCGCGCCGGTGGCGTCCTTGAGTTCCACGGCACCGAGCAGGGGCGAGGTGAGCGCCTCGGTCACGGCCTCCGTGACCCGGTCGGTCGCGCTCTCGCTCTCGCCGAGGCCGATCAGCGCGACCCCGCCGTCCTTCATGACCGTCAGGATGTCGGCGTAGTCGAGGTTGACGAGGCCGGGCCTCGTGACGATCTCGGTGATCCCCTTGATCCCCGTCATCAGCACCGCGTCGGCGAGCTTGAACGCCGAGTCGAGCGGCATGCGGGGGACGAGCTCGAGGAGCTTGTCGTTCTGGATCACGATCGTGGTGTCGCAGACGCGGCGCAGGCGCTCGAGCCCATCCTTCGCCTGCTCCATGCGCGCGGCCCCTTCGCCGGCGAACGGGAGCGTGACGACACCCATCGTGAGCGCGCCCGCCTCCTTCGCGAGCCGGGCGACCAGGTGCGCGGAACCGGTGCCGGTCCCGCCGCCCATCCCCGCGGTCACGAAGACGATGTGCGCGCCGTTCAGGAACGCGCGCAGTTCCTCCTCGTTCTCGCGGGCCGCCTCTTCCCCGATCTCGGGGCGGGCGCCGGCGCCGAGGCCCTTCGTGGCCCGGCGGCCGATGAGGATCTTCCGCGGCGCGTGGATCGTGAGCAGGTGCTTCGCGTCCGTGTTGATGGCGCACATCTCGGCGCCCTGGATCCCTTCCTCGACGCAACGGTTGATCGTGTTCGACCCGCCGCCGCCGCACCCGACGATCCGGATGTTGACCTTCAACGTCTCGGCGAGCTTCGCGAGCTCCGCGTCGTCGGCGCTCCCGTAGGTCGGCGCGGTCGGCTTCTTTTCCTCGACCAGGGTCTGATTCTCCTGGTGCTTCGCGATCGCTTCCTGGATGATGGATTTCATCGGTAGTTCTCCCATCCCGTTTGTCTGACGAGCGTCATACGCTCTAGAGGAGCAGTCGGGAGGTCGCTACATAAACGTTTGCGTAGAACGGAACCCGTCGCGAGACCCACCGTGGTTTCCCGGCCGTTCCCCGCCCTCGGTCGAGTCGAGCGTGGCGGCCGGAACTCACTTCGCCGCCGGGGGGCGGAGGAGGGTGGAGTCCGGGGCTCGGATCCCTCGTCGGGTCACTAGCCCGATGACCTTCGTCGGCCCCTCGACCGCGACCACCGCCGCGACGTCGGTGTTCTGCTCGTCCATCCGCCGGAGCGACTCGTTGGCCGTGAGGTCGGCCGGGAGGAGCAGGTCCACGGGCCGAGCGAGATCCGCGGCATGGAACTCCCCGCGCTGCTCCGGAGGGATCTTCAGGAGGTCCGCGAGGCGGAGTGCCCCCAGCCACGCACCGGGAGTCTCGACGGACAGGACCGCGCGACCGTGGGCGACGGCGACGTCGATCGCGTCTCCCGCGGTCAGCGACGGAGGAACCGGCTCGGACTCGTAGCCGGCGATCTCCCCGATCGTGGTCGTGGCGAGGAAGTAATTCTGGTACTCCTCGCGGTGCGCCGGACTCTGCAGGCGGCTCGGCAGCTGCTCCGAGTAGATGTGGTAGGGGCCGGTCACGACGTAGGCGACGAAGATGGCCATCATCGCGGCCGGCAGTATCGTGTAACTGCCCGCCATCTCGACGACCATGATGAGGACGCCGAGCGGCGCCTTCGAGATCCCTCCGAAGAAGGACATCATCCCGACGATCGCGAACACCGCGACGACGTTCGTCGGCACCAACGAGGGGAACAGGATGTGGAAACCACCTCCGATGGCGGTCCCGAGGAAGGCCCCCACCACGACGCTCGTGCCGAACAGGCCGGCGCTTCCTCCCGAGCCGACCACGAACGTAGTCATGACCATGCGGACGACGACGGCCGCGACCAAGAGCCCGATCAGGCCGTAGGTGAAACTGCCGAGATCCCCCGCCACGGCGACCTGCACGAAGCCGTAACCGATCGACAGCGAGGAGAGCGAGACGAAGTGGCCCTGCTCGGGGAGGGCGAAGTACGTCCCGAGGAACACCGCCGACGCGAGACCGGCGCCGATCGCCGGTCCCCACGGCCGAGCCCAGGGTCGGGTGGCGAACCACGCGTCGCCCTTGTGGTACATCCAAGTGAACAGTATACCGGTGACCCCGCACGCGATCCCGAGCGCGAGGTAGAGCGGCAGCCGCTCCGGGTTGAACGCGTAGTTCGCGAACGCCGCCGACGTCGCGAAGAGCGTGTGGAACCCGAAGATGGAGGAGTAGACGGAGTAGGCCACCACCGAGGAGATGATTCCGGGAACGAACACCTCGGGTTCGAAATCTCCCGTATACAGAATCTCGGCCGCGTAGACGGCTCCCCCGAGCGGCGCTCGGAAGATCGCCCCGATCCCCGCGCCCATGCCGCTCGCGAGGGCGATGCGTCGGTCGCGGTCACTGAGCCCGACCAACGTCGCCCAAAGCGACCCGAAGCTCCCTCCGATTTGGGAGACGGGACCCTCCCGACCCCCGCTTCCCCCGGTCCCGAGAGTCACGGCGCTCGTGATCGTTTTGAGGATCGGCACTCGCCATCGAGTCTTGCCGGCGTTACGGTGAAACGCCCGAATCGTCGCGTCGGTGCCGTGCCCGGCGATCTCGGGGGCCAGCTTCCAAGCGACGAGGCCCACGAAGAGGCCGCCTCCGACCAGGAGGACGGGGATCCAGAGCAATTGGGGCAGTGAGCTCGCCCACGTCAGTTGGGTGGGGTTGAGCGTCCCTTCGGTAGGGAGCGTGAGGCCGGCGAGGTCGGTGAGGAGGGCTTGGGAGATCACGGCGATCAGGTAGTAGAACGCCGCCGCTCCGAGACCCGCTACGATCCCGATGGGCACGGCGATGACCGCCCAACGCGCGAGGTCTCGCGAGACCGAGACCCACGATTTGGGAGCCGGGGGCCGGCCGCTCGTCCGAGCTCGCCGCCAAACCTTCCAACTCGGCGGATTCGGGGCCGGCGGTTCCGGGGTCGGGCGACTTCCGGCGGCCGCTTCGCTGGATGACGTGATGCGCCCACCTGCAAAAGCAGCCGCGCAGTCGTCGGCGGATAGTAGTGTTTGCGGAGTCGGCCCGCGGCTCGGGGCGAGAGAGCAAATGAATCCGTGGAGTCGCCACGCACCGCTCGAGTTCTCGCGGCGACGCTTCCCGTGCTCGTCCCTCCCAGCTGATCGAAGACCCGGCGACGCGGAGTCGGCCGGACCGAGTGTGCGTCACGCGGCGGGTGACGATCCGTTCCGGGCGCGACTCCCGGGGAAGAGCAGCGGTATCAAGAGCGCCGCACCCGCGACGGAGAAGACCGCCGACACCCCGAACGCCAACGGAGCCGAGACATAGGTCCAGAGCCCGCCGACCACCAGAGAGCCCACGAGCACGGCGACCCCTTGCACCGTTCCCAGCC
>JASHPY010000011.1 GCA_030037855.1 Thermoplasmata archaeon | reverse complement strand
AGCTCGCGCACCCCGAGTCGGTCCCGGCGCTCGCGCTCCGCGCAACCGACTCGTCGCCGGAGGTCCGCCAGGCGGTCGCGGGGGCGCTCGGCGCGATCGGAACCGACGACGCGGCGCGCGCGCTCGCTCGCCTGCTCGCCGACCCGAGCGACCGGGTCCGTCGCGAAGCGGTGCTCGGCATCGGTCGGCGGAGGGGCCCCGACGTCGTCCCGACCGTCCGGCCGTTCCTGCTCGACCCCGCCCGACGCGTCCGGGTCGCGGCGGCGGTCGTGCTCGGCCGCCACCGCGACGGTGCGAGCGTCCCGGTGCTGCTCGAGCGACTGCGCTCTCCCGAGACCTGGGAGAAGCCGGCGGTCCTGGTCGCGCTCGGCCGCATCGGGGCGCTCGAGGCCGTGCCCGCGCTCCTCTCCGCGAGCGACCATCCCGCCCACTGGGTGCGGGTCTGCGCGCTCCACGCCCTCGGCGAGCTCGCGGTCCCCGAGGCGCGCCGAGCGTCGCTCGCGCACGCCCGGGACCCGTCCTGGGCGGTTCGCGGCGCGGCGGCGATCGCGCTCGGTGCCGCCGGCGGGCCGGACGACCTTCCGGCCCTCCTCGAGCTGCTGCGCGACCCCCACCCCTGGCCCCGGCGCGGGGCGACGTACGCGATCGGCCGACTCGGTCTCTCCGAGGCCGCGCCCCGGATCCGGGAGGAGCTCACCGACCCGGTCGCGGAGGTCCGGCTGGCCGCGGTCTGGGCGCTGGGGCGCCTCGCCGACGACGGGGCACGCGAGGAGCTCGTGCGCCTCCTGTACGGCGTGCGACCCGGCGACCCGGATGACCTCGCACTGGTCGAGGCGGAGTCGGACGAACCGCTGCGCTCGGACGCGGAGAGCCGGCTCTTCGACGCCGCGGTCCAGGCGCTCGGCCGACTGTCCCAGGGCGGACCCGACCCGTACGTCCACCGGGCGCTCGCCGAGGTCCGGGGCCGCCTCTCCGAGGAGGAGCTCGACCGCCTCGCGCGCCTGCCGCTCCCCGAGGTCGCGACCGACCGCGCGCCCCCGACGCTCCGCGCGCTGTTCGAGACCGCGATCCCGACGACCGGCGACGACGAGGACGCGGGATGATCCGCGACCTTCGGAAGTCCGACGCCCCCCGCGTGCTCGAGCTACTGAAGGCCGGGTTCCCCGAGGAGGAACGGCTCTCGGGAACGACGCCCGAGGGATTCCACCGGATCGTCCGTCGCGTCTTTCGCTGGGACGTCCAGCTCGTCCTCCGCCTCCTGCGATCGTTCGGTCGGCCGGTCTTTCGCTTTCTCGTGGTCGAGGAGGACGGGCGGGTCGTCGCGACGACGCTCCTGTCGTTCCCGGAACGCGCGGGCTACGTGAGCACCGTGACGGTCGACGCGGCGTACCGTCGGCGCGGTTTCGCCCGCGCGCTGCTCGAGCGGGCGCAGGAGGTCGCCCGCTCGGCCGGGCGGAAGTACGTCGTGCTCGACGTGCTCGACCAGAACCTCCCCGCCCGGACGCTCTACGAGCGGATCGGCTTCCGCCCGCTCGCGACCGGAGAGTTCTGGTTCTGCGACGGCGCCGCGACCGGTATCCCAGCGACGTCCGCCGGGATCCGTCCGTTCCGAAGCTCGGACGCGAAGCGGCTCCTCGAGATCGCGGGGCGAGCGGTTCCGCCGGTCGTGCAGGAGGTCCTCCCCGTTCGCGCCTCGGCCCTCGAGGGCTCCGGGTTCGTCGACCGCATCTTCGAGAGCACGACGGCCGCCTGGGTCGTCGACCGAGGGCACGGCGCCGAGGCGTACCTGGGGGCGTCGGTCGGCCCCACCGCCGAAAGCGCGTACTGCTCGGAGCCGATCGTCGGGGACGGCGCGGGGGCGGACGCCGCCGCGGCGCTCGTCCGGACCGCGGCGGTCTGGTGCGCGGGGCACGGGTTCCCGCGCATCATCACCCGTGCGCGAACGACGAACGAACGGGGCCGGGCGGCGCTCCTCGCCGGGGGGTTCCGGCCCGCGCTCCAAAGCGCGACGCTCTACCGGCCCGTCGCATGACGCGAGCCGGCGGTCGCGCCGGCGTCGACGTCTACCTGTTTCCGGCGGTCGTCGGCGGCGGGCTCGGCGACATCGAGGAGGTCCTCGCGGCCGGCCGCGAGCTCGATCGCGCCGGCTTCCGTCCGACGCTCTTGCGGCTGCCGGGTCGGCCGTTGCCGCGGTCGGTGGACGGCCCGTGGGCGTGGCCTCCCCTCCGCCGCCGGGCGCGGGTCGTGCGCCGCGCGCCCGCGGCGCTCACGGTGAGCCCGTCGTGGGGCGTGAGCGCCGCGCCCAGCCGTCCCGAGCCGTTCGGTCGCGGCGGTGCGTGGGAGGACGAGGCGCGCGCGGTGGAGGCCGCCTACGGAGCGGCGTCGACGCTCCACGTCAGCCTCGAGGAGTTCGCGCGAACGCTCCCTTCGACCCGGGAGGACCGCGAGCGGCTCCGCGAAGGGGGCGTCCGCGCCTCGGAGCTCCGCGCTGCGCTTCGGCGCTCGCGTCGCGTCGGGGAACTTCGGCGGCTCCGGGAGGGGTTCCGTCGTCATCGGGCGTTCGACCGGCCGAACGTCGTCCACCTGTTCGCGACGTTCCGGCGCGATCCCGCGTTCTCGCGGGAGTTCCCCGAGGCGGTGCAGACCGGCCCGCTCTGGTCGGGCCTCGCGTCCCGTCGCGTCGTCGCGCGTCCGCGCGGGCGGTCGCGGCAGTGGGTCTGGTACGCGAGCCCCGCGAGCGCGGAGACGATCGCCCCCGAGGTCGTGGCGGGCCTCGCGGCCGCCCGACCCCGGGTCCGGCTCTACGTGAGGATCCCCCGACCCTGGACGGTCGCGGTTCCCCGGGGGGAGGTCGAGGTCGATTCGGTGCCGCTCGACTCCGGGCGCTGGCGGCGGAGGTTCGCCTCGGCCGAGCTACGGATCGTGACGGGGAGCCGGACGCTGCTCGAGGCGATGGAGCTCGGCGGACCGTTCCTCTACTTCAACGGAGTGCTGGGGCGGGGCTCCCGGCGACGCCGCCACCGACCGGAGAAGCTCGCCGCCTGGCTCGGTCTCGCCCGCGCGGCCGGGGTCGACCGCGCGCTCCTCCGGGACGTCGCCGATTTCGCCCGCGGGCGACGCGTCCGAGCGGTGGTCGCGCGGGCAGCCGCGCGGCGGGACGGATGGGCCCGGTTCCCCGGGCGACTCGCGCCGGTCGGCTTCCGCCCGCCGTACGACGATGCGGGACGGCTCGTGGTCGCGATCGCCCGGGCGCTCGGGGCGTCCCCGCGCGATGCGCCGGGCGTCGTCGCCCGGGTGCGGTCGGGCGCGGCCACCCTTTAACCCGAGGCCACTACCGGTCCCGATGCCGCCGTCCGACGCGAGCCCGACGGCCGTGGCGCGCGCCCTGCTCGGGAGCGCGCTCCGGGTCCGGCGGGGCGAGCAGGTCGCGGTCCTCACGTGGAATCACACGCTCCCTTGGGCGACCGCGTGCGTGACCGAGGCCCGTCGGCTCGGGGCCCGTCCGTTCCTCCTCCTCGAGGACGAAGCCGCGTTCTGGCAGAGCGTCGAGCTCGCCGGGTCGCCGGCCCGATGGTCCGGCCTCGCGCGGCCGATCGGCGCGGCGATCGGTCGCGCGGACGCGCTCGTGTACTTTCCGGGTCCGGCGGACCGTCCGCGCCTGCGCGCGCTTCCTCCCGAGAAGCTCCTTCCTCTCCTCGGCGCCGACGACGACTGGCTCGCGCGGACGCGGCGCGCCGGGAATCGCGCGGTCCGCTGTCTCCTCGGCTACGTCTCGGACCCCCAGGCCGAGCGCTGGTCGGTGCCGGCCGCGACGTGGCGGAGCCAGCTGATCCGGGGGATCACCGAGGTCGATTACGGGGCGATCGCGCGGGACGCGGGGCGGGTCGCCCGACTCCTCGAGGCCGGACGGACGGTGCGCGTGATGGGAGGACACGGGACCGACCTGACGCTGCGACTCCGGGGTCGTACCCCGTGGGTCGACGACGGCCGGATCGACCGCGACGACCGCCGACACGGCCGGACCGTGAGCGCGAGCCCGGCGGGCTCGGTCGTGGTCGCGGTGGAGGAAGGGAGCGCGGAGGGCATCGTGGTCGGCAACCGGCCGAGCTTCCTCCCCTCCGGCCGCGTCGACGGCGCCCAGTGGGAGGTCGAGCAGGGGCGCGTCCGAAACTACTGGTACACCGAGGGCGCCGAGACGTTCGAAGCGGAGTTCGCCGCCGCGCCGCGCGGACGCGACGTCGTCGCGCTGTTCGCGATCGGCCTCAACCCGGCCCTCGCGCCCGGGGTCCCGCAGGCCGAAGACGCCGAGGCCGGCACGGTCACGCTCGCGATCGGCGGCAACTCGCTCTACGGCGGGCGCAACCGGTGTCGCTACCTCTCGTGGATCACGGTCGGGGAGGCGACGGTCACCGTTGACGGGCACCCGCTCGCGGACCGCGGCAAGATCCTCTAGCGCCCGGGCCGCGACCCGCCTCGGCCGCGCGTTCTTCGACCGGCCGACGGTCCGGGTCGCGCGCGAGCTCCTCGGGGCCCGGCTCCGCGTCCGCGTCGGCCGCACGGTGCGCGAAGCCCGGATCGTGGAGACCGAGGCGTACCTTCGGGACGATCCCGCCAGCCATGCGTTCCGCGGGCCGACCCGTCGGAACCGCTCGATGTTCGGGTCGCCCGGGACGATGTACGTCTTCCGGATCCACCGGGTCGTCTGCGCGAACCTCGTGACCCGGGTCGGGGAGGCCGTGCTCCTGCGGGCCGGCGCGATCGTCGGCAGCGACCCCGCGTCGGGCTCGGGCCCCGGGCGGCTGTGTCGGGCGCTCGGGATCACGATCGCGGACGACGGCGCGGACGCGGTGCGCGGGTCCCGGGTCGCCGTCCGCCGCCGAGCCGGTCCGCGCCCGCGCATCCGGGTCAGCCGGCGCATCGGAATCCGTCGCGCGGCCGACCGTCCGCTCCGCTTCTACCTCGCCGGGGATCGCGCGGTCTCGCACCCGCACGTCGCGTGACTCAGGAGAACTGCGACGGCCACGCCACGGTCGTGGTGTAGTTGTACGTCAGCGTCGCGACCGCCTCGGTCGTCTCCGGGAGCGTCGACGTCACGGCGAGCGTCCAGACGCTGTCGCACGGGTCGGGAGAGGGGGAGAGGAAGCTGGTGCCCCCGCTCGACTGGTTGGCGGCCACATAGAGGTTCACGACGTGAGGGTTCTTGGGATCCTCGAGCGCGGAGATGCGCACGAGCGGCACCGGCCGCCCGCTCGCGGTCGCCCAGACCAGGGAGAAGATCGGGGTCGTCACGGCGTCCGACGGGCCGCAGAAGTTCGTCCCGTGATTCATGGGGGTCGAGTTCGAGACCGAGTCCTGGCTGCTCTCGACCGTGTAGTTGAACCACTCGACCTTCGTCAGCGTCTCGGTCCTCGAGGAGGCCGCGAGGGAGGCGAGCGTCACCCCGACGATCGCGAGCGCGAGGACCAGCACGATCGTCGCAACGCGCCACCAGGCGGAGACGGGGGACGCGCCGAACCGGGGTCGCCTCCGCGGGGGATCGGACGCCGAGGGTTCGGGCGCGGACTCGGCCGAAGCGACTTCGTCCGCGTCGAACGCCTCGGGACTCGACGCCTCCGCCATCCCGCGACCCTCGGTCCGTGGCTCGCCGTGCACCCCGGTCGGGTGCCCGGGCACCACCTTACGAAGGTAAGAGTCGCGCTCAGGATTTAGGCTTGAGCTTCGCCCAGTCGTAGCCCCGGCGCCGGGCGGTCGCCCCGAAACCGCACGACGAGCAGACGCGCTTCTGCCGGTGGTAGGAGTGTCGGCCGCACCGACGGCAGATCACGTGGACGATCTTGCCACCGCGGCTCGATGCGGTCCCCTTGGTCATGGTGCGCGCCCCCTACGGAGAGATGTAGACGATCGAGTCGCCGCGGACGAGCGTGAGACCGCCCTTCGGGGTCACGACGTCCTTCACGACCTCCTCGGCCGAGGAAAGGACGAGGTTCAGGTGCTGGTCGAAGGCGTCGAGGACCCCCCGGTACGAGCGTCCGCCCTTCATCTCGACCAGGACCCGCTTGTGCAGGCTCTGCTGGAGGGCGTCGAGCGGCCGCATGGGAGGGGTCGGCGAGGCCGGGCGAGCTTCTTAACGGTTGCCTCGAGTAGGTCGCCGAGCGCGTGGGACCGTGCCGGTGGACGCCCGGGTCGTGGCGGCGTGGGAGGCGGAGTACCGGTCCGGGCGGTACGCGAACGACCCACCGGACCCGATGGTGGCATCGATCCTCCGGGAGGCCGGCGCGCGGGGGTTCCTCGGGGGGCCCGCCCTCGAGGTCGGCTGCGGCAACGGCCGGAACTACCGGGCCCTGGTGGCCGGCGGGCTCGATGTCGTCGGTCTCGACGTCTCTCCGACCGCGCTCGCGCAGCTCGCCGCCCGATCGCCCGAGCGACGCGACCGCCTGGTCCTCGGGGACCTCACCGCGCTGCCCGGGCGCGCCCGCTATCCGGTGGTGATCGGCGTCCAGGTGTTCCAGCATGGGGACCGCCGGACCAGTCACTCTCACCTTCGTCGCGCGCAGCGCCGGGTCGGCCCGGGCGGCCTCTTCGCGCTCCGCGTGAACGCGACCGGAACCGAGCTTGAATTCGCGCACACGGTCTCCGAACGAGGCTCGGACGGGGGATACACGGCCCAGTACCTCGAGGGTCCGAAGGCCGGACTCAAGATCCGCTTCTTCGGCCGACGGGAGCTCGTGCGCCTCTTC
>JASHPY010000050.1 GCA_030037855.1 Thermoplasmata archaeon | reverse complement strand
CACGCGCCGCCGGTCCCGCAGCGCGTCGAGGCGAGCCATCTCCGCGGGCGAGAGCTCGAAGTCGAACACCCGGGCGTTCTCCCGGATCCGCTCCGCGTGGACGGACTTCGGGATCTCGACCACGCCGTGCTGGAGCCCCCAGCGGATCAGGACCTGGGCCGGGGAGCGATTCTTGGCGAGCGCGACCTCGGCGACCGACGCGTCGTCCAGGCGACGGTTCCGGGTGAGCGGACTGTACGCCTCGAGTCGGATCCCGTGGTGCTCGCAGTACGCGAGGAGCTCGGGGTCGTAGACGAACGGGTGGAACTCGACCTGGTTGACGGCGGGAATCGTGAGCGAGTCTCCGGCGAGCTCCTCGAGGTGCCGGATCGAGTAGTTCGCCACGCCGATCGACCGCGCGACACCCTCCCTCTGGAGCTCCTCGAGCGCGCGCCACGAGTCGCGCCGGTCCGCGGGGGAGTTCGCCTTGGGCCAATGGATGAGGTAGAGGTCGACGTAGTCGAGGCCGAGCGCCTCGAGGCTCTTGTGCGCGGCGCGCTTCGCGGACTCGTAGCCGTGCTCGGTGTGCCAGAGCTTCGTCGTGACGAAGATCTCGTCGCGCGGCACGTCGCTGCCCCGCACCGCTTCGCCGACGTCCCGCTCGTTCTCGTACATCGCCGCCGTGTCGACCAGCCGGTACCCGGCCTCGATCGCCCAGTGGACCGCGTTGCGTGTCTCGTCGCCGGGCGGGGAGAGGAAGACCCCGAGTCCCAGCACCGGCATCCGCGCCCCGTCGGACAACGTCACGCGGCTGTCGAGCGCGTGGAGCGGGAGTTCGCTCATTGCGTCGCCCTCCGTGCCGCCGTCGGTGGGGCCGCTTCCGGCGCCGAGGAGCGGAACCGGGTGGAAAGCCCGAGGGCCCGGAGCCGCGCGTCGTACTGGCGCAGCTGCTGCTCGTGCTCGGGGCAGAGCGAGAACACTCTCCACTCGGCCGAGCTCGAGGCCGGGTCGGTCGTCGCGGAGTAGAGCTCGACGCGGTGCGGCCGGTCGTCGCACGGACCTCCCGAGCCGGGGTCCGCGTCCCCGACGCGGGAGCGGAACGAGAAGTCGTACGCTTTTCCCATATCGCAGAGCGGGCGCTGGAAGATGGCGCTCATCGTTCGGCCGGGCGGCAAGCGGACCCGCATGATAAGGGCTGGCGACTCGGCGAGGCTAAGTGCCGGGCGGACCCTCCGCCGCATCGCGCGGGGACGGCGCTCGTCGCCCGTCCGGTAGCGGGGCGGAGCCGGATGCCGACCAGGGAGGTGCAAGGGGTCCGACTCGCCTACGAGCTCCACGGCTCGGGGGGGGACCCGGTCGTCCTCGTTCACGGATCGCTCGTCGACCGCCACGCCTGGGACCTCGTCGTTCCCGGACTGGCGCACTCTCTCGAGGTCCTGACGTACGACCGCCGGGGCCACGGCGAGAGCGCGCACCTCCCCCGGCCCCACCCCGTGCGGGATGACGCGGCCGACCTCGCCGGTCTACTCGAGTCGCTGGACCTCTTCCCGGCGCATGTCGTCGCCCACTCCTACGCCGGGGCGGTCGCCCTGCGTCTCGCGATCGACCGGCCCGAGATGGTGCGCAGCCTCGCGATCCACGAGGTCCCGTATCTCGGGCTCCTGGCCACCGACCCGGCGACCGCCTCGGAGGGGACGGAGCTCCTGGCCGGGGCCGAGCACCTCCGGGAGCTGGTCCGCTCCGGACAGCGAGAACAGGCCGCCCGGGAGCTCGTCCAGGTCTTCTCGACCGAGCCGGGGGCCTGGGAGCGGCTCCGGCCGGACGTCCAGCGCGCGTTCGCGCGCTCGGTGACCCGCTGGTCGGAGGAGTTCCGCGACCCCGAGGCGTACCTTCCGGACGAGACCGCGTGTCGCGAGCTGTTGGTGCCCACGCTCCTGACGGTCGGTAGCCAGAGCCCCCGCTTCCTCTACCGGATCACTCAGGACCTCGCGTCGATCCTGCGCAATCACCGGGTGGTGGAAATCCCGGACGTCGGACACGCGCCCCACCTCCTGCGGCCGCACCAGTACGTCGGGTTGCTCGGGACGTTCCTGCTCGAGCGCAACGTCCCGGTCAACTGACGGGACTCTTCGGCCGTTCGGGCCCCGGACCGGGAGGAGGGGCGGTCTCGAGGAGATCCATGACCCCCTTTCCCAACCACTGGCCGCCGTCGACGGCGATTACCTGGCCGGTGATGTAGCTCGCCCGCGGGCTCGCGAGGAACCGGACGCTCTCGGCGACCTCCTCGACCGTGCCGAACCGGCCGAGCGGGATGCCGCGGCGGACGGTCTCGACCAGCGCGTCGGAGACCCAGAGCTGACGGTCGGTTCCGTCCGTGCGGACCGGGCCCGGCGCCACCGCGTTCACCCGGACTCCGTACTTCGCCCACTCGACCGCGAGGGTCCGCGTGAGCGCGAGAACCCCGGCCTTCGCCGCGGCCGAATGCGCCGTCCCCGGTCCGGCCATCCAGGCGTACGACGCGACGATGTTCACGATCGAGGGGGTCGGGGACTGCCGGAGGAGCGGGAGCGCGGCGCGGGAGCAGAAGAACGTCCCGTCCAGCACGATCCCGAGGACGGCGCGCCAACCGTTCGGGGTGATCTTCTCGGCCGGGGCGATGAAGTTGCCGGCCGCGTTGTTGACCAGGAGGTCGAGGCGGCCGTACTCCGTGCGGACCGCCTCGAGCAGCCGGTCGACCTGCTCGGGGACCCGAACGTCCGTCGGGACCTCGAGCACCCGCGCGCCGGTCCCGCGCAGCTCTCCCGCACCGGACGCGAGATGCTCCGCGGAGCGGCTCGCGATCGCGAGATTGTATCCGTCGCGCCCGAGCGCGGCGCCGATCGCCCGCCCGATCCCGGTTCCCCCACCGGTGATGAGCGCGACCGGCTTCGCGTCGGGCCGAGATGCCGCGGCTTCGGGAGGCACGCGGGTGCGAGTCGGCCCGGGGGTAAAGCGGTGGCGTGCGCGGTTCCGCTCGTGCGCGAACCGCTCGACGTTCGAGCTATTTCGCCGCGATCTCGGCGGAGATGGCGGCGAGGTCGCGCTCCCCGAGGCCCCGTGCGAATCGGCCGTTATGCCGAGTCGCCACCGCACCGTCCCGGAAGACGATCACGGTCGGGACGACCTTGACCTCGAACCGATCCCAGAGCGGACTCGCTTCGTCCGTCACGTCCGCGACCGCGAGGTTCGCCGCGCCCTCCTTCTCCAGGGCGGCGAACTTCGGAGCGAACGAGCGGCAGAACGGACACCAATCGGCGAGAAACACGACGGCCCACGTACCGCTCCGGCGCAGTCGGTCCCCGTCGAACGCTTCCGCGCCGAATCGCTCCATCGGTCGCCCATCCGACCCAGCTTCCGCGCGCTCTTGACGCGTCGCCCTCCGACCCCGAACCGTCTACTAGATGAGCCCCTCGCGTCGTGCGGGCGAGCGAGATCGATGCCGTCCTGGCGGGTTCCGGTCGAGGACCGAAGCGACGACGTGATGCCGCCGCCCCTCGCCGGGAAGGTCGAGCGTCACTCGCACCAGAGCCGGGTCCTGGAGGGAAATCCGTGGGGCGACCCGACGGACCGGACGCTGCCGGTGTACGTGCCGCCATCGGGCACGACCCGGGGTCGCCCGCTCCTGGTCCTCCTGAGCGGCTACTCCGGCTCCGGCTGGACGAACTTCGAGCGGGGCCGGTTCTTCGAGGAGTCGCTTGTGGGCCGGCTCGATCGGATCATCCGCACGGGAAAGGCCCCGGAGGCCGTGATGGTCGGCCCCGATTGCCTGACCACGCTCGGCGGCAGCCAGTACCTCAACTCGACCGCGACCGGCCGGTACGAGGACTACGTGGTGGAGGAGGTCGTCCCGTGGGTCCGGCAGCGCTACGGGACCGGGCCGACGGCGGTGCTCGGCACGTCGAGCGGCGGGTTCGGGGCGCTCGTGCTCGCGATGCGCCACCCGGACGTGTTCTCGGCGGCGGGGTCGAACGCGGGCGATGCCTACTTCGAGTACTGCTACCCCACGGACTTCCCGGTCAGCTTCCGCGAGCTTCGGCGAGCCGGCGGCCCCGAGGCGTTCCTCCGCAAGGTCCTCCGTCACTTTGAGGGCAGGTTCCTCCCCTCGAACCCGCTCGCCGAGACGCTATCGATCCTCGCGTACGCCTCCTGCTACTCCCCGATCGAGTCCGAGCCCGGACGGTTCGACCTCCCGTTCGACCTCGAGACCGGCGCGCTCCGGGACGACGTTTGGTCCCGCTGGCTGGCCTGGGACCCGGTGCGGATGGTCGATACCCCGCGCTACTCCGACGCGGTCCGCCGGCTCTCCTACGTTTACGTGGACGGCGGCGGGCAGGACGAGTTCGGGCTCGACGTCGGGGCGCGTGTCTTCGCCGAGCGCGCCCGTCGCCACGGGGCGAAGGTCGAACTCCAGGAGTTCGACGGCGGCCACTTCGATAAGGGCCCCCGGTACGACGTCATGTTTCCCCGGTTGCTCGCGGCGCTCGGCCTCCGTCCCGAGGGCGCGGACTCCCCACCGCTTTAGTACCCGAGCCCGCTCGCTCGCTCGATCCGGCGATGATTCGGGACGGACAGCTGATCTGCGACACGTGCCAAAAAGTGATCTCGCGCATCACCGAGGTCCCGGCCGAAGGCTGGGAGCGGATGCACAACCTCTGCTCGGCCTGCTTCTCCGAGCTCGAGAAGAGCTCGGTCAACCGCGGCTAGGGGGACCGGCCGGGCCCGGGCGCCGCCGCTCTCGGCGGAGCGGGCGCTGCGGTGCCTTCGAGCGTCGCGAGGGCTTCGTCCTCGAACCACGCGAGCGCGATGAAGTACCAGCTCACCAGGAGTAGCAGTCGGAAGCCCACGAGCGCCGGGGCGAAGGCCGGGGCCAGCACCGCGCCCCCGACGAGCTTCCTCCCATCGCGGACCGGCTCGACGTGGAGGACCTCGCGCCCGGTCTCCTCCGTCACCTGCCAGGCCGGAACGAGGACGCCGGCCCGGTGGAACCGGTACGTGAGGCCCTTCGTCAGCTCGATCCGATGATACTGGAGGTGGGCGGTCAGGCGGGCGACGTTCTCGTTCGATCCGTGCGGCCGGACCGTGATCTCGGGGTTCAGGAAGCCGACCCGCTTGAGCGTCCAGCTCCCCTGCGCGGTCCGGGCGGTCGCGAACGTGCCGCCGTGCGCCCGCCACTCGAGCGACGCGACCAGCCGCTCGCCCGCGAGGAGGTCGAACTGGAGCGGGCTCTCTCCGCGTCGGAGCCAACGGAGGGAGGTCGCGTCGACCGACTCGAACGCGGCGAAATCCATCGGCGCCCCAGCGCGCGGGGGGGACTTAAGCCCGCGCGAGCGGCTCCGCGACCGAGGCGGGGCGCGAGCGCGGTCGCGTCGTCAGCTGGCGCTGGATCTCGGCGATCTCTTCGAGCGCCTGCGCGATCTCCCCCGGGTCGTCCGGAGTGGTCCAAACGGGTCGGGGGCCGTGCGCGGTCGCCGGAGGCAGGACGTCCTCGTTCCAGGGCTCGGAGGCGGTAGTCGAAGCGGGTTGGGGGACTCCCACCACCGGCCCGGGGTGCGCGGCGACTTCGGGAGTCGGCCGTCCAAAGTCGACCCGCTCCGCCTTCACGGAGGCCCTGGCTCGACCGGTCTTGGCGGGCGACCGCGACTCCGGTGGCTGGTCGTCCGTGGCGAAGAACCAGGAGACGGAGGCGCCGACACCCGCGACGAGCCCCAGCGTCAACAGCAGCCCCCAGAGCGGGAAGTGGGCGGGGCCGGCGTGAGGCTCGTAGGCGTAGAAGACGTCCGACATGATCAGCAGCGCGGCCGTGAGCCCGATCAAGGGCAGCGTTCCGATGAGTGCCCGGTCCCACCTTTCGCCCGCTGTACTCGACAGGGACTTTGAGGGGGAGTCCCGCGATTCACCTCCGGAAGCCATCTGCGTAGGAGTGAACTGCGTTCTCTTGGCAATTGTATCTGTCGGCGAAGTGGAAGCCCGACCCGGATGACTTCCTGGAATCCAATGCGTATAAATACGTAGTTCGAACATTTCCTTCGTTACCGACCCGCACCGGGAACGGTCCCCGGGTCAGAAAGCCGGAAACCATGCAGCGAAATTCGATACAGCGGAGAACAGTCTACGGTGTGACGATCGTGGCGATACTTGGGTTGGCGACGGCCTTTGCCGTTGCAGGTACCTTCACATTCACCAACACCGCACTGCAAGGTCAGAACGGATACTCGGTCGAAACCGGGGCGACGATCTGGTCATTCGACTCAGCAGCCGCGGGAGTCGACCCGAGCAGCAGTTGCACCGCGAGCCCGGTCGCGATCACCATCAGTACTCCCGGAGAATCCCCGGCGACTACCGTCAGTTCTATCCCCGGCAGCACCGGCGGGGCTTGCGCGGACACGAATTTTGCCGAGGAGTTCGACTTCACGGGCACGGTCGCTAGCGCCGCCACGTCGGATGGGTTCACGATTTTTAGCTACACGGCGTCCACGCCGGCGACCAACTGCACGACATCTACGGCGACGGTGACGTCCATTACGGTTACCACCTCGGACGGCGGATCGCCTTCGACCTCTGTAGGGTTCGATCTCTGGGTCGACTACGGGCCGGCCGTGGTGGCCGTGTGCGGCGTGGACATCGCCGTCTCTGGTAGCTGAGCCGCGACAGTTTAACCTGCGCCAACCCTTTCTCTGGCTCGACTGAATTCTCCTTCGGCCCGCATGCCAATCGGCTCGCTCAGTTGCGGAGTGCTGTCGAAGGTATCGGACGGGTCCCTTTCTCTCCGGTCGCGCCCGTCAGCCCCGGCTATCGTCCTGCCACCAAGAAGAGGATTCCCGCAATCAGCGTGAATACAGCGGCAAGCAGGGCCAGAACGTTCCCGGCGAAGCCGAGCGCCAGTAGTCCCACTAGGGCCAGCACGATTAGCACGACGCCGACCGCGAGGCTACGGTCCTGGCCGCGACTTCGGCCGAGCACAGCGAAGAAGCCGATCACGAGGCCGATGACGAGGAAGATCACGGCGGAGCCGGTCGATCCCAGGGCGGCCAGCTCCCTTCCGCGTACGAAGTAAAACACGCCGAAGGCGAGCCGCAGCAACGCGTCGACCAGAAGGAGCGCGGCCGCGATGACCCCGAAGACGAGTGCTATACGTCGATCTCCGTCGGCCGTCACTCCCGTTCCCCGCGCGTCGCGGAGCCGGTGAAGTTGATTATCGTTGCGACATGGTGCCGCCGGGCGCTCGAACCGAGGGGTCCGTACGCGTCGCCCTCGACCGGGCGAAACCTTTTCTCCCGGACCCCTCCTTGAAGTCGCGTGGCCGGGATGGGGTAGCTTGGCCTATCCTGGGGGACTGTGGATCCCTCGACCCGGGTTCAAAGCGGCACGGGGCCGAACCCCGTGCCCTGAGACTCTCGGTCCCGGCCCTACCTTCTGCTCCGGCGACGGGCCGGCGCGGATCGTCCGGCACGCTCGAACTTGGCGAGAACCTCGGGGAGCGCGGAGAGAGTGTAGTCGGCCCAGCGAGCTCCCCACTTCTCGAGATCGAGAGGGGTTAGCCCCCACCCCGGAAGGGTCGACGCCCGACCGATCGGTACGACGCCCGCGATCGACTGCGCCGCTTCCATGTCGAACCGGGAGTCACCCACGAGGAAGATCGGCACGTCGGGGAAACGTCGGCTGTACTCGGTAAGATGTTCTCGCTTGGTCCCCTCGGCCGAGCCGAGCACCTCCTCGAACCAGTACCGTAGACCCTCGCGTTCGAGCAGCAGCTCCGCCATCTCGGTCTCGGCTCCGGTGGAGACGACCAGGGTCCAACGCTCGGACCCCAGGCGCTTGAGCAGCTTCGGGACCTCGGGGAACGGCTTCGCCTTCGAGTACGCTTCGGTCACCTTTCGCTGATGGAAGGTGCGGGCCGTGGCGGCGCGCAGCGCCGGCGGCGCGTCCGGATAGAGCTGCGCGAGCTGGGCCTCGAAGGGCATGCCGGTCGTCGCGAGGTAGTGGATCCGTCCCTCTTCCGGCGGCGTTCCGAACGCTTGGAACATCACCTCGCTCGCGACCGCGCTGATGAGCCCGAGGTCGTCCAGGATCGTTCCGTCGAGGTCGAAGACGGTCACGCCCCGGGCGACCTTGGTCGGAGCGACCGGCGTCTTCGGTCTCCCGACGCCGCGTCCAACCTCGGCGAACTGGCTCGCCGAGGTTACCATCGGCAGCTCGAGCCCCTCGGAGGGCGGGGATGCGGGGGGCGCCCGGCTCCCCGGGTCGGCCGGACCGCTCGACTTTCCGTTCGGCATCGGGTAGCCGAACGGACGAACGGCTTTAAATCGAGGCGCCGGCCGCCGCCCAACTAATAGGCGGAGGCTACTCTCCCGCCGAACCTCGCTGGGGGGAGGTCGAGTGCACCCAAGCCGCGTGATCCGGGGTCGGACGACCGAGCTGCTCTCCGGTCGCCACATCCTGGTGGGGGTATCGGGGTCGATCGCGGCGGTCGAAGTTCCGAAGATCATCCGCGAACTGATCCGCCACGGGGCCGACGTCCGAGCGGTCATGAGCCCGGAAGCGACGCGGATCGTGACCCCGGAAGCGCTCGAATTCGCCACCGGTCACCCGCCGGTGCTCCAGCTGACGGGAAACGTCGAGCACGTCACGTTCCTCGGACCCGGCGAGGATCGCGCCGACCTCTACCTGATCGCACCGGCGACGGCGAACACGATCTCGAAGATCGCGCACGGGATTGACGACACGCCCGTGACCTCCTGCGCCTCGGTCGCGCTCGGCGGAACCGTCCCGATGCTCGTCGCCCCGGCGATGCATGCGAACATGGGGCTGAACCCCGCGGTCCGCGAGAACATGGACCGACTGAAGTCCTGGGGGGTCGGCGTGGTCGTTGGACCGTCGGCGGAGGGCGAGGAGAAAATCGCCGCTCCCGAAGAGATCGCGGCGGCGGTGCTCC
>JASHPY010000010.1 GCA_030037855.1 Thermoplasmata archaeon | reverse complement strand
AGACGACCGGCCCGCTCTCTCCGGCGACCCGGCGAACCGCCGGTGCGAGCTCCCGTCGGAACGCGGCCCGGTCGACGGTCGGGTACCGGCGCAGCGACTCGCGCGCCGCCCGCGCCCAGGCGAGCGGGATCCCTTCGGCCGCGAGTTCCTCGTCCGTGGTCGACGGGGTCTTTTCCAGTCGCTCGAGCAGGTCGAGGCGGTCGAGCGTCTGCCGGACCGTGTCCGCGAGCAGCGCCCGCTCCTCGTTCTCCGAGATCGAACGGACCGCCTCCGCCCGCACCGAAACGTAGGCGACCCCGTCGCGTCCCCGGTAGAGGTGGACCTTGCCCACGGCGAGGCAGGGTCGGGAGTCCCGGGCCGAGCGGAGCTGGGCCATCGCCCTCGGCTGGAAGCTCCCCGCGGTCACCGCGACCGCGCCCGAGGGGTCGGCCAGCCGGGCCCGCCAGAACGTCGAGGCCTCGTCCCGGCCGATCGGCTCGGCGGGCGAGAGCTCGCCGGCGACGAGCACCCGGTTCATCCGGGCCCCGAACGGGGAGAGCAGGTAGCTCGCCGCGCGCTCGCCCGAGCCTCGCTCCTCTTCGAACGAACTCTCGAGCTCACGGGCCGTGACCCTCCAGGCCGGCTCGCGGAGTGCCATCACGACCCTCCGCGGAGGCGGGCGGAGAGCTCGCCCGCCGCGGCGTCGAGGTCTACCTCGACCCGCTCGATCGACTCGGGCTGGACCGTGATGCCGAAGTCGTCCTTCGACCCCTGCCCTCGGACCCGGAGCCGCCGGCCGAGCAGCGCCTCGAGGAGCTGCTCCTCGAGGATCGACGGGTCCGGCTGCTCCCGGAGACGGGCCCGCGCGTCCGCGAGGGTGATGCCCCACAGCCGCTCGGTCTCGGGGCGGCCCGCGTTCACCGTGAGGGCCCCGGTCCCGTCGTCGAGCACGATCCGCGCCCGGAGGTCCGGCTGGCCGTCGACCTGACCGTGGATCCGGCAGAGTCCGCTCTTCACGGACCGCCGGCAGGTCGGGCACCGGTAGACGAGGCCGCTCGGGGGGAGGAGGCCGACGACGATGCCTTCGACGGCGACCGTCTCGCCTCCTCCCTCGTCCTCCACTCGGGCGATCGACGTGGGCCCGCTGAGGAGGAGTTCGGCGGGTTCGGGAAGGTCGCCGGGGTCGACTCGCGAGACCGTCGACCGGTCGTCGAGCACGAGCTGAGAGCGGCCCCGGAAGCTGCGCAGGTACCCGCCCGAGATCTGGACCGCTTCACCGGGCGAGAGTTGGAAATCGGTCCACGACGAGAACGCGATCGAGCCGGTCCGGTCGGCGAGCAGACCCTCGTGGACGACCCGTCGTTCGGTCCCTACGGTGACGGACTTCGGTTGGACCCGCACGACGCGGGCGCGCAGTCGAAAACCCTCCGATGCCGGCGCGAGCTCCCGTACGGTCTTCGGGGGGAGCTCCTCGGCGGAGACCCGCGGCAGCTCGACCGGGCTCGCCGGCTCGACGTGCGACTTCCAGCTGAACGTGATCTCGGGACGGCCGCGGAACTCGCGAACCTCCACCCCGGCGGCGCGCAGCACGGTGCCCCGCTCGATCCCGTCTCGCGGGGGGTCCCACCACGTGAACCGGACGGTCGCGGTCCCGTCGTTCAGCAGCCCCGAGAGCAGGGGCCGTCGCCCGCCGTCCGACCGGCGGGTGACCTCCCGACGCTCGACCGCGACCACCCGGGCGACGATCTCGACCGGTGCCGCCCCGGGACGTAGGTCGCGGAGACGCGTCTCGGAGGAGGCCTCGATCGGGTCGGTCGGGGTCATGGGTGCGTACCGGCCGCGGGGAACGGTCGAGGCCGATAAAACTCAGCACACGGTCGCGAACGCTGAACGGAGCCCCTAGGCAATCTATTTGCTCCGGGCCCACTGAACTTCTACCGGTGGCCGAGAAGTTCGTCCAGCGGGTCGACCGGATCCTGAAGGCACGGGATTCGCTCGTCTGCGTCGGGCTCGATCCGGACCCGAAGCAGATGCCCCAGCCGCTCCGACGCCTGCCGGCCGGCCGTCAGCTCGACCACTTCCTCGACGGGATCGTCGAGGCGACGCTCCCCCACGCCGCCGCGTACAAGATGCAGATGGCGGCGTACTTCCGCTACGGGGCGGACGGGTTCGCGAGCCTCGAGCGGGTCGCGCGGAAGATCGGCGCGACGCGGCTGCGGATCCTCGACCTCAAGGCGAACGACATCCCGAACACGATGGCCCTGCTCCGCGACGGGGCGTTCAAGTCGTTCGGGTTCGACGCGGTGACCGTCACCCCCTGGATCGGCTGGGACTCGCTCCAGCCGTTCCTCGACGAGCCCACGCGCGGGGTCTTCGTGGTCGCCCACTCGTCGAATCCCGGCGCGCCCGACTTCCAGGAGATTCCCACGCCGCGCGGGCCGCTGTGGCTCGCGGTCGTCGGGGAGGCGCGACGGCTCTCGCACGCGCACGGCAACGTCGGGGTGGTGCTCGGGGCGACCTTCTCGGACGCGTTCCGGGCGGCGCGGTCGCTCCTCGGGAACGGGATCCCGATCCTCGTCCCCGGGGTGGGCGCTCAAGGGGGCTCGCTTTCGAGCGCCGTGCGGGACGGGGTCGACGCCCACGGGCGCGGGCTGCTCGTGAACGCCTCCCGCAGCATCTGCTACGCTTCCGCCGGGGCCGACTGGAAGCGCGCCGCGGGGGCCGAGGCGGGTCGCCTGAAGGTCCAGATCAACCAGCTGCGCGCAAGCCTTCGTACAAGCTGATCAGCTGGGCCGTGACGGTCGCGAGGCCGTAACGTTCCTCCGCCCGTCGCCGGCCGGCGGCCCCCATGCGGCGCGCGAGCGCGGGGTCGTCGAGCAACGTCCGCACCTTCGCCGCGAGATCGCCCGCCAGGAGCGGCTCCGCCAAGAGGCCCTCGCGCCCCGGCTCGATCACCTCCCGCACGCCCGGCATGTCCGCGATGACGACGGGAAGCCCGACCGCCATCGCCTCCGCGACCGCGAGGCCGAACCCTTCGAGGCGGCTCTGGGACGGAAAGACGAACACGTCGGCGAGCGAGAGGTACCGGGGCAGGTCGTCGTCCGTCACCGACGCGCAGAATCGGACCCGGCTCTCGACCCCAAGGCGTCGGGCGAGGCCGACCAGGCTCGGGAGACGGGGTCCCGCGCCGACGACGAGCAGCACGACGTCGTCGGGGAGCTGGGCGAGCGCCTGGAGGATCACGTCGACGCCCTTGTGCGGCACGAGTCGGCCGGTGAACCCGAGGACCCGCTGGCCCTCGAGCCCGAGGTCCCGTCGGAGGTCGCTCGAGTCGAGACCCGGCCGGAACCAGTCGAGGTCCACCACGGACGGGATGACCGCGAGCTCGCGCCCGCGCAGCATCGCCGACGTCCCGCCGTAGCTGCGCGTGTGCACGATGATCCGGTCGACCGCGCGCAGCGTCGGGGGAAGGAACACCCGCTGGTAGAGTCCGGCGAGCGCTCGGCCCAGCAGGCCGGCGAGGTAGAGGTCGCAGTGGTAGGTCAGGCAGACCGGGATGTTCCGTCGATGGAGCGAGCGGGTCGCGAAGTACGACGTGACCGGCGGGGGATAGTGGAGGTGGATGACATCCGCGTGGAGGTCGCGCAGCACGCGCGCCGTGCCGAAGTCGAACGGCGTGTTGAACGCGACCCCGAGCGTGCGGGTCCGAACGACGCGATAACCCTCCACGCGTTCCTCGCGCGGGAGGGCGGAGCTGTACCGTGACGTGACGACCGTCACGTCGTGTCCCTGATGGACGAACGCGCGCGCCAGGCTCCGCACGTGCGACTCCACGCCCCCCGCATGGGGGTGGAAGAAGGGGCTGACCTGGACGATGCGCACGGCCGGTTCACACCGTCCGTCTCTTTACCCGCATCGCCCGGGCCCGAGGCCGGTTCACGCGGTCGTGGGGCTCCGCCGGCCGGTCGCGGGGGTCGACTCGCGCGAC
The DNA here is from genome assembly GCA_030037855.1 of Thermoplasmata archaeon. GTDB lineage: Archaea > Thermoplasmatota > Thermoplasmata > Lutacidiplasmatales > UBA184 > Lutacidiplasma. The sequence goes on along the minus strand of JASHPY010000010.1, from coordinate 29,812 downwards.
TGCAGGAGGTCGCCCGACCCGAGGGACCCGATCTCGATCCCGCGCATGGGCTCGCCGAGGCCGGCCGAGACCCGCGCGACGACCTCCGGCCGGTCGTACTGCGTCGACGCCTCGACGATCGCTCGCGCGACCTTCATCGGATGCTGCGACTTGAATATCCCGCTCCCGACGAACAGCCCGTCGACGCCAAGCATGCGGCAGAGCGCCGCGTCCGCGGGGGTCGCGATCCCGCCCGCCGCGAAGTTCACGACCGGCAGGCGGCCGAGGCTACGGACCTCGTTCACCACGGCGAGCGAGACCCGCTCTTTGCGGGCCCACGCGCCGACGTCCTTCGCGGGGAGCTTCGCTACGAGCGCGACCTCGTCGTTGATCTGTCGGATATGGCGGACCGCCTCGACGACGTTGCCGGTGCCGGCCTCGCCCTTCGAACGGATCATCGCGGCGCCCTCGTCGATCCGACGCAGCGCCTCACCCAGCGTTCGCGCACCGCAGACGAACGGGACCTGGAACGCCTTCTTGTCGACGTGACGGAACGGATCGGCGGGCGTCAGCACCTCCGACTCGTCGATCATGTCGACCGCGAGCGCCTCGAGCACGCGCGCCTCGGCGGTGTGGCCGATCCGGCACTTCGCCATCACCGGGATCGAGACTCGCTCCTTGATCTCGCGGATCTTGAGCGGGTCGGCCATTCGGGCGACGCCGCCCGCGGCCCGGATATCGGCCGGCACGCGCTCGAGGGCCATCACCGCGACCGCGCCGGCCTCCTCCGCGATCGCCGCCTGGTCCGCGGTCGTGACGTCCATGATCACCCCGCCCTGCTGCATGCGGGCGAAACCGCGCTTGACGAGTTCCGTGCCGAAGCGGAGCTTCGACATCGGGTCCGATGTGCCGGTCACTTCCGATGCTAGACCGCTCGACCGCATAAACGGTGCGGCACGCACGGACCTCCTCCGACAAACCTTATTCCCGACCGGGCCCTGCCCGAGCAGGTAGGGGGAGCTGGGTACCGGCTGAGAGGACGAGGGGGACCTCGTCGACCCCAAGAACCTGATCGGGATAATGCCCGCGAAGGGAACGCGATGCAGCACCTGAGGGAACTCTCCGCCACCCTGCGGAGGACTTGACTTCGTCTCCCACGTTACCGGCGCCCCGGCGACTCCGTCGTCCGGGTCGGGTCGGACGCGCGATCGTCGCGCTCACGGTCGCGGTCGTGGTCGTCGTCGCCGGGTTCGGCGTCTACGAGTACGAGGCGAACCTGGCCCCAGCGGGCGAGCCCACGCTCGTCATCTACACCTATCCCAGCCTCCTCGGCGGGGTCGACTGCAATCCGACGGTCTTCTCGACAGTGTTCGGCACGTTCGAGGCGGCCCATCACGTCCGCATCGAGCTCGAGTGCCCCGCCGGGACCTTGCTCAGCACCCTGGTCTCGCAGAAGGGGTCGGCCGGCGCCGACCTCGTCCTCGGGCTCGACGAGATCACGACGCCGGTCGCCGAGGCCGACCAGCTGCTCGTCCCGTACGCGCCCCCGGCGCTCGCGAACGTCTCCCCCCAGCTCGCCTCGGAGTTGAGCCCGGACGACGCGGCGGTGCCGTACGAGTACGGCTACCTCGCGATCGACTTTAACTCGACGTTCGCCGCCTCGACGGGCGGCGCGGTCGCCGAGGCCACGCTCCCCGACTTCACGCAGAACGCGACCTGGGCAAAGGGTCTCGAGACCGAGTCTCCCGAGTACGACATCACCGGCGAGGAGTTCCTCGTCTGGCAGATCCTGTACTACGAGGACGTGCTTCACCAGAACTGGGAGACGTTCTGGCAGGACCTCTCGGCCGAGGGACTGCCGCCGCCCGCCACCAGTTGGGGGACCGCGTTCGGCGAGTTCTCGACGCCCGGCGGGCCGCCGATGGTGGTCAGCTACTCCACCGACCCCGCGTACGCGGCCGCGAACGGGGAGGCCGGGCAGTTCAACTCGACCGTCTCCTGGTGGAACGGAACGGAGTACGGCTGGCGCACGATCTACGGGATCGGGATCGTACGCGGCTCGACCCACCTCACGCTCGACGAGGAGTTCGAGAACTGGTTCCTGAGCGGCACGGTCCAGTCCGAGATCCCCGAGAACGAGTGGGAGTACCCCGCCAACACGACGGTGCCGCTTCCCTCGGTCTTTAGCGCGGCGATCGACCCCACGGCCATCGTCCCCCTGAACGCGGACATCACGCCGACGGAGCTCGCGGACGAGCTCCCGGGCTGGGTGTCCGCGTGGACCGAGATCGACCCCGGGTCGACATGAGGCGGGGAGGCGGCGACGCCGCGTTCCTCGTCCCGATCGTTGCGTTCGTGGCGCTGTTCGCGCTGATCCCGGCGGCCGTCCTCTTTTCGCAGGCGTTCGCGGCGGCCGGCGGTCTCGGGGGAGCCGCGGCGATCCTCGCCCAGAGCGCGAACCAGCGCGCCGTCGAGAACTCGCTCGTCCAGGGAAGCGTCTCGGCCGCGGTCGCGGTCGCCGTCGGCTATCCCGCCGGCGTCTTCCTCGGCCGATTCGACTGGCCCGGCCGGTCGGTCGTCCGGTCGCTCCTGCTCGTCCCGTTCCTCCTCCCGAGCCTCGTGGTCGTCTTCGGCGTGCTCGACCTGTTCGGCCCGGCCGGTCTCCTCTCCTCGGCCGTGCCGTCGCTCGCGTTCCTCGGTTCGGGACTGCCCGCGATCGTCGTCGCGAACCTATTGTTCAACGTCCCGATCGTGATCCTCTTCACCGCCGCCGGCGGCGGGGGGAGCGGGCGGTCGCTCGAGGAGTCGGCCGCGACGCTCGGGGCGTCCCCGGGGCGGGTCTACCTCGACGTCTGGGGGCCCCCGACGTGGGTCGGCGCGTGCGCGGGCGGGCTACTCACGTTCCTCTTCAGCTCGCTCTCGTTCGCCCCTCCGCTCCTGCTCTGCGGACCGGGATGCTACACGGTCGAAGCCCAGGTCTGGTTCCTGGACACGCTCGGGCTCGAGCCGACGGCGGCCGGGGTCCTCTCGGTCGCGATCGTCCTCCTGTTCCTCCTCCCGACCGCGGCGTACCTCGGGGTCCTCGGACGGATCCGCGCTTCCGGCGGAGGAAGCGACCCGGTCGGCCGCGCCCGGCTGGGACGGTCGCCGCTCGCCTGGGCCCTCGCGGCGGAGACGGTCGCGGTGCTCGCGGGCGTCGTCGCGCTCCTCGGGGCGGTGCTCTACCGGACGGTGCTGCCGGTCGGCGGCGGTGGCGTCGGCTCCGCGTGGGCCGCCCTGTTCTCCTCCTCGACCGCCGATCGCCTCGGGATCTCGATCGAGGGAGCGGTCGGGAACACCCTGTTCTTCGCGAGCATCGCCGCCGCGATCGCAGTCGTGCTCGGGATCCTGAGCGGCTTCGCGGTCGCACGGCGCCCCCGTCGCGCGGGAGCGGTCGGACTGCTCCTGTTCGTGCCGCTTCTGCTCTCCCCGGTCGTGCTCGCGTTCTCGCTCGCCCAGTTCTGGCGGCCGCTCCTGGGCGGCGAGTCGACCGTCTGGGCGCTCGTGATCCTCAGTCAGGCGACGCTCGCGCTGCCGTTCGCCCTGCAGAGCCTCGAGATCCCGCTCGCCGCGCTCGGACCCGAGGAGCGGGACGCGGCGCGGACGCTCGGAGCGACCGGCTGGGGCGCGTTCCTCGACGCGGACCTCCCCCGGGTCCGGGACGGGCTCGTGACCGCTGGCCTCTTCGCCTTCGCGCTCGGGCTCGGGGAGTTCACCGCGACGTACTTCCTCGTGACGCCGACGTTCGCGACGCTCCCGGTCGCCCTCTACACGCTCGCGAACACGCGGTACTTCGCGGTCGCGGACGCCGCCGCGGGCCTGCTGCTGATCCTCAGCCTCGCCGTCTTCCTCGCGTTGGTCCTCGGGGGTCGGCGTGTCGAGCTCTGAGCCGTGGCTCGCGGTCGAGTCGCTTTCCGCGGCGTGGGGCGCGACGCCCGTGCTGCGGTCGGTATCGCTCGCGGTCGCGCCCGGAGAATACTTCGTGCTCCTCGGACCCAACGGGAGCGGCAAGACGACCCTCCTCCGGTGCATCGCCGGCCTCGAGCGGCCGACCGAAGGACGGGTCCTGCTCGACCGGCAGGACGTGACCGACACCCCGCCTCACCGGCGGGGGATCGGGCTCATGTTTCAGGAACCGGCGCTCTTCCCCCATCGCACGGTCTTCGAGAACATCGCCTACGCTCCGCTGCTCCAGCGACGCGAACGCCCCGAGGTCGAGGCGGTCGTCGGGCAGATGGTCGAGCTCCTGCACCTCGGGGGGTTCGAGGACCGGACGCCCGCCCAGCTCTCGGGCGGCGAGCGACACCGGGTCGCGCTCGCCCGGACCCTCGCGGCTCGGCCGCGGTTCGTGCTGCTCGATGAGCCGTTCGCGTCGATCGACCCGGAGTTGAAGCAGGAGCTGCGGACCGACTTCCGTCGAGCGCTCACCGCGCTCGGCATCGCCGCGATCCACGTCACGCACGACCGGGAGGAAGGGCTGTTCCTGGCCGACCGACTCGGGCTCCTGTTCGCCGGCTCGCTCGAGTCGGTCGGGACTCCGGACGAGGTCTTCGGCCGTCCCCGCACGGCGCTCGCCGCCCGCTTCCTGGGTTACAACGTTCTCTCGGACCCGTCCGGGGCGGTCGCGGTGCATCCGACCGACGTGACCCTCCGGCCGGACGGAGGCGGGCCGCTGTCGCTCACGGTCGAGGCGGCCGGTACGGTCGGGCGAGAGTCGGTCGTTCTCCTGCGGACCGACGACGGGGAGCGGGTCGAGGCGCGCCTCGCGGCGCCCGGGGCCGCGATGCTCCCCGGCCGACGCGTGAGCGCGAGCTGGGAACGGTCGCTCCCCCTCACCACCTCCGAGGTCCGCGACCCGTCCCCAAAGAGCCCAAGAACCCGCGGTCTCTAGCACGCGCATGAGCGAGTCCGACCCGCTGGGCGTCGCGGAGATGACGCCACTCGGAGCCGAGAGAGCCCTCGTCTACCACCCCGAGCGCCTCCGCGGGGTGGACGCGGCCCGCTACGCCCGGCGCCCGCGCACCGTGCGGATCCTGCTCGAGAACATCGTCCGTCACTACCACGCCGACCGCACCGACCTCGACGCGGTCGTCGCGCTCGCGAACGGCGCGGCCGTTTCCGACGAGACCGAGTTCCCGTTCTTCCCGGAGCGCGTGCTCCTCCAGGACTTCACGGGCGTGCCCGTGATCGTCGACCTCTCGATCCTCCGGACCGCCGCCGTCGCTCGAGGGATCCCGAGCGAGCGGGTGAACCCCGTCGTGCCGGTCGACCTCATCGTCGACCACTCGGTCCAGGTCGATAGCTTCGGTTCGCCGCGCTCGCTCCACATCAACCTCGACCGGGAGTACGAACGCAACCACGAGCGCTACCGGTTCCTGCGCTGGGCGAAGGGAGCCTACCTCCACACCCGGGTCGTGCCGTCCGGGAACGGGATCTGCCACCAGGTCAACCTCGAGTACCTAGCGAGCGTCGTGTCGACCCGCCGGGACGCCGGGGGCGCGGTCGCGTTCCCCGACACCGCGATCGGGACCGACTCGCATACGACGATGGTCAACGGGCTCTCGGTCCTCGCGTGGGGCGTCGGCGGGATCGAGGCGGAAGCGGTCATGCTCGGGGAGCCGTACTTCCTCCCCCGCCCGGTGGTGGTCGGGGTCGAGCTCGCGGGCGCGCTCCCCCAGGGCGCGACCGCGACCGACCTCGTGCTCACCGTCACCCGGAAGCTTCGGGAGAAGGGCGTGGTCGATCGGTTCGTCGAGTTCTTCGGCCCCGGGGTAGAGCACCTCTCGGTCGCCGACCGCGCGACGGTCTCGAACATGTGCCCCGAGTACGGCGCGACCGCCGCGCTCTTCCCGATCGACGCGGCGACGATCGCCTACCTCCAGGGCACGGGTCGCGACGCCGCGCTCCTCGCCCGCGTCGAAGCGTACGCGCGCGCGACCGGGCTCTGGGGCGCGCCGGCGCCGGGCAGCGTCGATTACGATGACGTCCTGCGGATCGACCTCGGCGCGGTCGTGCCGTCGGTCGCCGGCCCGCGCAATCCGGACGAGAGCGTGTCGCTCGGCGACGCCCCGCTCTCGTTTCAACGGGCGCTCGCGGCGTACCGCAAGGAGCACCCCGCGCGCTCGCGCGCGCCGCGGGCCCCCGGCGCCCCGGCCCCCGTGACCGACGGCTCGGTCGTCATCGCCGCGATCACGAGCTGCACGAACACGTCGAACCCGTCCGTCATGGTCGGCGCCGGCATCATGGCGCGCCGGGCGCTCGAGCTCGGGCTCGCCGTTCCGCCGCACGTCAAGACGTCGCTCGCCCCCGGCTCGAAGGTCGTGACCTCGTATCTCGAGCGGGCCGGGCTCCTCGCTCCGCTCGCGAAGCTCGGGTTCGAGGTCGTCGGCTTCGGCTGCACGACGTGCATCGGGAACTCGGGACCGTTGATCCCCGCCGTCTCCGAGCAGGTGCGGGGCGACGACCTCTACGTCGCCGCGGTGCTGAGCGGGAACCGGAACTTCGATGCCCGGATCAACATCGACACCCGGGCCGCCTACCTCGCGTCCCCGATGCTCGTGGTCGCCTACGCCCTCGCGGGCCGGATGGACCTCGACCTCTCGAGCCAGCCGCTCGGGAAGCGCGCGGACGGCACTCCGATCTTTCTGAAGGACCTCTGGCCGAGCCCCCAGGAGGTCCGTTCGATCGTCGAGGCGAGCCTCGACCCCGGGATGTTCCGCGACAAGTACCGGGACATCGAGGTCGGGGACGAGCACTGGGAGGCGCTCGACGTGCCGAAGAGCCTCGAGTATCCGTGGGACCCCGCGTCGACCTACCTCGCGGAGGCCCCGTACCTGAAGCTCCCCTCGCCGTGGCTCCCGCGCTCGGGCGTCCTCGCTCGCGGCGCGCGCGCGCTCGTCGTGCTCGGGGACCGGGTCTCGACCGACCACATCTCTCCCGCCGGGGAGATCCCCGAGGGCACGCCGGCCGGCCAGTGGCTCCTCGCGCGCGGCGTGCCGGTCGCCGACTTCAACACCTACGGCACGCGCCGCGGCCATCACGAGGTCATGATCCGTGGCACGTTCGCCAACGTCCGGTTGAAGAACGAGCTCGCCGCTCCGAAGGAGGGCGGGGTCACCGTCCATCTCCCCGACGGCGAGCCGTCGACGATCTTCGCGGCGTCCGAGCGCTACCTCGCCGAGGGCGTCCCGCTGATCGTCCTCGGCGGCAAGAGCTACGGCCAGGGGAGCTCGCGCGACTGGGCCGCGAAGGGGCCCCGGCTCCTCGGGGTCGGCGCCGTGATCGTGGAGAGCTTCGAACGCATCCACCGCTCGAACCTGATCGAGATGGGGGTGCTGCCGCTCACGTTCGAGCCCGGCCACGGATGGAAGTCGCTCGGCCTCACCGGGCGGGAGTCGTTCGAGCTCCGGCTCGCGAACGGGGAGCTCGCGCCGCGCGCCGTGGTCGAGGTCCTCGCGACCCGAGCGGACGGGTCGACCGTCCGGTTCCGCACGCGCGCCGAGCTCCACTCGGCGACCGAGCTCGAGTACTACCGGGCCGGCGGGGTCCTTCCGTATGTGATGGAGCACCGGTTCGCTCGCTAGGCGACCGCCGCCGGAAGGGGCTGCGACCGCCAGGTGGCGAGCGCTTCGACGCGCTGGTAGGTGAACGTCCGGTCCCCGACCTCGGCGCGGGCGGCCGCGACCGCCCGGGCCATCACCTCGGGCGGCACGTTCAGCGTGTGGCGGCTCGCCCGCCGGGCGAGCATCTCGAGCGGCCGCGTCATCGGCTCGGTGACCGTGCGATCGGTGAGGATGACGAGGTCGTCCGGCGGCAGCTCGGTCAATAGCTCCCGCTCGCGAACGTGCGGCGGGCCGCGCGACCGGTCCGGCACCGGATAGCCCTCTTCGGCCAGGATGCGGTAGACGATCCGGCGCGCGGTGAACGCCGGCCGCTCCTCGGGCGGGCGACCGGCACGGGGCCGGACGATCGCGAACGTCCCGCGACGGCTGACGCGCCGTCCTTCGGCGATCACCTCGCGGGGGGTGTCGAGGAGGTGGAGCACGTGGACGAGCATCGTCGCGTCGAACGCGCGGTCCGGGAACGGAAGGTGGTAGCCGCTCCCGCGAACGAGCCGGGGAACGCCCTTCGCGCGGGCCTTCGCGAGCATCCCGCTCGACGCGTCGAGGCCCGTGACGACGAATCCGCGCTCGAGGAGCGGGCGGGCGATGCGCCCGGTCCCGACGCCGATTTCGAGGACCGAGGCGACACCGGCGGCCCGCAAGGTCTCGGCGAGGCGGTCGACCGTGGCCGGCTCGAGCGGGTCCCGGGTCGCGTCGTAGACCTGCGATATCTCATCGAACTGGGCCGCGACCTCGCGTGTCGGCATCGGTGCGTGGGTCCGAGACGGCCGAGCTATTTCCGCTCTGAGGTCGGGCGCGCCGTCGTCGACGACGCTACGGCCGCGAACGGATCCCCGGGGAACCGACCGCCGCGGCCCCCGCGGGCGGGTCCGACGTCGGCGGGGGGGCGGCCGCCGGGGCTCCCGGCGTCCGGGGCGTCTCGTGGGTCTGGCCGTAGATGTACCGCTCTCCCCGCATCCACGAGATCAGGGCCGCCGCCGCGGTCACGACGCCGGCGAACAGGAACGCCTCCGAGAGCGCGGTCCCGAACGCGGTCGAGATCGCCCCCGCGAAGAAGTGGGGGGCGAGCAGCGTCTGCTCGACGTTCGGCGGCAGCGGCTGCCATCCGGGCACGGTCGCGGCGGCGTAGAGCAGTGACTGCATCGGGTTCTCTCCGAGGAACGCCCCGAACAAGGCGCCGGTCGGGTTCGACGCGACCACGCCGGAGAGGATCCCCGCGTCGGGCTGGCCCACGTGCGCGGCGACCAGGGCCCCGCTCACCGATCCGTGGAGACCCGAGGCGAGGCCGACGATGATGATCGTGAAGAAGATCGCCATCGAGATCTGCTGACCGGAGTTCTGGAGGGTCGCGAGCATCCCGGACGCGGCGCCCCGATTCTCCGCCGGGACCGAGCTCATCACCGACGCCGCGTTCGGAGCGGCGAACATCCCCATCCCGATCCCCTGGGCGTACAGGAGGACGCCCATCTCCCAGTACTGGAAGTTGAGCGGAAGGAACGCGAGGAAGAAGAACGTCGCCGAGGCGATCGAGATCCCCAGCGTCGCGATTACCCGGGGACCCTTTCGGTCCGAGATCCACCCGCTCAACGGACCCGCGGTGAGGAACCCGAAGATCATCGGCATCATGAAGATCCCCGCCCACAGCGGGATCTCCGAGAACGAGTAGCCGTGGAGGGGGAGCCAGATCCCCTGGAACCAGACGACCAGCGTGAGCATCATGCCGCCCCGCGCGATCGAACCGAGGAACGCCGACGAGTTCCCCGCGGCGAACGAACGGTTCCGGAAGAGCCCGAGCTTGAACATCGGGTCCGCGACGCGGCTCTCGATGTAGAGGAACAGGAACAGCGCGCCGACGCCGGCGGCGAGCCCGCTCACGACCCAGGGGTTCGACCATCCCATCGGCTGGCCGTTGTACGGCAAGAGCCCGTAGGTGATCGAGACCAGGAGCAGCGTGAGACCGAGCGCGAACGTCCCGTTCCCGAGGAAGTCGATCTTCTGGCCGGTCCGCCGGACCGAGATCTCCCGGAGTCGCGCGTACGCCCAGATCGTACCGACGACGCCGACCGGCACGCTCACGAGGAAGATCAGCCGCCAGGTCGGCAGGAGGAACGGACCGATGTGGAGGTCCGGAATGCTCGCGAGGATCCCGCCCGTGATGAGACCGACCAGCGACCCGCCGATGAACGCGACCTGGTTGACGCCCATCGCCTTCCCGCGTTCGTTGGCCGGGAACGCGTCGGTGAGGAGCGCAGCGGAGTTCGCGAACAGGAACGCGGCGCCTACGGCCTGGATCAGACGGAAGCCGACCAGCGCCCAGGCGCCGGTCGCGCCGGTCCACGGTTCGATGAACAGGAGGATCGAACCGGTCGAGAAGATCGCGAACCCGAGGTTGTACATCCGGGCGCGCCCCCACATGTCGGACAGGCGCCCGAACGTGACGAGGAGCGTCGCGGTGACGACCCCGTAACCAAGCAGCAGCCAGATCAGGAGCGGGAAGCTCCCCGGGAGGAGCGGGTTGACCCCGATGCCGTTGAAGATGACCGGGAGCGAGATCAGCACGATCGTGCCGTCCAGGGAGGCGAGGAGCCCTCCGAGCGTGGTGTTCGAAAGGACGGTCCACTTGTACTCCATCCTAGTCACCTCCCGGCGTGGGACGGAGCGCACGTCGGAGGGCCCGGACGCCTTCGGCGAGCGCCTCGCGCTCCCGTGAGGTCATCGCCGCGTCGAGAAACTGGATCTCGGCCTCCTTCTCGGCGTGGCACTGCTCGAGCAGACGTTTGCCCGCCGCGGTCAGCCGAATCAACACCGCCCGCCGGTCGAGCGCGTCGGGTACGCGTCGGATGAGCTTTCGGGTCTCCAGCCGGTCGAGCAGGTCGGTCGCCCCGGCCGCGCTGATACCGATGTAGCGAGCGACGTCGGACGGTTTCGAGGGCAGTCGGTCCGAGAGTTCTAGGCCGACGTACTCCGAGAACGACAGGCCGTAGCGGTCGAGCCGTCGGTTCCAACGCTCCCGCAGAAGGATGTTGGCCTCTCGGAGGACCTGCCAGGTCGGGTCGAGGCTCCCCTCCGAGGGCGGGCGGGCCTCCACGCGCAGCGTCGCCGACATGGTGGGTCGAGAAATGATTCGATTCCGTATAATACGATTTCGAGAGTGATTTCGCCGGGGTAACCTCGGAGCGGCGATCGCCCCACGCGTATCCGAGGGACAATAGCATAACTCTCGACTCAACCATTCGCGACCGGCTCGGAGTCGGCATGGGGCACCGGTTGTCCCCCTCTCCAGCGGCGCGCGAAGTGCGATGCTCGACGCTCGTACAATATATACCATCTAAGTTATGTAAGTGGTGGCGCGATCACTCGCGCCTTGGAGTAAGTGCAATGCCGATATCGACGGTGACGCCGAAGACCCGACTGAAGAACCCCGCGACGATCGTTCCCGAGGCGATGGCCCCGCTACAGGCCCTGGGCCAACTTCTCGGTCAACTGCAGGGACCGCCGGCGCGCGCCCTCTCGATCGGCATGCTCCGCGCCAGCCAGCTGAACGGCTGCGCGCTTTGCCTCGACGGAAGTTGCATGCTGCTGCGGAAGTTCGGGGAAACGGAGGAACGGCTCTTCGCGGTGTCGGCGTGGAGGGAGTCGGCTCGATTCACGGCTCCCGAGCGAGCGGCTCTCGCCCTCGCCGAAGCGATGACACGGCTCAGCGACCGCCCGGACCCCGTGCCCGACACGGTCTGGGAAGAAGCGGCTCGGCACTTTTCGGAGCGCGAGCTGGCGTTCCTGGTTCTGGGGTTCGCGACCCAGAACCTGTACAATCGGATCAACGTCACGACTCGACAGGTTGCGGCGGACTGGGGCGACGTGGACCCGGACTCCGCCAAGAAGTGGGGCGGCGAAGCGGCCAAATAGTCAGCCGCGAAGAGCGTCGGCGAGCTGTGGCGACAGAATCGTCGACGACGGCACCCTCGTCGAGTCCGGGAGGCACTCCGGTACGGTCCCTTCGTGCCTGGGGCATCGCGACGCTCGTGATGTTCGTGCTCACGTCGGTGGTCGGGAGCTCGCTGGCGATGGAGAGCAGCTACCTGCCATTGACCCTCGCGAGCCACATCGGACTCGCACTCGTCACCCTCGGGATCGCAGGATACTCCACCTCGTTCGTGGGCCGCCACTACCGACCCGGGCCGAGGGCCTCGGCGGGTCTCGCTGCCCTCGCGGCACTCGGTGCGACCATCTCGGGCGCGGTCTTCCTGCTCGGGGGCCAGAGCAACGGCGCGCTGTACGCGATGGAGGGGCTCGCCGCGGTCGGCATTCTCGCCGCGATCGGGATGATCCTGGCGGGGGGACCTTCCGGGAAACGGCTCGCTACGGAGCCTTCGCACTGAAGGAAGGCGGATTCGTCCCGTTGGGTAAGCGAAGTGTATCCCACGAGGTCCGTGGGCATCTCCGCGGAGAGGTGACGGCCGCCGACGGCCACGGGGGGCCGACCCGCGAGGCGTATCTAATCGTTGGTCACCGCCGGGAACGGACGCGCACGAAATCGGGGTCGCCCCCGGCCCTCGTCCGTCAGAAGTTCGACGCCGGCCGGTGCTGCCTCCCCGGGAAGTCACGGAACGTCGAAAGTTCGGGGGAACGCACGGGAGGGGTGATCCAGCGGATCGGTCCCGTTCTCGAACGAACGCCCGACCGGGACTCCCGACACAAACCGGTTCGCACGGGTCCAATGCCGAGCGCGCCCGGCGGTCCGAAAGAGCACCGGCGACCCGGCGTCCGTCCTGCGACCCCTCGGTAAGACCCGTCGGGCGCCGCCGGGGCGCTCCGGGCAGCCCGGAGGGTTCCCTTCCGCGAGTCGGAGCGTCCGCCTCCTAGAAGCGGCGGGCAAGATGCCACGCTGCCCTCCGCCACGAGTCCACGAACCGACGATGGGGACGCCCGTGCTGGAATTCGTCCCAATTTTAGGGCCATAGGATTCGTCTGCGAAGTCTATCCAGTGGTCCAGCGGTCGCAGGTCGTTAGTACGTCTCGACCACCGTTCGAGGAATCCTCGAGAAGTCCGTGCCCGTGCTCAGAACTATCGCTCGGTGATGGCGGGCCGCTGCAGCGACGATGAGGTCGAGGGTACCTACCGGCGTGCCCCGACGAGCGCACTCCCCGCCGAGGCTGGCCGCCTCGACGGTAATCGTACACCGAGTCGGACCTCTCGCCTTCAGATCGTGGCTCGTTTGGCTTCGTCAGTTCTCGAACGGGACGGGGGGCTGAGTCGGATCCCAATGCGCCCCCGTGAGCCGCTCGGAGATCTCCCAGAGACGTGACCTGGCTCCCGCGTCCAAGGCCGGAGCCGGCACTCCAACGGGTGCGGGGGGACCTCTCGATCCGCCGAGTCGTGATGGCCCGAAATAGCTACCGGATGTGGCGGACGGGTCCGTCGAGGCTCGGAGCACCGAGAGAGCACCTCCTGCCGCAGACTGGCCGATGATGCGAATCAGGATTCGGACTCCCAGGTTGGGCGGGCGGCCCCGCCCGCTCGATAGAAGATTGGTGCGAGCCGCACCCGGATGCGCCGCATTGCTCGTCAACGGAATTCCGACACGAGCGGACCGCTGGCCTAGCTCGATGGCGAACATGAGGTCCGCGAGTTTGGACTGGCAGTAGGCCGGATAATGGCGATACCCGCGATCCCACTCAAGATCCTCGAACTTGATCCGTTTCAATCCCATATTCGCGGCACCGCTCGAGACGGTGGTAACGCGCGGGTGGGGCGACCGCAGGAGGGTAGGTAGCAGGCCCAACGTCAGGGCGAAGGGACCGAGATAGTTCGTGCCGAACTGTCGCTCAAACCCGTCTTCGGTCAGCTCCCGCGTCGGAATATACATGACGGCTGCGTTGTTGACGAGCAAATCAATCTTAGGTAGCCGCCCCACCCGCTGGACGAAGGCGCGTACCGATCTGAGACTCGCGAGGTCGAGGGCTTCGAAGCGCAGCGACGCGGAGGGAACGCTGGCCCGCACCTGTCGAATCGCCTCCACCGCCTTCGCCTCCGAGCGCGTGGCGATGATCACCTCGGCTCCGGCACGAGCGAGACCCAGTGCCGTGAACAGCCCGATTCCACTGTTACCCCCGGTAACAATGGCCAGTCGCCCCGTTTGAAGGGGGATATCCCTCTCGTTCCACGCACTCACGAGGCGTTCATGCGCGCAGAGATATATGAGTGTTTACTCACTCACTAAGTCTCGCAATCGGGGACGCGCCGTGATTCCGTTCCAGAGGACCTGGAAGCCCAGGTCGCGGTACCGTTCGGCGCCATCAGGGTCGTCGATCACCAGCGAGACGGTCATCTCCTCAAGGGCGTTGATGACACTGCCGATGTATTCATCCGAGAGGTCCTTCGCCGCTAAGCCCTGCTCGCGGAAGGATTGGGCCAGGGCTTGCAGCTCTGCAAGGTTGCCGGCGTCGAGTGCTCGGGACTCGCTGGTCAGGCCCCCCCACAGCTCGATCTCACTGACCACTCGGTGTGCCGCCGGGTGCGCGGCTCCCCAGTCAACGTAGCGGTTCCAGATGTGCCGCAGCCGAGTGCGTACGCCTGCCTTGCGTGGAAAGGAAGAGAAGACCGCCCCCGCGATGTCAGCCTTGATGTCCTGATAGACCGCGTTGACCAAGGCGTCCTTGGTGGGGAAGTACCGGAACAGGGTCCCTTCGGCCACTCCGGCAGCGCCGGAGATCGATGAGGTGGGGGCCCGCAGGCCCTCCTTCGCGAACACCCGGACGCTCGCCTCGAGTATGGCATTGCGCTTGGCCTCGCTCTTAGGTCGTGCCAAGGAGCCGCCTCAGTTAGATGAAAGTCACTCACTTATTACTGCCACCATGGCTACCTGCCTTCCTTTCGATGCGGACGGCGGAAGTATCGCGGCCCGACCTGGAGTCGACGCGCTGTGGTAGGCCACGACCGGACTCGTCATCGAGGTTGGTCGGGCGGTCCGAGTGCTCCATCCGGCTTGTAGGGTCACGGCCGTTTGTGACCGAGCGACTCCCACGATTTGCCGGTGATACCGGCGCGGGGGCGGGACCTCTCAGGGCCGTCGCTGGCTAGCCGACGGGAGACGTCCGATCAGCGCTCGTCGTCCTCGCGACTCAACGCGTCCCGCGCCCGTGCCATTTTCACATAGAAGTCCGGCACACGTGGACCAAATCCGAAAAACACAAGATCGTTTCCACGGCGGAAGGACACTCCTCGCCAGGGCCACCGCTTGCCGCCAACCTCTTTGACGTGGACCGAGAAGATGCCCTCGGGAGCTAGCCTCTTTCGTTGGTGTAGCTCCTCGATGTACCAGGCCGAGGTTCTCTGTACTGGGGTCTCGGCAACCGCCAACTCTCGGAAGACGGAGATGAATGTCTCCCGCACATCCGGCGGGAGTCCCAGAAACTCGGGATCGGAGAGGAGTTTCCGCCGAATTCGAAAGGTCATCAGTAGGGTTGCTTTCGGCTCTTCCGGATCAGGTCTTCCATCGGACCCTCTGGTTCCTCTTTGCGAATGCGCCGCGCAATCTCCGACCAGGTCAAGCGCACCGGATGGGAAACGATCAAGGACCGGATGACGTCGTCATACGTCTCGCCCCCTGTCTTGAGGGACTCCAAAAGCTGCCGCGTCTCCTGGGTCACTGCGATGCTGGTACTCGCCATAGCCCGCCCCCATAGCTGATATGGAGAGCGGCGCATATCAACGCATGCCCAAGCGGGTCGACGACCCCCCGGCCACTCAAAGTAGAACGCTGCGTTCGGCAAAGAATCCACGTACGGGTGATGGGGCACGCGCGTGCTGGGATTCGCCCACATTGTAGGGCGAATAGATTCGTTCTGCACAGGGCATCACGCCCGAAGTTTCGTGAGGCGGCGAGCGATGTGATCTTGGGTCGAGAGGAGACTAAGAGTCACTTGGCTTCAGGCCGAATTCGAGGAGCGCCGCTCTGGCCGCCCTATCGATGCGGAGGTACGTTTGATGGTCGCGCCGAGCAAATCGAAGGAAGACCACGACGCGTCCATCCGCCACGTAGATGCCGCGGAACCCAGAGTCTCCCGGCGCGCGGTTTACTCGAATCCGCCTCAGGCCCAGCGGCCCTTCGAGTATCTCGGTTGAGATCGTGACCGGCCCAGGCGACCGTTCCGGGAGCGAGTCGGGGGCTTGCTCCAACTCGAGGATCGCCCACTCAAAGGCAAGTTGGACCTCTCGGGGAAGCGATCTCAACTGGGCGTACGATCGACCCCAGAAGGAGATGGTCTCCACAATCTACTTCCGAGCCTTCGTCTGAAACTCCCGCCTCACGGCGCTCAAGGGGACGAGCTCGCCCTTCCCTGCTCGGAAGAGGGCCAAGTCAGCCCGCGCAATGTCCGCTTCGAGCCGGTCGAGATCTCGTTCGGCGAGCTCCAGTAGAAACTGGTCCCAGTTCTGGGCACCCGTTTTCAACTGCTGGAGGAGGCGAACCGTTGACGCGTGGACCGGGATGCTAGTCGCTCGATCGCTAGACGCCATCAAGTCATTCATCGTTTCGATGGTATAAATTGTTTCCATCGGGCCTCTTCAAGAACCGTTGCGGAGGTCAGCTCGATATCCCGGGAGAAGGAGCCCCCGACCGACACAAGTTCACATCGGCTATTCGGCTTGATCGGAAAGACTCCTCCTCGCGTCAGGTCCGAACCGAGGAATCGTGCAGGAGGATTCGGTGGTCGAGGGCCCAACGCGACAGCGCGGGCCCGGTCTGCAACTTCCGCGTCCAGCAAAAGATCCGAACTCAAGAAGGGGGACGCCCGTGCTGGGATTCGAACCCAGGTCTGAGGCTCCGCAGGCCTCTAGGATAATCCACTGCAGCGGATCGGGCAGGGTCCCGAACCGTAGCTACCCCACACGGGCATCCGGAAGCGCTTCCGTTCCCGGCGCGCCGAGGGGGGTCGCGTATAAAAGACCGGGGCCGACCGGCAGGGTTCGATGAGAGCGTTAAGTGCCGGCATGACTGCTCGCCCGTCCGGGACGGTCGAGTCCGATGACCGGAACGGACGGTGGCGACCCGTGGGACGTCGTGCGCTCGCTCCCGACCGGACGCCGGGTGGAGATCTCGGATCCGCGGGGACCGACGTGGACCGGGACCACCGTCCCGCGCCAGGAGATGTCGGGGGAGCGCATCGTCCAGCTCAAGCTCGACTCCGGTTACAATGTCGGCGTACGCGTGGATCCATCGTTTCAGGTCCGGCTGATCGGCGACGACCCACGGGAGGAGCGGAAGCGCGCGCCGGGCCCGACGGCGGCCCCGGCTCCGGTCGATGACGCCCCGTGGGTCGCGCTCCTCACGACCGGTGGCACGATCGCGTCGCGGGTGGACTACGAAACCGGCGGAGTCCGCCCCGTCCGCGAGGAGCGGGAGATCCTCGAGTTCTATCCGGAGCTCGGGACGCGGGGTCGCGTACGCATCGTACCGGTCCTCGATCGTCTCAGCGAGGACATCACTCCGTCGGACTGGGAGGCGCTCGCGTCCCGGGTGGTCGGCGTCTTCGGCGAGGGCGCACAGGGCGTCGTCGTGGCTCACGGCACCGACACGCTCGCGTTCACCGCGTCCGCGCTGAGCTTCCTCCTGCAGGACCTCCCCGGACCGGTCGTCCTCGTGGGCGCCCAACGCTCTCCCGACCGACCGTCGTCGGACGGTCCCTCGAACCTCGCCGCGGGCGTCGAGGTCGCTCGGAGCGGACTCCTCGGCGAGGTCGTGGTCGTCATGCACGCCGCGCTCTCGGACGGCCGGTACGCGATCCATCGCGGCACCTGGGTCCGGAAGATGCACTCGAGCCGGCGGGACGCGTTCCGGAGCCGGAACGGCCCCCCGCTCGGGTTCGTCGACGCGACCGGGATCCACTTCGAGCAGCCGGTCCGACCGGCCGGGGCGGGTCCTCCGCGAGCCGACGGCCCCCTCGACCCGCACGGCGGCCTCCTCTGGTTCTATCCGGGACTGACGCCGACGCAGGCAGAGCGGTTCGCCGACGAGTTGCGCGGTCTCGTGCTCGCGGGCACCGGCCTCGGCCATGTGGGGGCCGCCCACCTCGAGTGGATCCGCCGGGCGATCGGGGCCGGCAAGGTCGTCGCGATGACGACGCAGTGCCTCGAGGGGAACGTCGACCCGTTCGTCTACGCGACCGGCCGCGAGCTCCAGCGCGCGGGCGTGCTTTACCTCGGCGACCTGCTGCCCGAGGCCGCCTACACGAAGCTCCTCTGGGCGCTCGGGCACGCCACGGACCCAAGGGCGGTCGAGGCGCTGCTCCTCTCCGACGTCGCCGGCGAGTTCCAGTGGCGTCACGTAGCGGGAGACGAGGCGTGAAGGCCGGTCTCGAAGTCCACCAGCAGCTCGCGACGGGGAAGCTGTTCTGCGACTGTCCGAGCGAGCTCTCGGAGACGGTCGAAGGCTCGTTCGCGCGGCGGTTACGGTCGGCGAGCGGGGAGAACCGGTCGGTCGACCCCGCGACCGAGTTCCAGGCGTCCCGCGGACTCCTCTTCCGTTACGAGGTCTCGGACGCGAGCTGCCTCGTTGACCTCGACGAGGAGCCGCCGCACCCGATCAACCCGGCCGCGCTCGACGTCGCGCTCACGCTCGCGCTCCTGCTCGACGCGCGACCGGTCGACGAGATCGCGGTCATGCGGAAGATCGTGGTCGACGGGTCGAACACCTCGGGGTTCCAGCGGACGGCCCTCGTCGCGGTCGACGGCCATCTCGACCTCGACGGTCGTCGGTATGCTATCGACTCGATCTGTCTCGAGGAGGACGCGGCCCGGAAGGTGCGCGAGGCGGACGGCGAGGTGACGTACCGGCTCGACCGGCTCGGGATTCCGCTGGTCGAAGTGGCGACCGGTCCCGACATCACGTCCGGCGCCGAGGCGCGCGCGGTCGCCGAGGAGATCGGCGCGCTCGTGCGCGCGACCGGAAAGGCCCGGCGGGGGATCGGCACGATCCGGGAGGACGTCAACGTCTCGACGGAGGGCGGGCGTCGGATCGAGATCAAGGGAGTGCAGGAGCTGCGGAAGATTCAGGAATACGTCGACCGGGAGGTCGGACGTCAGCAGGTGCTCCTCGAGGTACGCGCCGAACTGAAGCGGCGCGGCGCGGTCGCGCCGGCGGAGACACCCGTCGACGTCACGGACCGACTCGCGTCCGTCTCGAGCGGCCCGCTGGCGCGCTCCGGTCGTCACGCGGGCTCGGTGCTCGCGCTCCGACTTCCGGGGTTCGGCGGACTCCTGCGCGCGCCTTCTGGGTCCGACGAACGACTGGGTCGGGAGCTCGCCGACCAGGCGCGAGCGGTCGGACCCAAGGGCCTGCTGCACTCGGACGAGCTCCCCGCGTTCGGTGTCGAGGATCGAGAGGTGAAGGACCTCCGCGCGGTGCTGGAGCTCGGTCCGGACGACGCGTTCGTCCTGGTGACCCACCCCGATCGGACCCGGGCCGAGCTCGCGTTGCGTCGGGTCGCGGCCCGCGCGGCCGACGCGATCGAGGGAGTCCCCGGGGAGACCCGGGACCCGCTGCCGGACGGTCGGACCCGATACTCACGGCCGCTTCCCGGTCGTGAGCGGATGTACCCCGAGACCGACCTGCCTCCGATCCCGATCACGCCCGAGCACTTGGCTCGCCTCGGGGCGCGACTTCCCGAACGCCCGTCCGTGACGCGCGAGCGCGTCGCCCGCGATACGGGGCTGGCGCGCGAGCTCGTCCTTCAGCTGGTCGGGGGCGGCCACATCGGCCCGTTCGAGGAGCTCGTCCGACGCGGCCACGCTCCGGGGCTCGTCGCCCGTCTCCTCGTGCAAGACGTTCCGGCGGTCCCGCGGGCGGAGGGCGAGCCGGAGCCCGAATTCCCGATCGCTCGGCTCGATGCCGTGCTGACGGCCGAGGAGGCCGGCGCGTTCGCGAAGGAAGGGATTCCCGCCGTCCTTCGGGAACTGGCGGGAGGCGCCGCCACCGTCGACGCAGCGGCCGGGAAAGCGGGTCTCTCCGGACTCACCCCCGAGGAGCTCGAACGTCTCATCGACCGGGTCGTCGACGAGAACGGGGCGATGGTCGCGGAGCGGGGCGACGCGGCGTTCTCTCCCCTTATGGGCGACGTCATGCACGAGGTGCGCGGGCGCCGGGACGGCCAGGAAGTCGCGGCCGCGCTCCGACGCGCGATCGCCCGGCGACGGGCCGACCCGGCGCCATGAGGTCGCGTACGGGCCGCGCATCGCGCGCCCGATTCCACGCGGTGGTCACGGACGTCGACGGGACGTTGACCGGCCCCGATCGGCGGCTCGACCCGCGGGCGGTCCGGGCCGTGCGCCGGCTCGAGTCCCGAGGCGTCCCGGTCGCCCTCGCGACCGGTAACGTGCTGCCGATCGCGCTCGCCCTCCACCGGTCGCTCGGGCTGACGGGCCCGATCGTCGCCGAGAACGGGGGGCTCGTGTACTGGCACGTCGACGGGGAGGAGCGGGTCGAGCGGCTCGCGGACCGCCGCGTTGCCATCCAGGGGTTCCGCGCCCTGCGAGCCGCGGGCCTCCCCGTCCGCCGACTGTTCACGGACCGTTGGCGGGAGACCGAGGTCGCGCTCGTGCCGGACGTTCCGATCTCCCGGATCCGCCGGGTGCTCGCCGGCCAGCGCGTCCGCGTCGCGTCGATCGGGACCGGCTACGCGATCCACCTGATGGAGGCGGGGGCCGGGAAGCTGCCCGCGCTCCGGCGCGCGCTCGAGCCGCTCGGCCTCACGCCCGCCGACTGCGTCGTCCTCGGCGACGGGGACAACGACGCGGAGATGCTCCGGGCGTCCGGCTTCGGCGTGAGCTTCGCCTCCGCGAGTCCGGCGGCCCGTCGGGCCGCGCGCTACGTCACCCGGCGGTCGTTCGGCGCGGGCTTTGTCGAAGGGCTTAAGGCCAGCGGCCTATACGTGAGGTGAGGTTCCTTTCCGGGAGGGAACTTACCGGTGCTCGTCGGCCAGTGCGCGCGATGCGGACTTCCCGCGTCGTTGGGTTGTACCGTCTGTGGGCGGACGTTCTGCCGCAACGACCTGGACGCCGACGAGCGGGTCTGCTCCGACTGCGCGGCGACGCTGAAGAACGCGAAGAGCCCCGTCTCGGCGCGGACCCCACCCTCGCGACGGGCGGCGGCCCGCCCGCGTCCTCCGGGTCTCGGCCGGGCTCAGTAGTCCGAGCCGGGCAGGACGAGCCGGCCCTTCGGCGTCGCTCGCCCGACCGCGAGCAGGCCGACCCCGACCGCGCCCGTGACGAACCCGAAGGCGGCCGCGGCCCACGCGTAGGTACCGACCGTGCGGCCGAACCAGATGCCGGCGACCGTGAGGCCCCCGGCGGGGGCCATGTGGTGGAGGACCAGGTTGAGCGCGACGCCCACCCCCCAGCCGAGCAGGATCATCGTGCCCCCCGCGAACAGGTAGCCCGCTCGCTCGTCCCCGCCGTAGTCCGTGGGCGGGACGGCCGGTGTGTTCTGCACATCGACCACGAGCGTGCGACGAAGTGGGGGAGTATAGGCGTTGCGCTAGAACCGCGCACCTACCACTCGAGCCGACCGCGCCGCGCCCGGCGGAGGTCGGCCGGGGAGCGGCGGCGGAGGAGTCGGTGGCCCAGGAAGAGCGCCCAGACCCGGCCGCGGGCATCCCGCTCGAAGCGCACCTGACCGGTCTGACCCCCGATTCGGGTGACGAACCGGTCTCGACCGGCCGGTCGGAACCGGAGGTCCCGGAACGTGAGCTCGATGCCACGGAAGTCGAATCGAAGGTGATCGCCCCGGTCGGTCGAACGGACCCAGATCCCCTCCCCCGAACAGAACCAGCCGTCGTACTCCGCGAGCGACTTCGGGGGCGTCGTCTCTTCCGGTGGCTCGAATAGCGAGCTCCGCAGCGGAAGCCCGAGACGACCGTTGAGGGCCGCGAGCAGCGGAACCGCAACCGACCCTCCTTCGACGTTCGTGAGGATCACCGCCGCGACGCCGCGCTTCGGCGCGACCGCGAACAGCGAGGAAACCCCGGGCAGGCCGCCGCTATGGAAGACGAGCGGGGTCCCGTGATAGTCCGGACGGACTTCGACCCCGTACCCGTACGAGACGCCGCCCTCGAGCCCGGCGTACGGTCGCATCATCTGCGCGACGGAGCTCGGCCGGAGGACTCGCTCGCCATCGACCTTCCCCGCGTGGAGGTAGATCTCGAGGTATCGGCTCAGGTCGTCGACGTTCGAGCGGAGCCCACCCGCCGCCCGCAGGCACGTCTCGCCCCACCAGGTCTCGGACGGGACGAGGCCGTGCCGCCGACCGGCCCGACGGGGGGAGTACAGGATCGTCACCTCGGGCTGCCGGAACAGGATCCCGGGGTCGAAGCTCGTGGAACGCATCCCCGCGGGGCGCAGCACGGCCTCCTCGACGTAGCTCTCGTACGAGCGGCCGGTGACCCGCTCGATCACCGCCCCGAGCAGCCCGAATCCCTCGTTCGAGTAGCTGAAGAACCGACCCGGCGCGCCGAGCAGTCGGTAGCGCGTCGTCCGCAGGTAGTCGAGGATCTGTTCGTAGGTGTCGATCGGAACGTGCTCCGGGTCGATTCCGACCTTCCGGGCGACCGCCGGGTCGTAGGGCGGGTCGTCGCGGGTGCTCCGGATCGTGGTGTAGTAGATCGAGGGGAGCGGCGGGAGGCCCGAGGTGTGGGTGAGGAAATGGTGGATCGTGATCCGGCGGGAGGCCCGTCGCTCGGGTGTGGCGAACTCCGGCAGGTGGCGGACGATCGGGTCACGCACCGAGAGCCGGCCGTCCTCGGCGAGGCGGAGGATCGCCATCGCGGTGAACGACTTCGTGACCGAGGCGAGGCCGAACATCGTGCGCGGCGTCGCCGGCAATCGGGCCTCCCGGTTCCGGTACCCGTAGCCGCGCAGGATCGGGCGGCGTCCCCGCTCGACGATCCCCACGACCGCGCCCGGCACCTTGAACCGGCGCATCCAGCGACGCGTGAGTTGCTCGGGGTCCGAGGGAGACTTTGCCATCGGGCGGGGCCACCCCCGGCGAGCTCAAGAAGCAACGGGTCGGCGCGTCGACCGCGCTAACCGAAACCGGTCGCGGCCTTCGAGTCCTTCGCGCTCGGGCGGAGCGGCGGCTTCCGCAGCTCCTTCGGGCACTCGACCAGGCGCACGAGCGGCGCCGACTGGACGACGTACGACGGAAGCCCGGTGTTCGGGTCGTTGCCGGCCCGAAGGATGTTCATGATCTCGAGTCGGATCTCGACGATCGACCCGTCCTTCAGCTTGAGACGGACCTTCCCGTCGCCGCCGACCGGCTCGTAGTCGACGATCTCCGCGTTCGCGAGGTCCGGCGGCGTCCCCCCGGGCCCGATCATCGCGCGCCCCGGGCGGCGACCCGGGCCTTCAGCACCGCCCGCGGGTCCTCCCCGCCGACCGTGAGACCGAGCGACACGCAAGTGCCGATCACCTGGTTCATCTGCTCCTCCACCGACCGGCCCTCCAGGTCCTCGCCCTTCGCGGTCGCGATCCGGCGGACGGCGTCGAGCGAGACGTCCCCGATCACCTCCGAGTTCGGCTTCCCCGACCCCTTCTCCTTCCCCGCCTCCTTCAACAGGAGCGCGGCGACCGGAGGCCGGCCGACGACGAGCGTGAACGTCCGGTTCGACGGGTTGACCTTGATGACGACGGGGACGCGCATCCCCGCGAACTGCTTGGTCTCCGCGTTGATCTGAGCGACGACCTGACCGACGTTGACGCCGAGCGGGCCGAGCGCCGAGCCGAGCGTGGCCCCCGCCGCGGCCTTCCCGCCCTCGACGAGGACGCTCACCTCATCCGCCACTCTTGCCGCCTCCCTTCTCGAGCATGCGGACGTGGTCGCCCCGCACCGTGACCGGGATCGGAACGACGGCCTCGATGAGCTCCACCGTGATCTCCTCCTTCGCCTGGTCGATCTTCTTCACGCGGGCCTTCTCGCCCTTGAACGGTCCCGAGATAAGCTCGACGATGGCGCCCTCGACGAACCCTTCGACCGTGATCTTCGGGACGAGGAGCGGCTCGACCTCCTTCAAGGTCGTCTCGCCGTCCACGAGGCCGCGGGCCTTCCGGATCCCCTTCAGCATCTCGCGGACGCCCTCGAAGCTCATCCCCTCCGCGAACACGTAGCCGCGGAGCGAGGACGGCACGAGGAGCGCGAAGACGACATCCGCCTTCTCGTCCGCGCGGGCGAGCAGCGTGTCCGCGACCTCGCGCTCGTAGCCGCGCGACGTCTTGATCGCGAGGACCGCCTGACGCGCGACCGACGCGAGCGTGAGCCGGAGCACCGGGCTCCCGTCCGGGTCCGAGACCGAGAGCCGGACCTCGACCCGGTCGCCGTAACGGACCCCGACCGGTGCCGTGATCTCGAACGAGAGCGGCACGCCGGCGCCGGGAAGGATCGTGATCGGGACCGTGATCTTGCGCGCGAACAGCTCGGTCGACGTCCGCTTCCCGGGGGGCGTCCATCGGGCCGGCCATTCCGCGCCCTCACCGGGGTAGGTGGAGGTGTACGCGACCTCGATCCCGACCGGGACCGTGAGCGACTCCGCCGACTTGTTCGTCAGCACCGCGGAGAGGGTCGTGACGGTGCCGGCCGTGACCTCGCGGGGCGCCTCCTCGACCGCCTTGAGGGTGAGCATCGTCGAGACCTGGGGCTTCGGGGCGGGCGGAGCGACCACGGGGGCCGGCGCGGCGACGGCCGGAACCGGGGCGGGCTCGCCCTTCTTCTCCGCGACCACGGGCGGCGTGCCGGAGAGGAGACCGATGCCTTCGTCCTCGTTCGCGGTCATGGCTCCCCTTCCCCTCGCGCCCGCGGACGGCCTAGAGGCCCGAGAGGCTGGTCCACAGCCACGGTCCCGCCTGAGTGAAGAAGATGTAGATCCCGAACCCCGTGAGGCCGATCAGCACCGCGCCGAGCGCGGTCACCTCGAGGACCTTGACGTACTCCTCCTGGGTCGGCCGCCGCGCCATTCGGAGGATCCGGCCGTACTTGCCGTGGCCGAACGTCCGGAGACGTCCGTCGAAGTTGTCCTGGGCGCGTCGTGCGCGGTCGAGGAATGCCATCGGGGACCCTAGTGCACGACGTCAAGGTCCGGTCCCGACCTCTTGCCGGGACCTGACCCCGTCGGCGCCCCACCGAAAATCTGGGGGGATTTAACTCCGGTCACCACCAGCATCACGCGGATCGTGCTCTGCATCGTCGGGTCGACCGCCGCGCCCCAGATGATGCGCGCGGTCGGGCTGATCGCCTTCTGGACGACCTCCGCCGCCTTCTGCGCCTCGCTCACGGTCATGTCCGGCCCGCCGGTGACGTTGATGAGCGCGCCGGACGCCCCCGCGATGTCGACCCGGAGCAGCGGGGAGTTGATCGCCTCGAGCACCGCGTCCTCGGCGCGGTTCTCGCTTTCGGACTCGCCGATCCCGATCAGCGCGACGCCCCCGCCCTTCATGATCGTGCGGAGGTCGTTGAAGTCGAGGTTCACGAGGCCCGGCCGCGTGATGATCTCGGTGATCCCGCGGATCGCCCGCGCGAGC
Source organism: Thermoplasmata archaeon (assembly GCA_030037855.1). Classification (GTDB taxonomy): domain Archaea; phylum Thermoplasmatota; class Thermoplasmata; order Lutacidiplasmatales; family UBA184; genus Lutacidiplasma. The sequence continues at coordinate 4,609 of JASHPY010000010.1, read as the reverse complement.
ACGGAATCCGCGACCTTGAACGCGGTCTGGATCGGGAGGCGAGGGACGAGCTCGAGCAATCGGTCGTTCGGGATCGTGATGACCGTGTCGATCGAGGCCCGGAGGCGCTCGAGGCCCCACATCGCGTTCTCGGCCCGTACGAGTCCCTCGGAGGCGAACGGCAACGTGCACACCGCGATCGTGAGCGGGTTGCCCCCGTTCGCGTCCTTCGCGCACTGCGCGACCACGGGAGCGGACCCGGTCCCGGTCCCACCGCCCAGGCCGAGCGTGATGAACACCATGTCGGAGTTCGCGAGCGACTTCTTGATCTCGTCCTCGGCCTCCTTCGCGGCCTGCTCGCCGACCTGCGGAAGCGCGCCGGCGCCGAGCCCGCGGGTCAGCCGTCGTCCGAGCAGGATCTTCTTCGGGGAGTGGATCGCGAGCAGGTGCTGCGCGTCGGTGTTGCAGGCGACCATGTCGGCCCCGCCGAGCCCCTCCTCCGCGAGACGGTTGATCGTGTTGCACCCGCCGCCCCCGCACCCGACGACCTTGATGTTCGTCTTGAGGGACGCGAGGACCGCCTCGAGCTCCGCGTCGTCGTTCTGGGGAGGCGGCGCCGCTTCGGAGCCACGCTTCGAATCGCCCGGCAGGTGGGAGAGGATCTCTTGAGCCAACGGTCGCATCACGGCGGTAACCCTATCGGCGGAAGAGCAGCGTCCAGATTATAAGGCGTCGGTCGAGTTCTCGGCCCGAAATGGAGTACCCGACGTGGGCTCCACGGTACGAGGCGATCGCCCGCGACTTCGGCTTTCCCTTCGAACGGGAAGTGCGGTCGGCGGCTCGCCTGGAGGAGCTCCTCTCCCCCGCCGCGCGCGTCGCCCCGCTCGACCGGGTCGGCCGGCGGCTCTCGGGGCGGGACGTCGTGGTGGTCGGGCTCGCCCCCGGCGCCGGACCTCCCCCCCTCTGGCGGCTCTCGGCGGAGCGGCCGGCCCCCGCGGTGGTCGCCGCGGACGGGGCCGCGGCGACGTGCCTCGATGCGGGGATCGTACCGGCGGTCGTCACGACCGACCTCGACGGTCCGCTCGCGACCGAGGTCGGCGCGAACCGTCGCGGAGCTCTCGTGGTCGTCCACGCGCACGGCGACAACCTATCGGCGATCGAGGAGTGGGTCCCCCAGTTCCCTTCCGAGCTCGCGGGGTCGTGGGCCGGGCCCCCGCGCGGGGCGCTCGTCGACGTCGGGGGATTCACGGACGGCGACCGGGCCGTCTTCTTAGCCGAGCACGTCGGAGCCCGGCGGATCCGGCTGTGGGGGTTCGACTTCCGCGCGGCCGAGGACGCCGACCCCGTCGCCCGCCAGCGCAAGCTCGCGAAGCTCGCCTGGGCGGAACGGCTGATCGGCGAACTCGCCGCCGTCGGACGGTGCCCGATCGAGCTGTGGCGACGCGACGGTTCCGTCGCGCCCTATCCCGGCGGAAGGTACGTCGCGTCGACGAGGTAGACGACGTTCAATCCGTTCTCGTAGAGCAGGACGAACGGCAGGCCGCCGAACCAGCCGATCGCTTCCTCGCTCAGCGGGATCGCGGCGGCGGACGGGTTCAGCGCGACCCCGCCGTACATCACGGAGTCGACGGCCACGAGGTCGACCGGTCGGGCGGGTGCGAGCGGCGCGTCGGAGGCGCGTAACTCGGCGGCCGCGCTCGTCCAGTTCGAGCCGGTGAACAGCGCCGGGGTCTGGTCCCACGTGGCGGGGTTCCCGTCAAAGCCGAAGATCATCGAGCTCAGTCGATGGTCGCTCGCGACGACCGCGGACCGGGGCTCGGCGAGGCCGATCCAGAGCCAGATGCCGGCGTCCCCGTGCGTGAGGCCCTCCTCGAACCCCCCGAGGTCGGCCTGCGGCGGATACACGATCGCCGCGTTCGCGGCCAGCAGCACGACGACCCCGAGGCTCGCGGCGAGGAACGCGCGATGGCCCGATCGGTCGCCGACCCGCGTGACGAGGCGCGCGAGGCCGACCGCGATCAGGAGTCCGAGGGGGATGAACAGGTACTCCGCGAAGCGGGAGGCCGGGATCGCCGCCGCGTACCCGCTGAGGGGCGAGCTCGGCAGGACGCCCGCGCCGAGCGCGATCACGGCCGTGAGCGAGAGCGCGCCGAGCCACGTGACGCCGAACGGACCGAGTCGCGCGGTCGTGAGCGCACGCCGACTCCCGCTCGCGAACAGCACGAGCACGAGCACCGGGGCGAACCAGAGGATCGCGCTCGCGCTGGTCTTCTGCGTCGTGCCGGGCAGCGCGACCACGAGGAGCAGCGCGATGCCACCGAACACGCCGACGAGGATGAGCACGAAGTCGCGGAGCACGCTCCGGTCCGACGGGAGCCGGACCCAGGCGCGCCGCGGGGGGCCGAGCCGCCGGCGCCAGAAAATGAGGAGGGTCGAGAGCCCGACCGCGCCGAGCCCGAGCACCGCGAGGAGCGCGAACGCGACCGGGGCGGTCGCGAGCGCGGCGGGCAGCGCGGCGAGGATCACCTTCGAGACGAACGAGGTGGTGCCGACGAACCAGAAGAGCAGCGTGCCCACGACGAACGCACCGAGGAAGCCGAGCTCGCGCGCCGGAAATCGCCGGCTCCAGAGACCGGGACGCCAGAGTTCGAGGAACAGCAGGCTGCCGAGGGCCCCGACCGCGAAGAAGTAGGTCGAAAGGTGGTGCGTGACGATCAGCGCCCCCGAGGTGAGCGTCAGCGGGAGGAACCAGCGGGCGTCCCGTCGGCTCTCGAGGAACATCCAGAGCGCGGCGACCCCGAGGAAGTCGCCGAGCGCGAGCGGCGCCGGGTGCGCGATCGAGAACAGCCGGGGCATCGCGAGGGACGCGATCGCCGCTCCGAGGAGCGCGACCGAGTCGTTCGGGTAGAGGCGGCGGAAGAGGAGGAAGAGCGGGAACACCGAGAGCACGGCAACGACCGGGATGATCACCGTGAGCGCGGTGAACGCGTTGAGACCGAGCGCTCCCGCGCCGGCCCCCGCGAGCAGGAAGATCCCCGGAAAGTCGGGATAGGCGGTGCCCCAGCCACCGTACGCCGCGCCGAGCGGGACGTGCCCGGTGGTGAGAAGGCTCGAGGTGAGCGCGTAGTACTCGCCGGAGTCCGAGCCGAAGACCGCGTAGGAGAGATAAGGCTCGAGCGCGACGAAGACGAGGAGGAGCGCGAGACCGACGAGAAACAGGACGGTCTCGGGTCGGACGGAGCCGAGCGGAACCGCGTTCGCCGGCCGACGGTCGCCCGCCGGCGTCGCCGAGCTCATCGGAGTCTCGAGAACCGGGGGTCTGCCTATAGGTGTTGGCCCCGAGCGGCGGTCACCGCCGATCGCGCGATTTCGGCGACCGAACCCATAAATAGGGGGGCTTGGTGCGGCCGCTTCGAGGCGCCGTCGAATGCCTTCCAGTCGCCGTCAGAAGCCGAAGGCGAAACCGGCGGCTCGACGGTCCGCGCCCGCGCGGAAACCTCCGGCGAAACCGCCCGCCCGGCCCGCCCCGAAGGCGCCCTCGCGCCCGGCCGCGAAGCCGCCCAAGACGGCAAAAGCGGGGGCCGCGTCGACGGCCGGGGCCTCGGTCCCGACGCCGGTCGTCCGCCGAGCGGACGGTCGCGTCCACGTCCTCTCGCTCTCGTTCGTGCGCGACGGGGATGAGTTCCTCGCACGGATGGAGACGGACGCCGGCCAGATCACCGAGCTCAAAAACCGCGCGCTCGATCAGCTCCTCACGCTGGTCGCGAGCGAGCTCGAAGACCTGCTCGAGTGACTCCTTGCTATCGGCCCCGTGGGCGGTCGGTCGGCAACAGCCCTTCCTCGACCTGGTAGGTGCGGCGACGTCCCTCGGAATCGGTGACCTCGACGACCTCGACCGTTCGGCTCGCGAGGATGCTCCGCGGGAATCGCCGGACGACGATCGCCCGGATCTCGTCGAGCGGGGGAAACTTGTGCCGACGGCCCCACGCGCTCACGACGACCACGGAGGTCGAGCTCACCTCGATCGCGCGGGGCGCGGGGGAGAGCGCGATCCAGATGCCGCCGACACCGAGGACGGCGGCGATCCCGCTGAAGTAGAGTAGGCCCGTGCCCGCCGTCGCGCTCGTTCCGCCCGGGGCCGAGCGGTCGAGCACCAGGAACGCGACGTACAGCGCGATCAGGGTCCCGAGATAGATGACCAGCAGCCGGCGGGCGCGTTCGAGCGCCGCCTGGTTGTAGCGTCGGTCGACCTTGGGCGTCGAAGCGGCCGCGGCCGGACGCTCCGTGCCCTCGGCGGTCGGCCCGGGGCCGGTAGCGGGAGAGGAACCCGCCCGAGGGATGCGGATCGCTCTCGGAGTCGACAACCCGGCTCCCTCGGGAGAGAAGGGCGTCCCGAGTGGCTTAAAGGTGCGCTCGTGGACGCCGGTCAGTTCTCGAGGTGGGGGTCGGTACCGACGCCCGCCGGTCGGGGCTTCGGAAGCGGAGTATCGAGGTCGACGAGCGGCACCTTGCGGGCGATCTCGGCCGCCATGGCGGAGCAGGTCGACGGCGGCACCGGCGTCAGCGTGTAGCCCGGCAGCGCGAGGTCGTAGGTGACGAACTTCTTCTCGGCGATCGTCTCCCAGACCGC